>NZ_JBHZEN010000026.1:0-63703 GCF_050958625.1 Amycolatopsis sp. 3B14
TTTGTGTTCTCGGCTGCCGGACCCAGCGCGGGTTGCGGCCCTGGCTCAAGGTGATCGTCACGTGTCAGGCGACGGGATGACCACCCAGCTACCTTGGTTTGTTTGTTCAAAACGGCTCGTCGTGGAGCCAGTCCAGTGCTTTGCGCGCCGCATTCGACACGGCGCGGTCGGGGTGTGCCACGACGACCGATTCGAGCACTTCCCGCGCGCTCGGGTGGCCGCAGATCGTCGCGCCTGCCAGGAACAGCAGTTGGTCCGGTCGGGGTTGTGAGGCGAAGTCGGCGAGGGCCTTTTCCCGGCCTTCCGTCCGGATGTCCGCCGCCAGTAGGTCCACCTTGCTGTATGTGCGCTCGCGGCCGGCGACCTCGCTGCGGTCGATCAGGCCCGCGTCGAACAGCCACGTCGTCGCGGCTGGGCCGGCTGCCGAGTGGTCCCGCAGTGCGGCGATCGCCGCGACGCCGTCGCCGCCGAGGCGCGCCAGCAGGCGGAACGTCAGCATCAGGTGCTCGAAGTCGTCCGTCCGGCGGGCCAGCGCCGACAGCTCGGCGATCGCGCGTTCCGGGTCCCGCGCGCGCAGCCACGTCGCCGAGCCCTCGTCGAGCACCTGCGCGTCCAGCGGCGCCAGGCGTGCGAACAGGACCTCCGCCGTCTCGGTCGCGAGGTCGTCCACCGTCAGCACCGGCTCGCCCTCGGCGACCCGCAGTTCGTAGGCCGCCTGCACGCCGAGTGGCAGCAGCTGCACGACCTGCCGCTCCTCCTCGGGCACCTCGTCGAGGTAGTCCACCCCGGCGAAGTCCAGCAGGTCCTCGACGTGCTCCTCGCCCGCGGGGAAGATCTCCACCAGCCCGTATTCGGCCAGCCGGTGCACCACCCGCAGGATCGTGCCGCCGTCGCCGCCCAGCATCTCCACCAGCATCGGGATGGTGGCAGGCTCCGAAGCCAGCTCGGTGACCATCTCGGCCGCGACCGGGTTGCCCAGGATCGACGCCACCGCCGCCCGCCACAGCTCGACCGGGTCGGCCAGCCGCCGCGCCGCCTTCTTCACCGGCACCAGCCGTCCGCGGTAGACCCGCACCACCCCGGCCCGCTTGGCCATCGCGACGAACTCGGCGGGCGCGCTGATCTCCGCCAGGTCCCGGCCGTCGCCGATCCACTCGACGAACCGGCGCAGCTGCGGCACCACCGCCGTGACCTCGGCCTCCGCCGCCAGCCGGTCGGGCGACGCGAGCGGGAACACCGGGGACGGCGCGGCCGCCTCCGCGTCCGGGTCGCCCTGGTAGTGGCGGTAGGCCAGGTCGTGCAGCAACGTCTGGTCGACCTCGACCTCACCCCGCCGCACCCGGTCGATGAACGCCTGCGCGGCGACCTCGTTCAGCGGGTCGATGCCGTGCTCGGCCATCGCGACGGCCCAGAACTTGGCCAGCCCGAAGTTCGACGGCTCGTTCATCGCCGTGTCGAACCGGTCGGCGATCGCGGTCAGGTACGTGCGCAGCACAGCCGGTTGCTCGCTGCGCTCGTCCAGCAGGTCGGCGTCGTCGAAGAAGTCCATCAGCGCCTCGACCGTGGACAGCACGGCCGAGGAGTGCGGGTCGAGCAGCACGACCTTGCGCGGGAACCACACCAGCAGCGCGTTGCGGAGGATGTCACGCGTCCAGCGGCCGAGCAGGCCGTCCCGTTCGAAGCGGAAGTCCAGCATCGCCCCGGCGACCACCGGGTCCACCACCCGTTGCCGCATCTGCGACCAGGCGTCCAGCTCGACGAGCAGCCGCTGCCGGGCGTCGATGAACTCTTCCTCGTCCGCTCCGGTGTACACCATCCGCATGGGTCCGATCGTCCCCCAGATGGCGCGTCTTCACACCCCCGGCGACCGCTGCGGGCCGCGAATTCCTTCGAATGCTGCAGCCAGCTGCAGCACACCGAGGTCGTCGAAGCGCCGTCCGGCGATCTGCAGCCCGACCGGCTGTCCCCCACTCGTATAACCGCAGTTCAACGACACCGCGGGCTGGCCGGACATGTTGTAGGGCACGGTGAACGCGATGTGCTCGAACGGCCGCTCCGGGTCGTTCGTCGGCGACGCCCACTCCGCGGGCGGGGCGGAAACCGGGCAGGTCGGCGACAGGACGAAGTCGTACGGCTCACCGGCACCCAGCGCGGCGACGCTGATCGCGTCCATCTGGGCGAACCCGCGGTACGCCGCGACACCGGAAACCTCCGCGCCGCCCTGCGCCCAGGCGGCGATGTACGGCAGCACCAGCGCCTGCCGTTCCGGTGGCAGCGCGCTGATGTCGCACCACGCCCGCACGCGCCAGAAGTCGTCGAGCCCGTCCAGCATTTCCCTGGTCAGGAAGGGTTCGACCGGTTCGACGATCGCGCCGGCCGCCTCGAACCGGCGGGCCGCGTCGAGCACCGCGGCCCGCACGTCGTCCTCGACCGGCAGCCCGACCCCGGCGTCCAGCTGCAGGCCCAGGCGCAGTCCGGTGACGTCGAGTTCCAATTGTGACCAGGCGATTTCCGCCGGGGGCAGGCTCAGGTGGTCCCGGCTGTCCGGCGCGGACACCACACCCATCAGCAACGCCGCGTCCGCCACCGTGCGCGTCAGGGGCCCGGCGACCCGGCCGGGGAACGGCGGGTGCACCGGCACCCGCCCGAAGCTCGGCTTGAGACCGACCAGCCCGCACCACCCGGCGGGCAGCCGGATCGAGCCGCCGATGTCGGTGCCGACGTGCAGCGGCCCATACCGGGCGGCGGCCGCGGCGGCGGCGCCCGCGCTCGACCCGCCGGGCGTCCGCGAGAGGTCCCACGGGTTGCGGCTCGCGGTGTGGAAGCTGGACAACCCCGAGGTCAGCATCCCGTAGTCGGGCATCGTGGTCTTGCCGAGCAGCACCGCACCGGCCTCGCGGACGCGGGCGGCGGCGGGCGCGTCAGCCGGGGCCGGGACCAGTTCGGTGGCCGCGGTGCCCAGCGGCACCGGCGTGCCCTTGGTCGCGATGTTCTCCTTCAACGTGAGCGGCACGCCGTCGAGCGGCCCCGCCTCCCCCGCGAGCCACCGCTGTTCGGACGCCTTGGCCGCGTCCCGCGCCTGCGATGGGTCGTACGCGTAGAGCGCGTGCAGGGACGGTTCCAGCGCGTCGATGCGGGTCAGCACCGCCTCGGTGACCTCGACCGGGGACAACGTCCCGGCGCGGTAGGCGGCGAGCAGTTCGGTCGCGGTCAGATCGGTCGGCTCCACGGGTCCCTCCTCATTCCGGCGGTGTGTAGCGGCCGTCCACCGCGGTCCAGCCGCCGTCGACGGCCAGCACCGCCCCGGTGACGAAGCTCGCGGCGTCGGAGGCCAGGTAGACGACGGCCCCGGCCAGCTCGGACGCCTTGGCCCAGCGGCCGAGCGCGCTCTTGCCCGCGTAGGCGGCGTACCAGTCGGGGCTGGCCTTGATCTGTTCGGTCAGCGGCGTTTCGACCACGCCGGGCGCGATCGCGTTGACCCGCACGCCGGACGGCCCGAACTCGGCTGCCGCGGTGCGGAACAGCTGGACGAGCCCCGCCTTGGTCGCCGCGTACGGCCCCTGACCCGGTTCGACGGTGGTGCCGCGGATCGAGGAGAACCCGATGATGCTGCCCCGCCCGCGCTCGACCATGCCGGCGCCGAAGGCCCGGACGACGTCGAAGGTCGCGCCGAGGTTGAGCGCGACGACCCGGTCGAACTCCTCGCGCCGGTAGTCGAGCAGGCGTTTGCGCACGTTGGTCGCCGCGGTCAGCACGACGACGTCGAGCGCGCCCAGCTCGCCCGCCGCCCGCTCGACCGCCGATGAGTCCAGCACGTCGATCTCGTAGGACTCGCCGCGGATCTCGCGCGCGGTCTCCGCCGCGGCGGCGGCGTTGCGGTCCGCGCAGATCACCTCCGCGCCGTGCGCGGCGAGGGCGAGCGCCGACTCGCGGCCGATGCCGCTGCCCGCGCCGAGCACCACGGCCCGCTTCCCGTCGAGCCGGAACAGCTTCTCGTAGTTCACGCCCTGATCACCGCCATCCGCGTCACGGTCAGCTCGTCGATCGCGAACCGCGGCCCCTCGCGCCCGATGCCGGAGTCCTTCACGCCGCCGTAGGGCATGGTGTCCGACCGGAACCCGGGCACCTCGTTCACCACGACACCGCCGACCTCCAGCTCGTCGAGCGCCCGCATCGCGGTGCGCAGCGAGCGGGTGAACACGCTCGCGTGCAGCCCGTACCGCGAGTCGTTGACCTGCGTGAACGCCGTGTCCACGTCGGGCACCCGACGCAGGCACACCACCGGCCCGAAGATCTCCTCGTCCCAGCAGTCCACGCCGTCCGGCACGTCGGTCAGCACAGTCGGCCGGATGATCCCGTCCACCGACTCGCCGCCCGCGGCCACCTGCGCGCCCGCGGCGACCGCCGCCGAGATCCAGTCGAGCACGCGACGGGTGGACCGTTCGTCGATCAGCGCCGACACCCGGGTCTTCTCGTCCCGCGGGTCGCCGGTGACGACCTCGGGCAGCCGGGCCAGCAGGCGTTCGGTGAACTCGTCCGCCACCGCGTCGACGACCAGCAGCCGCTGCACGGAGATGCACGCCTGCCCGGACGCGTAGAACCCGCCGCGCAGCACCGCGTCCACGGCCGCGTCGAGATCCGCGTCCTCGGCGACCACCAGCGCCGAGTTCGAGCCCAGTTCCAGCAGGGTCTTCCGCGGCGCCGCGTCCTTCGCGATGCGGTGCCCGACGGCAGCCGAGCCGGTGAACGACACCGCACCGATCCGCGGGTCGGTGACCAGCGCCGATCCGACCTCGGCGTCGCCGGTGACCAGCTGGACCATCGGCAGCGGCGCGCCGACGCCAGCCGCCGCCTCGCGCACGAGGTGCACCAGCCACAGCGTCGACAGCGGCGTCTGCGGCGCCGGCTTCACGATCACCGGGCACCCGGCCGCGATGGCCGGCGCGATCTTGTGCGAGGCGAGCAGCAGCGGGTAGTTGAACCCGGCGATGCCGACGACCACGCCGATCGGCTTGCGCACCCAGAACCCGGTGAGCCCCTCGCCGGCAGGCAGCAGGTCCAGCGGCACGGTCTCGCCGTGCAGCCGCGCGACCTCCTCGGCCGCGGCCTGCCACGTCACCAGCGTCCGCGCGACCTCGACGCGGCAGTCGACGAGCGGCTTGCCGGTCTCCACGACCAGCAACCCCTCCAGCTCGTCGCGCCACTCCAGCAGCGACCGGTGCACGCCGAGCAGCACCTCGCGGCGCACGTGCGAGGGCAGCTTCGCCACCTCCCGCGCGACGAGCACCGCCTCGTTGACCGCGAGGTGCGCCAGGTCGGGCGTGCCGACCGGCGCCCGCGCGACCACGCAGCCGTCGTAGGGGAACCTGATCTCCGTCGTGTCCGGTGTGGACACCCAGTCGGACCCGATCGGCAGTCCGTCGGGATAGGGGTCGAACATCATCGTCCTCCCTGCAGCCTGGCCAGTTCCGCACGCAGGTTCGGGGCCGCCGCGACGAGCTCCCTCGTGTAGGGATGTCGCGGATCGCCGTAGACCTGTTCCACCGCGCCCAGCTCGACGAGCTCCCCGGAGCGCATCACGGCGACCGTGTCGCAGACCCGGCGTACCACGGCGAGGTCGTGCGAAACGAACACCAGCGTCAGCTCGAAGCGTTCGGTCAGCTCGGCGAGGAGGTCGAGGATCTGTTTGCGCACCGACACGTCCAGCGCGCTGACCGGCTCGTCCGCGATCAGCACCCGCGGGTGCGGCGCGAGCGCGCGGGCGATCGAGATCCGCTGCCGCTGCCCGCCGGAGAACTGGTGCGGGTAGCGGCTCGCCGCGTCCGCGGGCAGCCCGACCGCGGTCAGCAGCTCCGCGACGCGGTCCGGGTCGCGGCGGCCCAGTGGCTCGGAAATGATGTCCCGCACGCGCATCCGCGGGTCGAGCGAGCCCATCGGGTCCTGGAACACCACCTGCACCGCGCGGCGCAGGAACCCCAGCTTCCGCTCGGGCAGGCCGTCGATCCGCCTGCCGTCGAAGGAGATCTCGCCGGAGGTGGGCCGGTCCAGCCCGGCCAGCAGGCGCACCAGGGTGGACTTGCCGGAGCCGGATTCGCCGACGATGCCGAATCGCTGCCCGGCCGCGACGGTGAACGACACCCCACGGAGCGCGCGCACCTCGCGTGGCCGCCGGTAGTGGCGGTGGACGTCTCGCAGTTCGATCACGCCGCCTCCAGGTCCGACGCGGCCAGCAGCTTCTTCGTGTAGTCGTGCCGCGGCCGGGTGAGGACGTCCGAAGTGGACCCTTCCTCGACGATCCGGCCCTCGAACATGACGAGCACCCGCGTGCACACCCGCGCCACCACCGCGAGGTCGTGCGTGATGAACAGCAGCGCCGTCTCCCGTTCGGCGACCCCGGTCAGGATCAGGTCGAGAACCTGCGCCTGCACGGTGACGTCGAGCGCCGTGGTCGGTTCGTCGCAGATCAGCAGCGCCGGGTCGTTGGCCAGGGCGATCGCCAGCACCACCCGCTGCCGCTGGCCGCCGGAGAGCTGGTGCGGGTAGGCGCGGGCGAGCTGCTCCGGATCGGGCAGCTTCACCGCGTCCAGCAACGCCACCGCGGCCTCGTGGGCCGCCCGCCGGGACTTGCGGGTGTGCAGCCGGATCGCCTCGGCGACCTGGCGGCCGACGCGCATCAGCGGGTTCAGCGCGGTCATCGGCTCCTGGAACACCATCGCCAGGTCCCGCCCCCGCCGCCGCGACAGCTCGCGCTCGGGCGCGCCCAGCAGCTCGGTGCCGGTCAGCTTCGCCGAACCGCTCGCCCGCAACCCCTCCGGCAGCAGGCCCATCACCGCGGACGCGGTCAGCGACTTGCCGGACCCGGACTCGCCGATCAGCCCGACCCGCTCACCGGCGCCGACCGCGAACGACACCCCGCGCACCAGCGCATGCGCACCGGCGTGCACGGACAGTTCCGACACTTCGAGGGTCATCGCCGCTCCAGCCGGGGGTCGAGGCGGTCACGCAGACCGTCGCCGAGCAAGTTGAACCCGAGCACCGCGATCGCGATCGCCAGACCCGGCACCAGCGCGAGCCGCGGCTGCACCGTCAGCAGTTCCTGGGACTCCTGCAGCATGCGCCCCCAGGACGGCGTCGGCGGCCGGGTGCCGAACCCGAGGAACGACAGCGCCGCCTCGGCCAGCACCGCGATGCCGAACGACACCGAGCACTGCACGATCACCAGCCCGCCGATGTTCGGCAGCACGTGCCGCCGCGCGATGAAGAACCGCGACCGGCCTGCCGAGCGCGCCGCGAGCACGTACTCGGTGCTCATCACCTGCAACGTGCCGGAGCGGGCCACCCGCGCGAACGACGGGATGGTCGCGACGCCGATCGCGATCATCGCGGTGACCGTGCTGGCGCCGTAGACCGCGCCGAGCATGATCGCCAGCAGCAGCGCCGGGAACGCGAGCACCAGGTCGTTGACCCGCATGACGAATTCGCCGAGCCACCGCATCGACATCCCGGCCAGGATGCCCAGCGGCGTGCCGACCAGCGCGGCGACGCCGACCGCGATCACGCCGACGTACAGCGTGG
This sequence comes from Amycolatopsis sp. 3B14, assembly GCF_050958625.1. NCBI lineage: Bacteria > Bacillati > Actinomycetota > Actinomycetes > Pseudonocardiales > Pseudonocardiaceae > Amycolatopsis > Amycolatopsis sp. 3B14. Next base: position 7,576 of record NZ_JBHZEN010000026.1, read on the forward strand.
TGCGCGCGCCGACGAGGATCTGGCTGAACACGTCCCGGCCGAACTTGTCGGTGCCGAACCAGTGCTCGGCGCTCGGCCCGAGCAGCCGGGCGGTCGATTCGACCTTCAGCGGATCGTGCGGCGTCCACACGAACGACACCAGCGCCGCCAGCACCACGAGCCCGACCAGTACCGCGCCGGCGATCAACGCCGGCGATGTCCGCCCCTTCACCGCGCCGTCCTCAGCCGGGGGTCGATCACCACGTACAGCAGATCGACCACGAAGTTGACCACCAGCACCGCGACCACCAGCACGAGCACGATGCCCTGCACCGACAGCAGGTCGCGCGCGGACACCGAGTCCAGCAGCATGCTGCCCAGACCGGGCAGCACGAACACCCGCTCCACCACGACCGCGCCGACCAGCAGTGTGGTCAGCTGGAGCCCGAGCACGGTCACCACCGGGACGGCGGCGTTGCGCATGCCGTGCCGCATCAGCGCTGGGTACGGGCGCAGGCCTTTCGAGCGGGCGGTGCGCAGGTAGTCCTGGCCGAGCGTGTCCAGCACCGCCGAGCGCACGTACCGGGTGAGCACCGCGCCCTGCACGAGACCGAGCGACAGGGCGGGCAGGATCAGGCCGCGCAGGAACTCGCCGGCGTCCTGGTTCGGTGGCGTCCACCCGCCGGACGGCAGCCACCGCAGCTGCACCGCGAACACCTGCACCAGCAGGATCCCGGCAAGGAACGCAGGCACCGCGACACCGAGCTGCGACAGGCCGGAGATGGCCGTGCCGCCGAAGCGCCGGTGCCACACCGCGGCCAGCGCGCCGAACGGCACCGCGAGCACGACCGCGACCAGCATCCCCGCGCCCACCAGCCACAACGTCACGCCCAGCCGGTCGACCAGCTGCGGCCCGATCGCCTCGCCGGTGACGTAGGAGCGGCCGAAATCGCCCTGCAGCACCCCGCCCATCCAGCCCAGGTACTGCTCGACCAGCGGCCGGTCGAGCCCGAAGTCGGCGCGGGTGCGGGCGAGCAGCTCCGGGGTGGCGTTGATGCCGAGCGCGACCTGCGCCGGATCGCCGGGCAGCACCGCCATGAACGCGAACACCACGATGGAGGCGACCAGCACGCTGACCACCAGGATCGCCACACGGCGCAGGATCGCTAGCGCCATCAGCCCAGCCCCGTCAGGTCGAAGGACTCGCTGACCTGGTTTGCGGCGAGCCCGGTCACCTTCTTCTTCGCCACCACGACGTTCGGGTACAGGAACAGCCAGTCGGCCGCCGCGTCCGCGGTGATGGTGCGGGCGGCCTCGCGCATGTTCGCGACCTGCTGCTCCGGCGTGCCCGCGTCCGCATCCGAGATGAGCTGCTTGACCCGCGGGTTGTCGTAGCCCCAGTAGTACCTGGGGTTGCCGAAGGTCGTGATGTCGCGGGCTTCGACGTGCTGGACGATCGAGGCGTCGAAGTCGTGGTCGGTGAAGACCTGCTTGAGCCACACGGCCGGGAAGTCCAGCGGCTCGATCGTGACGCGCACGCCGATGTCGGCCAGATCCGAGGCGACCACCTGCGCGGCGGCCGTCGCGTACGGCAGGTTCGCGACGCGCAGCCGGATCGACAGGTTCGTCTGCCCCGCCTCGGCCAGCAGCGTCTTCGCCTGCACCGGGTCGTGCGGGTAGTAGCCGGCGAGGTCCTCGTACCAGGGATCGGTGGGCGGGACCATGCTGCCGAGCACCGTGCCGCGACCCGCCCACGCGGTGTCCAGCAAGGCCTTCCGGTCGATGGCCAGGGTGAGGGCGCGGCGGACGCGCACGTCGTTGAACGGGGCTTTCGCGCCGTTGAAGGAGAGCACGACCTCGCCGTTCGTGGTGCCCTGCAGGACGGTGAACCGGTTGTCGTTCTCGAACTGCGGGATCGAGTCCGGCGCGGTGATCTGCGCGATGACGTCGATGCCGTTGCTGAGCAGCGCGTTGTTCAACGCGGTCGGATCCTTGATGTACTTGAGGATCACGGTCCGGTAGACCGGTTTCCGGCCCCAGTAGGCCGGGTTGGCGGCCAGCACGATCGAGTCTCCGCGCCGCCGGGACTGCACCTCGTACGGCCCGGTGCCGACGGGCTTGCCCGCCAGGTCGGCGACCCCGGTGGGGCTGAACATCGCGCCGACGCGGCCGGTCATGTCGAACAGCCAGCCGTTGCTGGGTTTCTTCAGCACCACGCGGGCGTGCAGCGGGTCGACCACCTCGACGTGGTCCACGACGTCCATCTTGGACTTGATGGAGATCGTCCAGTCGGTCTTGACGCGGTCGATGGAGAACTTCACGTCGTCGGCGGTGAACGGCGCGCCGTTGCTGAACGTCACGCCGGGCTGGAGCTGGAAGTCGTAGGTCCGCCTGTCCTCGCTCACCGTCCAGGACCGGGCGAGCAACGGCACGATCTTGCCGCTGCCGTCGAGCTTCACCAGGCCCTCGTAGACGTTGTAGAGCAGGGCCTGCGGGATGGCCGTGCCGTCGGTGCGGGTGAAGTCGAAGTTCGCCGGCTCGGCGGTGAACCCGACGGCGAGCGTGTCCGGGCCGGAGCTGACCGAGGCCGTGGATCCGGCGGAGCAGGCCGAGACCACCAGCAGGAGCGCCAGTGCCGCGGAAATTCGGACTTTCATCCTCACCCCGAGTCAGTATGCTGGTCCGACCAGTAGCCTAGGTTTGCACCACACGGGGTGAAGGTCAAGACGACGATGGAGTTCGAGCCGGTCAGCCCGGTCCGCGCCTACGAGCGGATCGTGGAACAGATCGAGCAGGCCGTGCTCACCGGCCGGCTCCGGCCGGGCGAGCGGCTGCCCGGGGAACGCGAGCTGATGGCCCAGTTCGGGGTCAGCCGCTCCACGATCCGTGAGGCGCTGCGGGTCCTGCAGGCCGGCGAGGTGATCCGCTCGCGCCCTGGCGATCCGCGCGGGCCGGAGGTCCTGCCCGCGTCCCCGGCGAGCCTGCAGAAGTCGCTGGACCGGCTGGCGCGTGCGGAAACGCTGGGGCTGGCGGAGCTGTTGCAGTTCCGGATGATCCTGGAGGGCTCCGCGTACCGGCTGGCCGCGGAGTTGCGCACCGAGGAGGACCTGTCCGAGCTGCGCGCGGCGCTGGCGGCGATGACGGAGAGCCTGGACGACTACGCGACGTTCAGCCGCGCCGACGTCGCCTTCCACGACGTGGTCGCGCGGGCCGGGCGGAACACGCTGATCGTGGTGTGCGGCAAGGTCGTGCGCGGGGTGGTGCTGGACCTGATCGCGGGCAAGCTGGCGAACTCGACCGACCGGAAGGCGCTGATGGCGGCGTCGGTCGCGCACCACAAGGAAGTGCTGCGCGCGGTGGAGGACGGCGACGGCCCGCTGGCCGCCCGCCTGGCGCGGCGCGCCCTGTTCGACTACTACGCCGAGTACGTCGGCGCGGACGAGCGGGTCGTGCTGGAACACCTGCTGGACTGAAAATCCGTGGTGGCCGCCTCGGGTGATCGTTACGGTCCGGGGCATGGCGTACGAACACCCGCTGGCCTACGTACTCGGACTGGAAGGCCTGGCGCTGCTGCGATCCTTCCGCGGCGAGCACGACCACGCGTTCGTCGCGGAGCGCCTCGCCGAGATCCGGCGGCTGCTGGCGGAGTCCCCGGACGGTGTGGAGGTCGCGCACGTCGACCCGGTCGAGGGTTACGACCTGTGGGCGCCGACCTACGACGCCCCGAACCCGGCGTTCGACTTCGACGAGCCGTTCGTGCGCGAGGTCGCCTGCCGGCTGTCCCCGGGGGTGGCGCTGGACGCGGCCTGCGGAACCGGACGGGTGGCGGCGGTGCTCGCGGAGTGCGGCCACCGGGTGGTGGGCGTCGACTCGTCGCCCGGGATGCTCGGACAGGCCCGGAAACGCTTGCCGGACGGGGAGTTCCACGTCGGGAGCCTCACCGCGCTGCCGTCCGGGCCGGTCGATCTGGTGACCTGCTCGCTCGCGTTGACGCACGTGCCGGACCTGGGCCCGGTGTTCGCGGAGTTCGCGCGCGTGCTGCGCCCCGGCGGGCGCGTGGTGATCGCCGACGTACACCCGGAACAGGTGGCGCGCGGGCACGTTCCGGCGGTGCGGCGCGCGGACGGCGCGCCGGGCCGGGTGCGCTCGCACTGCCACCGCACCGGCGACTACCTGCGGGCCGCGTTCGCCGCCGGGCTCGAACCGGTGCGGTGCGAGGAACCGGTGGCGCCGGTGCGGGAGATCCCGGCGGCCGAGCCGGGCCCGTGGGAGACGTGGCCGTGGTCGCTGGCCGGACTGGCGCCGGCGGCCGCGCAGGCCGCCGGCGCCGATGTCCCGTCGATGATCCTCTGGGAGTTCCGGAACTAGTCCTCGGCCAACAGGGCGTCGATCTGGCCCTCGGCGAGCTTCATACCTTCCTCCATGCCCATTTCGATCAGCTTTTCCAGCTGCTCCAGGCTGTCGAAGGAGTTCACGGTGGTCATCCGGGTGCCGCTGCCGTTCGCCTCCAGCGTGACCGCGCAGTGGATGACCGGCATCTCGGTGTTCCGCTCGCCCTTGTCGTCGGCGAAACCGTCGTCGAACTCCAGCCGGCGCGGGGCCTCGATCGCGGTGATCTCCCACCAGCCGTGGGACTTCGTGCCGTCCGGGCCGGTCATGAAGTAGCTGGAGCGGCCGCCGGCCTTGAAGTCGTGCTGCTCGAAGGTGGCGGGCCAGGTCGGCGGGCCCCACCACCGCTCGAGCCTGCGCGGGTCCTCCCACACGCGCCAGACCCGCTCCGGCGCGGCGTCGTACTCCGCGACGATCGTGAGGGTGAGGGCCTCGGTGTCCTTGTGCGAGCTGATGACCGTCATTCGTCCTCCTCGGACAGGATGTCGCCGATCGCGTCGGCGCGGTGGCGCCAGATCTGTTCGTATTCGTCGAGCAGGCGGGCCGCCTTGCGCAGGACCTCGGGATTGCCGTGCACGAGCTGCTGCCTCCCGCTCCGCTGTTTGACGACCAGCGATGCCCGCGCGAGCACCGCCACGTGTTTCTGCACGGCGGCGAAGCTCATGTCGTACCTGCGGGCGAGCTGCGAGATCGACTCCTCCTGACGGAGCACCCTGGTGACGATGTCGCGCCGGGTGGCGTCCGCGAGTGCGTGGAAGATCCGGTCGATCTCCGCGTCGTCGAGTTGACTTACAACCACATGGTTGTACGTTAGTGGCCGCGGAACCGTCTGGCAAGAGGTGACTCCTTGCTCCCGGCGGGACACCCGTAGTACACCCGTCCGTATGACTGGGGTCGGGCTCTGCCTGTCCGGTGGCGGCTACCGCGCGATGCTGTTCCACCTGGGCGCGTTGTGGCGCATCAACGAACTGGGCTGGCTGCCCGAGCTGACGCGGATCTCCAGCGTCTCCGGCGGCTCGATCACCGCGGGCGCGCTCGCCGTCGCATGGCCGCGGCTGGAGTTCACCGGCGGGGTGGCGGCGAACTTCACCGACGAGGTCGTGCGGCCGGTCCGCGCGCTCGCCGGGCGGACCCTCGACGTGCCGGTGATCCTGCGCGGCTTGGTGACACCCGGCCACAGCACCGGGGAAGCCCTCGCGGCGGCGTACCGGAAGCACCTGTTCGGCGACCTCCTGCTGCCGGACCTGCCCGCGCACGGCCCGCACTTCGTATTCACGGCGACCGACCTGCAGGACGGCGACCAGTGGTGGTTCTACCGGGAACGGCAGCAGGACCCGCCCGTGCAGCTCGCGACCGCGGTCGCGGCGTCGTCGGCGTTCCCGCCGTTCCTGTCGCCGGTCGTGCTGACCACGCCGGTGCCGGGCGAGGACCGGCGCATCGAGCTGAGCGACGCCGGCGTGTTCGACAACCTCGGCCTGGACCCGGTGATCGGGCACTGCGACACGGTCCTCGTCAGCGACGCCGGCAAGCGCATGGACAAGCTGCGGTCGGTGTCCCGGAACTGGCCGGGTCAGCTGCTGCGCACGCTCGACATCATGGACAACCAGGTCCGGGCGCTGCGCACGTCCTCGCTGATCAAGTCCTATGTGGACGGCACGTTCGCGGGCGCCTACTGGGGCAGCTACAGCGACATCGACAACTTCGAGGTCGACGACGCGCTCCCCGCGCCGCTCGGCCGGACCCGCGCGCTCGCGGAGTCACCCACCCGGCTGCGGCGCACCCCGGCCGTCGTGCAGGAGCGGCTGATCAACTGGGGCTACGCCATCTGCGACGCCGGGATGCGCCGGTGGGTCGACCCGAAGGCCAAGCCACCGGCGGACTTCCCATACCCGGCCGCGGGTGTCTAGCGGAGCAGCTCCTCGACGAGGTCGGCCGCCCGCGTCGAGCCGCCCTCGGCGCGGGTCTCGTCGCGCAGCCGGGCGGACGTGCGGGCGACCTCGGGGTCGGCGACGAGTTCCAGCAGGGTGGTCCGCAGCAGTTCGGCCGTCGCGTCCGCGGTGTCGATCCGCCGCGCCACGCCGAGTTCGACCAGGCGGTCGGCGTTCATGAACTGCTCGGCGGCCTGCGGCACCGCGATCATCGGCACGCCCGCGTGCAGTCCTTCGGCGCTGCTGCCCATGCCGGCGTGCGTGACGAACGCGTCGGCCTGCGCCAGGATCGCCGGCTGCGGCACCCAGGACCGGACCTCGACGTTGGCCGGGACCTCCCCCAGCTCGGCCGGGTCGACGAACTTGCCGATCTGCAGCACCACGTGCCAGCCGGGCAGGTTCCCGAACGCGGCGAGGCACTCCCGGTAGAACGCGGCCTGGCGTGTGTAGGCCGAGCCGAGCGAGACCAGCAGGACCTTCCCGGCGTCGGCGGGCCGCGTCCACCCGCCCGCGTCCGCGCGATCGCCGAGGCACGGACCCACGAAGGTCACGCTGTCGTCCACCCGGTCGGCGTTCGGCTGCATCGCGCGGGGGATCAACGCCAGCGCGCGCGGCGACCGGCCGGAGAACGCGTCGCTGTCCAAAGTGGTCGCCCCGCACGAGGCTAGCCAATCGGCGAACTTCGCCCGGTGCGCGTCGGCGCCGGGCAGCGCCCACAACTGCGCGGCGACCTCTTCCTCGTAGCCCTTCCAGGCCACGAACGTCGGCGACAACTGCACGAACGGGCGCCCCTGCGACTCGGCGAGGGCACGCGCGCCGTACGCCCCGATGTCGTAGAGGTAGAGGTCCGCCGGGGCCGCGTCGTAGACGGCGCGCAGCTGCGGGAGCGCCTGGATGGCGTCGTCGAGGAACAGGTCCATCGCGGCGATCGGGTCGGCGGGCCAGTCGTTGTCGGCCACCGGCAGCGTCGAGGTGCACGGCACCAGTTCGGCGCCGGTCGGCTCGATCAGGTGGGCCACGGCCGGGTCGTTGGCGTAGGTGACGCGGTGGCCGCGGGCGACCAGCTCGCGGATCACTTCGAGGCTGGGCAGGACGTGGCTGACGGCCGGGACCCCGACCATGGCGATGTGCTTACTCATGTCAGGCGCGACCCTAACGGGCTCGCGCCGGGCGGGCACGCGCATTTCCTTGACCTCCAGTTATCTGGAGGTTCTAGCGTGAATGCCATGATCTTCACCGAACGCGAGCGCACGTACCTCGCCGGCCAGCGGCTCGGCCGCATGGGCACCGTCGACGCCAAGGGGCGCCCGCAGGTCCGGCCGCTGGGCTTCCGGCTCAACGACGACGGCACGATCGACATCGGCGGCCCCGACCTCAGCAAGAGCCAGAAGTGGCGCAACCTCGAACGCAACCCCGAGGTGTCGTTCGTCGTCGACGACATCGCCCCCGACGAGCCGGGCGCCGTCAAGCCCGGCTGGGGGCGCGGCGTCGAGGTCCGCGGCACGGCCGAACTGCTCACCGGCGTCGAGCCGCCGTCGTTCGGGCGCGGCTTCTTCAGCGACGAGCTGATCCGGATCCACCCGCGCGTCGTGCACGCCTGGCACCTGGACCCGGACCAGCTGACGCGGCGGGCTCAGGTCAGCGCCTGAGCCAGGTCCCGCCAGAGGTCCTCCGGGTCCTCCAGGCCGACGCTGAACCGCACCAGGCCGGCAGGCACGTGCGCGTCGCCCGGCCACATCGCGCGGCGCTCGACGATGCTTTCCACCCCGCCGAGGCTGGTGGCGTGCCGGATCAGCCGCAGCGACGCGCACAGGCGGTCGGCGGCGTCCGCGTCGGCCAGGTCGAAGGCGATCATCGTGCCCTGGCCGGGGTAACGCACCTTCGTCACCGCGGGGTGCTCGCCGAGCCGCTCCGCGAGCAGCGCCGCGGTGCGGGACTGCTCGGCCAGCCGGACCGGCAGCGTCCGCAGCCCGCGCAACGCGAGCCACGCCTCCAGCGCGCCGGGCGTGGCGCCGTTGCGGGTGCGGGCGTCGCGCAGCTCCCCGGCCACGCCCTCGTCCGCCGCGATGGTCAGCCCGAGCAGCAGGTCGCTGTGCCCGCCGATCAGCTTGGTCGCGCTGTGCACGACGATGTCCGCGCCCAGCGACAGCGGCTGCTGGCCGAGCGGGGTGGCGAACGTGTTGTCCACGACGACCCGCGCGCGGTGGCCCGTCAGCGCGGCGATGTCGATCAGGTCCAGGGTCGGGTTGGTCGGCGACTCGACCCACACCACGTCGGCCTCGCGGGCGGCGGCCAGCCAGCCCTCCCGGTCGGACGGCTCGATGCGGCGCACCTTCAGCCGCCCCTTGGCCGCGGCGTGGTCGAGCAGCCCGCGGGTGCCCGCATAGCTGTAGACCGGCACGGCGACCTCGGCGCCGACGTCCAGCAGGTCCAGCACCGCGGCCGCGGTGGCGATGCCGGACGCGAACGCCGTCGCGTGCCCGCCTTCGAGCGCTCCCACCGCTTCTTCGAGCGCGGCCCAGGTCGGCGTGCCGTCCTCCCGCGCGTACCGAAAGCCCGCGCCGGCCAGGTAGGTGCTCGCCGGCACCAGCGGGGTGTTCAGCGGCTCACCGGGTTCGTCCGGCCGCCCGGCGGCCACCGCGCGGCTGCGCGGGGTGAGGTCGTCGAGGTTCACGCTGCTCATTACAACAGCCGACCGTGAGCTGGGCGTGCGACCCCCGGAGCCGCTGGGTACCGTGCAGCGACCGCAAACACAGGGAGGAACACGCATGGCACTCGAACGCCCCGAGGTCGACAAGCCGACCGGGCCGCCCCCGGCCGAGCTGGAGGTCACCGACCTCACCGTCGGCGACGGCCCCCAAGCCGCCGCGGGCAACGTCGTGTCCGTGCACTACGTCGGCGTCTCGCACTCGACCGGCGCGGAGTTCGACGCGTCCTGGAACCGGGGCGAGCCGCTGCGCTTCCCGCTCGGCGCCGGGCACGTCATCCCGGGCTGGGACCAGGGCGTGCAGGGCATGAAGGTCGGCGGCCGCCGCCGTCTGGTCATCCCGCCGCACCTGGCCTACGGCGACCGCGGCGCGGGCAACGTCATCAAGCCGGGCGAGACCCTCGTCTTCGTGGTGGACCTGGTCGACGTCAGCTGAGCCGGGACGCCACCCCCGCCAGCAGGCCGGCCACGGCCTCGACGTGCGCGGCCGGCCGGGGCCGGTGCACCGCGTACACCTCGCGGTCCAGCGCGCTCCCGGCCAGGTCGCGCACCACGATCCCGTCGGCGCCACGCACCACGCTCGCCGGCACCAGCGCCGCGCCCAGCCCGGCCCGGACCAGCGCGAGGATCGCCGCGTAGTCCCGGGTCTCGTAGGCGATCCGCGGCTCCACCCCGTCCTTGGCGGCCAGCAGGTCCAGGCACGGGCGGTCGGCCGAGATCCAGTCGTCGTCGGCGAGGTCGACCAGCTTCACCTCGGGCTTGCGCGCCGCCGGGTGGTGGGCGGGCAACACCAGCCGCAGCCGGTCGGCGAGCAGCGGCACCCGCGTCAGCCCGCGTGACGGCGGCAGCTGCCGCCCCGGGTAGCGGTGGGTGATCAACAGATCGAGCTCGCCCGAGACCACCAGGTCGTAGCCCTCCGGCGGCTCCAGGTCCACCAGCCGCAGCCGGGTCGCCGGGTACGCGCGCCGGAACTCCCCCACCACCTGCGGCAACAGCACCTGCCCCGCGGTCGCGAAGGTGCCCACCGTCAACGCGGCGGGCGGCTGGTCGCGCAGGGACGCAAGCGTTTGCTCCGCCTCCCGCAGCTCCCCGGCGATCGCCTCGCCGTGCCGGACCAGCAGCCGTCCGGCCTCGGTGAGCACCGTGCCGGTCGCCCGGCGCTCCAGCAGCGCGCAGCCCGCCTCGCGTTCGAGGCGCGCCAGCTGCTGGGACAGCGCGGATGCGGTGAATCCCATGTTCCGCGCCGCGGTGGCGATGGACCCGGCGTGGGCGACCTCGACCAGGACGCGCAGCCGTTCGGCGACAAGCATGCCGTAAGTATCGCTAATGCCGGGCAACGGGAAAGCGCTGGCGGCTTACGGCCGTGCTGCGCACAGTGGAGTCATGACAAGCACGGTCGTCCCCGACGTCACCGCCGCCGCGGAACGCATCCGCCCGTACGTCCGCCACACCCCGGTGCTGCGTGCCGAAGTCGACGGCCGCCCGCTCGTGCTGAAGCTCGAGCACCTGCAGCGCACCGGCTCGTTCAAGCTTCGTGGCGCGCTGAACGCCCTGCTTACCGGGGAGCGGCCGGAGCAGGTCGTCACGGCGTCCGGCGGCAACCACGGCATCGGCGTGGCGACCGCCGCGGCGATCCTCGGCCTGCCCGCGACCGTGTTCGTGCCGGACGGCGTGCCGCCGAGCAAGGCACGCCGGGTCGAAGCGGCCGGCGCCCGGCTGGTGCGGGCGGGCACGCGGTACTCGGACGCGGCGGCTGCCGCCCGCGAAGCCGCGCAGGCGCCGGGAGCGCGGTACGTCGAGGCGTACAACGACCCGGTCGTGGTCGCCGGCCAGGGCACGGTGGCGGCGGAGATCATCGCCGACGCGCCCGAGGTGGACGCGATCGCGGTGGCCGTCGGCGGTGGCGGGCTCGCGGCCGGGGTGGCGCTCGGCTCCGGCGGGCGGCTGACGGTCGCGGTCGAGCCGGAGCGGTGCTCCTGCCTGCACCAGGCGCTCGCCGCCGGTCACCCGGTGGACGCGGAGGTGGACTCGGTCGCCGCGTCGGCGCTGGGCGCGACCCGCGTCGGGGAGGTCCCGTTCGAGGTGCTGTCCGGGCCGGGCGTGCGGTCGCTGGTCGTCGGCGAAGCGGAGATCCTGGCAGCGCGGGACCGCCTGTGGGACGAATTCCGGCTGGCCGTCGAACCGGCGGCCGCGGTGCCGTTCGCCGCGTGGCTGGCCGGCGCCGTGCCCGGCGAAGTGCCCTGCGTCCTGCTCTGCGGCGCCAACGCGGACTGGACGCCGTGAATACCCTGGGTCCATGCCGGAACCCATCCTGGTGAGCATCGCCACCGCCGCTGCGACGAAGGCCGTGCAGGGCCTGTACGAGCTGATCAAACGGCGGTTCGCCGACGACCCGGAGGCGACCGCGGTGCTCGAGACCGCGACGCCTGAGGCGCCGGAGACTATCGAGGTCCTCGCCGAGCGCCTCGACCAGGCGGGCCGCGAGGACCCGGAGTTCGCCGGCGCCCTGCGCGAGGCGTGGAGCCAGCACGGCGACGGCGCGAACAACCAGATTTCCGGCACGGTCCACGGCAACGTCGTCCAGGCGCGGGACATCCAGGGCAACATCAGCTTCTGAGATCACCACGGCACTCACGAGCACCCGGCCAGGGCGGGCATCCGAGGCCTCGGCAGTCGCCGTCGTTCAGATACGTCGAGCAACGAAAAAACCCGGGCTCTGGGATCCAGAGCCCGGGTCATCGGGTGGGCGAGGAGGGAGTTGAACCCTCACGTCCTTTCGGACACACGGACCTGAACCGTGCGCGTCTGCCATTCCGCCACTCGCCCGAGTTGCCTGCGACAGCGAAGAGAACTCTAGCAGGCCGTTTCGGGGCCCTTCACCGGGGGTCGTGTCGAAGGGCGCGGATCCCGATAGGATCGATGCGAAAGCACATGGTGCGGAGGAGGGTGAGGGTTTCCGTGGGTCGCGTTGAGCGCTTCGATCGACGCCTGGAATCCCTGGTGGGAAACACCTTCGCACGCATGTTCGGCGGCAATGTCGTCACGCAAGAGGTGGCGCAGGCCCTGGAACGCGAAGGCGAGGACAACGTTCGTGAGCTGGCCGGTGGCAGGCTGCTCGCCCCCAACCACTACATCGTGTCGCTGGGGCCGACTGACTACGACCGGATGGCCGGCGATGAGTTGCGCGTCACCCGGGTACTCACGGAAGCCGTCAAGGAGCACCTCGCCGAACACGGTTGGGACACCTATGGTGACGTCGTAGTTTCGCTCGAGCGCAACGACGCGCTGCATACTGGACAATTCAAGACCCGTTCATCCGTCGACCCCGACGTCAGCGCGCGTAACGTCGCGGGTGCAGGACGGTCAGCACGACCCAGCAACGCAGGAGACCCAGCAATGAGCCAGCCCCCCGGCTACGGCCAAGGCCAATACGACCAGGGTGACCCGTACGGCCAGCAGGGCCAGTACGGCTACGGACAGCAGGGACAGCCCGGTTATGACCAGGGTGGCTATGGCCAGCCGGGTTACGACCAGGGTTACGGCCAGCAGCCCGGGTACGACCAGGGCGGCTACGGCGGTGGTCAGCCCGGTTACGACCAGGGCGCCGGCTACGGCGGCCAGCCGGGTTACGACCAGGGTTACGGGCAGCAGCAGCCCGGCTACGACCAGGGCTACGGCCAGCCGCAGGGCGGGTACGACCAGGGCTACGGCCAGCAGCCCGGCTACGACCAGGGCTACGGCCAGCCGCAGGGTGGCTACGACCAGGGCTACGGGCAGCAGCCCGGCTACGGCACCCCGCCGGGCGGCTACGGTCCGCCGCAGGGCGCTCCGGACCCGTACGCGCAGCAGGGCTACGCTCCGCCGCCCGCAGCGCCGGGCGCGGGCCGCCAGCTGCAGGCCGTTCTCCAGCTCGACGACGGCTCGAACCGGAACTACACCCTCAAGCAGGGCGGCAACGTCATCGGCCGCGGCCAGGACGCCGACTTCCGCCTGCCCGACACCGGTGTCTCCCGCCGCCACCTGGAGATCACCTGGGACGGCCAGAGCGCGACGCTCGCCGACATCGGCTCCACGAACGGCACCACGGTCAACGGCACCCCGGTGCAGACGTGGCAGCTCGCGGACGGCGACGTGATCCGGGTCGGCCACTCCTCGCTGGTGTTCCGCACGCAGGGCTGACACGCGCGCCGGTAACCTGCGCCTGACCGGGTTCGCACCCGAAATCCCGTGTCCCGCAGAATGACCCCTGCGGGACGCCGCGGCGCACGCGTGCCACGGTCGGGAGAACAGAAGGCGGAGACACGTGCCGGAGCTGGTCGTTCAACTCACCAGAGTGGGCTTTCTCGTGCTGCTCTGGCTGTTCGTGCTGGCTGCCCTTCGGGTGGTGCGCTCGGACCTGTACGCGGCGTCGGGCCTGAAGGTCGCGATGCCCGGGTTGCGCCGCGCCAAGGAGCAGAAGAAGCCGCGGGGCAACGCCAAGACGCCCCGCCAGCTGCTCGTCACCCACGGGGCGCTGGCCGGCACCCGGATCACCCTCGACGGCAGGCCGATCACGCTCGGCCGGGCCGACGACTCCACCCTGGTGCTGGACGACGACTACGCCTCGACCCGGCACGCCCGGCTGTCGCTGCGCGGCACGGACTGGTACGTGGAAGATCTGGGATCGACCAACGGGACTTACCTGGACCGGGCTAAGGTCACTGCACCCCTCCGAGTTCCACTCGGTGTCCCCATCCGGATCGGCAAGACGGTGATCGAGCTTCGCCCATGACACTCGTTCTTCGCTACGCGGCCCGCAGCGACCGTGGCCTGGTGCGGTCCAGCAACCAGGACTCGGTGTACGCGGGCCCCCGCCTGCTCGCACTCGCCGACGGCATGGGTGGCCATGCCGCGGGTGAGGTGGCCAGCAAGGTCGTGATCGCCTCGCTCGCCCCGCTCGACGACGACGAGCCCGGCGACGACCTGCTGACCATGCTGAGAGACGCGGTGGCAGGCGGCAACGCGGCCATCAGCGAACTGGTGGCGAACGACCCGGACCTCGACGGGATGGGCACGACGCTCACCGCGATGCTGTTCTCGGGTTCGCGCCTCGGCATGGTGCACGTCGGCGACTCGCGCGCCTACCTGTTCCGCAACGGGCAGCTCACCCAGATCACGCGCGACGACAGCTTCGTCAACGAGCTTCTCGAGCAGGGCCGCATCACCGCCGACCAGGCCGCGACGCACCCGCAGCGCTCGCTGCTGCTCAAGGCGCTCACCGGGCACGAGGTGGAGCCGAGCCTGACCGTGCGCGAAGCCCGCGCAGGCGACCGGTACCTGCTGTGCTCGGACGGCCTGTCCGGCATGGTCAGCGACGAGACGCTGGCCGAGGCGATCCGCATCCCGGATCCGCAGGACTGCGCCGACCGGATGATCGAGCTCGCGCTCAAGGGCGGCGGCACCGACAACGTGACGGTCATCGTCGCCGACGTGGTGGACGTCGACTACGGCGAGAACGCCCCGATCGTGGGCGGCGCGGCCGGTGACGGCAGCGACCAGTACGACCACCAGGGCGACTCCCCCGCGGCCAGGGCCCGCGCGCTGACCCAGCCGCCGCCTCCGCCGCCGCAGATGATCGCGCCGCCGGAGGAACCGAAGAAGCGCCGCAAGTGGCGCTGGATCGTCGGCGTCCTGCTGGTGCTGGTGGTGCTGGGCGCGGGCGCGATCGCGACCCGCTACTTCGTGCTCAGCCAGTACTACGTCGGCGAGGGCGCCAATTCGGAGGTCGCGATCTTCCGCGGCGTGCCCGGCAGCATCCTCGGCATCCCGCTGCACCAGCAGGCCGAGGGCTCGTGCCCGTCCGGCGACCAGGTGTGCGACGAGCTGACCGTGCCCCAGCTGCAGCAGGACGCGCAGGCCGCGGTGCGCAACGGCGTGAAGAAGGACAGCCTGGCCGACGCGCGCGACTACATCGACAACTTCCTGCGCTACAAGACGCTGCGGGACTGCACCCAGACCACCATTCCCGGCGTGCCGACGCTGCCGAGTGAATCGACGAGCCAGCAGGCGGGGAGGGACTGCGCGACGACGACGGTGCCAGGTGGCGGTGGCTGATGAGCCAGCCACCGCTGTCGGACCAGGCAGCCTCCATCTACGCGACCAACCCCCCGCGGGAAATGCCGACCCGGCGTGGCACGGAACTGGCCATGCTGGGTTTCGCCGCGTTCATCGTGACGTGCGCGTTCGTGCTCGTGCAGGCGAACCAGGAGCAGGAGCTGTCCTGGTCGATCGTCTGGTACGGGCTGGCCTACCTGGGCTTGTTCTCGGTCGCCCACGCCGCCGTGCGCAAGTGGGCGGCGTACGCGGATCCGCTGATCCTGCCGTGCGTCGCGCTGCTCAACGGCCTCGGCCTGGTGATGATCTACCGGATCGACCTGGCCAACGCGGAGAAGGCGACGCAGGCCAGCAAGGACTTCACCGCGGACGCGCCGAAGCAGGTCCTGTTCACCGCGCTCGCGCTGGTGCTGTTCCTCGCCGTGCTGATCCTGGTCAAGGACCACCGGACGCTGACCCGCTACGGCTACACCGCGGGCCTGGTCGGCATGGTCGCGCTGGCGCTGCCCGCACTGCTGCCCAGCTCGTTGTCCGAGGTCAACGGTGCGAAGGTGTGGCTGAAGCTGCCGGGCTTTTCGATCCAGCCAGCGGAGTTCTCGAAGATCCTGCTGATGATCTTCTTCGCCTCCTTCCTGGTGGCCAAACGCGACCTGTTCATGATCGCGGGCCGCAAGGTGTTCGGCGTCGAGCTGCCCCGCGCGCGTGACCTGGGCCCGCTGCTCATCGCGGCGGGTGTCTGCCTGCTGGTCCTGGTGTTCGAGAAGGACCTGGGCACCTCGCTGCTGCTGTTCGGCATCGTGCTGGTGATGCTCTACGTCGCCACCGAGCGGGCGATCTGGGTGGTCACCGGCCTGAGCTTCTTCATCGTCGGCTGCCTGATCGCCTACCAGCTGTTCACGCACGTCGAGCAGCGCGTGGCGAACTGGATCGACCCGCTGGAGACCTACTCCGACCCGGGCGGCGGCTACCAGATCGCGCAGGGCCTGTTCGGCCTCGGCACCGGCGGGGTCGGCGGCACCGGCCTCGGCGCCGGGCGCCCGGAGATCGTGCCGGAGTCCAACACCGACTTCATCACCGCCGGTCTCGGCGAGGAGCTCGGGTTCGTCGGGCTCGCCGCGATCCTGATGATCTACCTGCTCCTGGCCACTCGCGGCATGCGGAGCGCCCTGGCGGTGCGGGACACGTTCGGCAAGCTGCTCGGCTGCGGCCTGTCGTTCGCGATCGTCATGCAGGTGTTCGTGATCGTCGGCGGGGTGACCAAGCTGATCCCGATGACCGGCATCACGACGCCGTTCCTGTCCTACGGCGGCTCGTCGCTGCTGGCCAACTACATCCTGGTCGCCCTGCTGCTCCGCATCTCGGACGCGGCGCGGCGGCCTGCCCAGAAACCCCGGCCCAAGCAGCCGCAGCAGCAGGCTCCGCTGGCCGAGGCGCACACGGTGATGGTGCAGCGGCCGCCGGCCGGGGGCAATCCGACAGGGGAACCGACGGCATGAACAAGCCCATGCGCCGCGTCGGCATCGCCATGATCACCATGGTGGTGCTGCTGCTGGTCAACATCACCTACATCCAGGTGGTGAAGGCCGACGACTACCGCACCGACTCGCGCAACCAGCGGGTGCTGCTGGACCAGTACTCCCGGCAGCGCGGCAGCATCGTGTCGCAGTACGACGGCCAGGTGCTCGCCGACGTCGTGGCGACGAACGACAAGCTGAAGTTCGCGCGCCGCTACACCGACGGCCCGATGTACGCGCCGGTCACCGGCTACTACTCGGTGCGCTACGGCTCCGGCGGGCTGGAGCGCGCCGAGGACGACATCCTCAACGGCGAGGACCCGCGGCTGTTCGTGCGCCGCCTGTCGGACATGGTCACCGGGCGGGACCCGCGCGGCGGCAACGTGCAGCTGACGATCAACCCGGCCGTCCAGGCGGCGCTGTACAACGCGATGACGTCGAAGGGCTACACCGGCGCCGCGGTCGCGATGAACCCGAAGACCGGCGAGATCCTCGGGATGGTCTCCACCCCGTCCTACGACCCGAACGCGCTCGCCTCACACGACAGCACCGCCCAGCAGGAGGCGTGGACGCAGTTCGCGGACGACCCGAAGGAGCCGATGCTCAACCGGGCCATCTCGCAGACGTACCCGCCGGGCTCGACGTTCAAGCTGCTGGTCGCGGCCGCCGAGCTGGAGAACGGCGCCACCCCCGACACCCCGGTGAGCAACGCGCCGAACGTGCAGCTGCCGGGCACCCGGACCACGCTGGAGAACTACGGCGGCGCGGCCTGCCCCGGCACCACGTTCAAGGAGGCACTGGCGCACTCCTGCAACGTGCCGTTCGCGACGTTCGCCGGCGAGCTGGGCGCGGACAAGCTGAACCAGATCGCGGTCAACTTCGGCATCGGCACGCCGCTGTCGATCCCGATGAACGTCGCGCCGTCCAGCCTCGGCGAGATGGACTCGCAGGCCGCGCTGTACCAGAGCGGCATCGGCCAGCGCGACGTGCGGCTGACCCCGCTGCAGGACCTGATGCTGTCCGCCACGATCGCCAACGGCGGCATGGCCATGAAGCCGCAGCTGATCAAGAAGCTGCTCGCGCCGGACCTGTCCGACCTGGAGACCTTCTCGCCGCAGGAGCTGACCGGCACGCCGGCGCTGTCCGCGGAGAACGCGGCCGTGCTGCGCGACATGATGATCGCCTCCGAGGCCAACACCAAGGGCGGCGGCAAGCGCGCGAACATCCAGATCGCGTCCAAGACCGGCACCGCCGAGCACGGCACCGACCCGAAGGCGACGCCGCCGCACGCCTGGTACACCGCGTTCGCGCCGGCCGCCGACCCGCAGATCGCCGTCGCCGTCATCGTCGAGTCCGGCGGCAACCGCGGCCTGGAGGCGACCGGTGGCACCGTGGCGGCCGAGATCGGCCGCGCCGCGATCAACGCCCAGCTCGGGGGTGGGTAGCGCATGCTGTCCACCGGTCAGCTGCTGGCCGATCGCTACCGTCTCGTCCACCGGATCGCCGTCGGCGGGATGGGCGAGGTCTGGCAGGCCAGCGACACCCGGTTGGACCGGATCGTCGCGGTGAAGGTGCTCAAGGCCGAGCTGTCCCAGGACGCGGAGTTCCTGCACCGCTTCCGCACCGAGGCGCGCACGACCGCGTCGCTGAACCACCCCGGCATTGCGGCCGTGCACGACTACGGCGAGACGGTCGCCGGCGAGCACGCGATCGCCTACCTCGTGATGGAGCACGTCGACGGCGAGCCGCTGGCCGGGATCCTGATGCGCGAGGGCAGGCTGGCGGCCGACCGGACGCTGGACATCCTCGAGCAGGCGGGCAACGCGCTGCAGGCCGCGCACGAACGCGGTCTGGTCCACCGGGACGTCAAGCCGGGCAACATCCTGGTCACGCCGAACGGCACGGTGAAGGTCACCGACTTCGGCATCGCGAAGGCCGCCGACGCGGCGCCGGTGACCAGGTCCGGCATGGTCATGGGCACCGCCCACTACATCGCGCCGGAGCAGGCGCTCGGCCACGACGCGGAACCGGCGAGCGACGTGTACTCGCTGGCCGTGTGCGGTTACGAGTGCCTGGCCGGGCACCGGCCGTTCCTGTCCGAGAACGCGGTCACGGTCGCGATGATGCACATCCGCGACCTGCCGCCGCCGCTGCCGCCGGACGTGCCACCGCACGCCCGCGCGGTGATCGAGGCGACCCTGGTCAAGGACCCGCGGCAGCGCTACAACAGCGGCGGCGAGTTCGCGGCCGCCATCGCCGCGGTCCGCAACGGGCACGCGTTACCGACGCCGTCCGGACTGGTGCAGACTTATGCCCCGGTCGTCGGCCCGGTGGCTGCCGTCGGCCCGGTTTCGCAGCCGGCGATGCAGCCGGTCAACCCACCCGGTATGCCGCACCCGAGCGGGGTGCTGCCGATGCCGGTGCCACCGCGGCGGCGGGTGCCGATCGCCGTGTGGGTGCTGCTGGCCGTTCTGGTGGCCGGGATCGTGGTGGTTCTGCTGGTGTTCCTGCCCGACTGGGGTGGCGACCGCGGAACCGGCCGGGTCCCGGGCGGTCAGGTCGGCACGACCGACATGGTTCCCGGCACGCGGCAACTCCCTCCCCCTGAAGAGACGACCTACGAGGCATGATGAGCACACCTTGGACGGAACGGAACGGCTTTCTCCGATGACTGCACCCAGGATGCTGTCCAACCGCTATGAACTGGGCGACACGCTCGGTTACGGCGGCATGTCCGAGGTCCACCACGGCACGGACGTCCGGCTGGGCCGCGAGGTCGCCGTGAAGATCCTGCGTGCCGACCTCGCCCGCGACCCCCAGTTCCAGGAGCGGTTCCGCCGCGAGGCGCAGAACGCCGCGGCGCTGAACCACCCGGCGATCGTCGCCGTGTACGACACCGGTGAGGCGCAGACCGAGTACGGTCCGCTGCCCTACATCGTGATGGAGTACGTCCGCGGCCGGACGCTGCGCGACATCGTCAAGACCGAGGGGCCGTTGTCGCAGAAGCGGGCCATGGAGGTCATGGCGGACGTCTGCGCCGCGCTCGACTTCTCGCACCGGCACGGCATCGTGCACCGGGACGTGAAACCGGCCAACGTGATGATCACCGACCAGGGCGCGGTCAAGGTGATGGACTTCGGCATCGCGCGCGCGATGCACGACGGCCAGGCCGCGATGACCCAGACCGCCGCGGTGATCGGCACGGCCCAGTACCTGTCGCCGGAGCAGGCGCGCGGCGAAGGTGTGGACGCCCGCAGCGACGTCTACGCCGCCGGCTGCGTCCTGTTCGAGCTGATCACCGGCGAGCCGCCGTTCACCGGTGACTCGCCGGTCGCGGTGGCCTACCAGCACGTGCGGGAGGACCCGAAGGCGCCGTCGGCGGTCAACCCCGCGGTGTCGGCGGAGCTCGACGCGATCGTGCTGAAGGCGCTGGCCAAGGGCCCGGCCAACCGGTACCAGTCGGCCGCCGAGATGCGCGCCGACCTGGTCCGGACGCTGTCCGGGCAGCGGCCGTCGGCGCCGATGGTGATGACGGCCGACGAGCGCACGCAGGTGATCGGCGGGGCGCCCGGCCACGCGGCCGACTACGACTACGACCCCGAGGCGGTCGAAGAGGACGAGAAGCGCCGCAAGCGCAGGCGCATCACGGCCGCGGTGATCTTCACGTTGATCGCACTCGGCCTGATCGCGTTCATCATGTGGCTGGCCGGCGCGTTCGAGTCGAAGCCGGCGACCGCGATGATCCCCGAGGTCAACGGCCAGCAGCAGGCGCAGGCCGAGGCGACGTTGCGGGACAAGGGTTTCACCAACATCGTGCTCGCGGACAAGCCGTGCGTGCGCCAGCCCAACGGCGTGGAGACCTGCTCGGCCGACTCGATCGGCAAAGCGATCAACACCGATCCCGCCGCCGGCGTGAGCGTCGCGCTCGACCAGAAGATCACGCTGTACATCGGGCGCGCGCCGGGGAACGTCGCGGTGCCGAGCCTGCTCGGCAAGACCCGGGACGAGGCCGAGGCACTGCTCAACCAGGCCGGGCTGATCCTGGACCCGAACGTCCAGGAGGTCGACGTCGACGACGAGGACCAGTACGGCAAGGTCCAGAGCCAGAACCCGAACGCGAACACGCAGATCGCGCAGGGCAGCACGGTGACGATCAAGGTCGGCAAGACGCCGAACATGGTGGAGGTCACCGACTACACCGGCCAGCAGTACGACGTCGCGAAGGCCGGCCTGGAGGCGCTCGGCTTCAAGGTCAGCAAGCAGGAGGCCGATTCCGACCAGCCGGAGGGCCAGGTCCTCAACCAGAAGCCGAACGCGGGCCAGCAGCGCGAGAACTCGACCGTGGTCCTGACCGTGTCGAACGGGTCGCAGCAGAAGATTTCGATGCCGGACCTGCGTGGCCTGACCCAGAACGAGGCGCTGCAGAAGCTCCAGCAGATGGGCTGGGAAGGCACGGTGAACTACCAGTCCGACAAGCTGTCCGACGAGGACATGGACGGCAAGGTCACCGGCAGCGTGCCGACGGCGGGCACCCAGATCACCAAGAGCGAGACGATCACCCTGCTGATCGGCGAGTCCAACAGCGGCGGCGGTGGCGGCAACGACACGACGTCGCCGACCAGCTCGCCGAGGTTCCCGATCCCGGGCGGCCCGTAGAGTCCGACCGACGAGGGCCCGCTTCCCCACCGGGGAGGCGGGCCCTTCGCTATGCCCGCCGGTGCACGATCCGGCCCGTAACCGCGGCGCTCACCACCAGCAGCAGCCCGCCACCGAGCAGGCCGAGCGCCACCGCTCCGGTGTGTGAGCCCGCGCCGGTCAGGGAGCGCAGCATCGGGTTCACCACCGGCACCCACCGGACCAGCAGCACGACCCCGAGCAGCGCCAGCGCGGCGAGCACGGTGTAGCCGATCCGCGGCAGCAGCAGTCGGGAGCAGGGCAAGCCGAGCGCGATGCCGGTCGCCGCGCAGGCCGCGTGCGCGACCACCCCGTCGGCCAGGACGGCGGCGGGCAGACCGTGGTGCACCAGGGCCGCCCACGCCAGGGACACCGCGGTGAGCACCACGCAGCAGAGCGCGGCCGTGGCCACGAACCCGGCGAGCACAGTGGACAGCCGGCGGGCGTGGACCAGCGTGATGAGCCGCTGCACGGGGTCCTCGGCGTCCACCAGCGCAACGGTCAGCCAGCATGCCACGACGGTGAGACCGCCTGCGCTGACGGCGAACTCCGGCGGGACCGGCGCCGTCGGGTCGTTGTACAGGATGGCGAGCAGGATCAGGTAGGCCAGCGACGGCGGCAGCCAGCGCTGCGAATGCCCGAGCAGCGCGAGCTGGTAGCGGATCACCGGCGTGCCTCCGGGGTGTCGACCCGCGCCACGGACCAGCCGCCGTTCAGCGCTTTCAGCAGGAGCTCATCGGTGTGCTGCGCCGCGACGGTCAGTTCGACGTGGTCGCCGGTGCGGCGCGTGGCGAGCACGCCCGGCAGGTCCACCTCGCCGGAACCGCGCAGCACCACCCTGGCGGCCCGGTCGACGGTGGTCAGGACGCCGCCGGTCAGCCGGTGGACCTCGGTCGCGTGGGCGTGGGCGCGCTCGTCGCGGTGCTCGGTGAACACCACGCTCGCGCCGCGGGCGCTGGTCTCGGCGATGATCTCGGCCAGCACGCCGTGCGCGTCCGGGTCGAGCCCGGACCACGGTTCGTCCAGCACGAGCAGGTCGGGCTCGGTCAGCAACGCCTGGGCCAGCCCGACCTTCTGCGCATTGCCCTTCGACAGCTGCCGCAGCGGGGCGCGCGGGCCGCCGGCCAGCGCCAGCCGGTCCAGCAGCCCCTGCGGGTCCACTTCGGATGCGGCGGAGATCCGGCCGAGGTGCCGCAGGTAGGCGAGCGCGCTCATCCGGGTCGAGGCCGGGAACCGGTCCGGCACGTACCCGACGCGCGGGCGGCCGGTGATCGTGCCGGATGTGGGCCGGGACAGTCCGGCGAGGATCCGCAGGAGCGTCGACTTGCCGGAGCCGTTGGCGCCGACGACGCCGACCACGGTCCCGGGGCGCACTTCGAGGTCGACCCCGGTCAGCACCGGGACGTCACCGTAGCGCTTGCCGACCCCCAGCAGCCGGATCACGCAGCGGCGGCCTTCTGCAACGCCGCGACCTCACGCTCCAGCGCGTCGACCACCGGCGCCTGGACCGGGTGACCGGCGGTCGCCATCCAGTTCGCCAGCATCCGGTGCCCGCCCTGCGTCAGGACCGACTCGGGGTGGAACTGCACGCCCTCGACCGGCAGCTCGCGGTGCCGCATGCCCATGACCACCCCGGACTCGGTGCGTGCCGTGACCTCGAAGGAGTCGGGGATCGTCTCCGGCAGCACGGTCAGCGAGTGGTAGCGGGTCGCGGTGAACGGGTCGGGCAGGCCGGCCAGCACGCCGCTGCCCTGGTGGTGCACCTGGCTGGTCTTGCCGTGCAGCAGCTCCGGCGCGCGGTCCACGGTCGCGCCCCACGCCACGCCGATCGCCTGGTGGCCGAGGCAGACGCCGAGCATCGGGGTGTGAGTGTCGGCACACCTGCGCACGACGTCGATGCTCTGGCCGGCGCGCTCCGGCGTGCCGGGGCCGGGCGAGACGAGCACGCCGTCGAACTCCGGCACGCGGTCGAGGTCGACGACGTCGTTGCGCCAGACAGTGCATTCGTTGCCGAGCTGGGCCAGGTACTGGACCAGGTTGTAGACGAAGCTGTCGTAGTTGTCGACGACCAATACGCGCATTGGATCAGGGTATGCGACGTGGAGCGTCTCCGTTGAGGGTGGCGGTGGGGAGGCGGCCGGCCCACAGTACCGGCGTCCACATGGTGGACCGCAATTCATATCACAGTGAAAGTAAGGGTCACCTATCTTTACCGTGGCAAGGGTGAGCCGTAGTCCTCTTCGCGTCGCCATCGTGGGCGCCGGCCCCGCCGGCATCTACGCCGCCGACATCCTCGACAAGTCCGACGCCGACGTCAGCATCGACATCTTCGAACGCATGCCGGCGCCGTTCGGGCTGATCCGGTACGGCGTCGCACCCGACCATCCGCGCATCAAGGGCATCGTCACCGCGCTGCACAAGGTGCTCGACCGGCCCGGCATCCGCCTGCTCGGCAACGTCGACTACGGCACCGACATCAAGCTGGACGACCTGCGCGAGTTCTACGACGCGGTCATCTTCGCCACCGGCGCGATGAGCGACCGCGCGCTGAACATCCCGGGCGTGGACCTGCCCGGCAGCTACGGCGCCGCGGACTTCGTGTCCTGGTACGACGGCCACCCGGACGTCCCACGCACCTGGCCGCTGGAGGCGACCAGCGTCGCCGTCCTCGGTGTCGGCAACGTCGCGCTCGACGTCGCCCGCGTGCTCGCGAAGACCGCGGACGAGCTGCTGACCACCGACATCCCGCCGAACGTGTACGAGGGCCTGAAGTCCAGCAAGGTCACCGACGTGCACGTGTTCGGCCGCCGCGGGCCCGCCCAGGCCAAGTTCACCCCGCTCGAGCTGCGCGAGCTGGACCACTCGCCGAACGTCGAGGTCATCGTCTACCCCGAGGACATCGAGTTCGACGACGGCTCGATCGCCGCGATCCGTGCGTCCAAGCAGGTCGACATGGTGGTCAAGACGCTGCAGGAGTGGGCGATCCGCGACCAGGGCGACCGGCCGAAGCGTCTGCACCTGCACTTCTTCCACTCGCCGACGGAGATCCTCGGCGACGACCGGGTCACCGGCCTGCGCACCGAGCGCACCGAGCTGACCGGCGACGGCAACGTCCGCGGCACCGGCGAGTTCCACGACTGGGACGTCCAGGCCGTGTACCGCGCGGTCGGCTACCTGTCGTCCGAGCTGCCGGAGATCCCGTTCGACCACGACAGCGGCACGGTCCCGAACGAGGGCGGCCGGGTGCTGGACATCGACGGCGACCAGGTGCCCGGCGTGTACGTGACCGGCTGGATCAAGCGCGGCCCGGTCGGCCTGATCGGCCACACCAAGGGCGACGCGGCCGAGACGATCCGCAACCTGCTGGCCGACGCGGACCAGCTGACCGCGCCGAAGCAGGCCGAGCCGGACGCGATCACGTCGTTCCTCGCCGACCGCGGTGTCCCGTTCACCACCTGGGAAGGCTGGGGCAAGCTCGACGCGCACGAACGCGCCCTCGGCGAGCCGCAGGGCCGCGAGCGCGTGAAGGTCGTGGAGCGCGACGAGATGATCCGCGTCTCGCGCGGCTAGTTCACCGAAACCTGGTTGAAGGGCAGCATCGGCTCCAGCCAGGGGAACACCACGAACAGCAGCAGCGCGATCACGCCGAGCACCAGCACGAGCGCGATCAGGGCCCGGACCGCGACCGGTCCGGGCAGCCTGCGCCAGATCCAGCCGTACATCACACGCCTCCGATCGCCTGCAGCAGCTGTTCGTAGGTCGCACCCGGGGTCTTCGGGTACTGGTTGGTCAGCACGGCGTGCACGATCAGCCGCTGCTTGTCGGAGAACCGTGGGTGGCAGGTGGTCAGCGTGAGCAGGGCGACCTGCTGGGCGGGCGGCAGCACGTCGGCGGTCTGGTGCGGCACCGGCGCGACCACCTCGCCCTGGTCCGGCGTCACGATCTCCCGGCCGTAGGTGCGGCCGTACGGGCCGCCGTCCGCCGCGTCGGTGCGCAGCGTGCCGACGTTCGCGCACTGCGGCCGCGCGGCCTTGTCCGCGTTCCAGTTCGCGAGTTCGTCGGAGTGCGGCAGGACGCGGTAGACGAAGAAGTCGCTCTGCGTCTCGATCACGATCGCGTCGCACGAGGCGAGCAGGTCGAGGTCGTTGAACGGGGCGCCCTTGCCGACGCGGTGCCCGGCGACGGCGAAGTTCCCCGGCTCGCCCGGCAGCGCGGTGCCCTTGTAGTGCCCCGGCCCGACTTCGAGCGCCTTCGCGTCCGTGCCCTCCTGGATCGTGAAGTGGTAGTCCGCGCCGAAGCTGGGGATGTACATCTTCGCGAACGCCTCGCCGTCGATCAGGTCGGCGTGCAGCGTGCGGCCCTGCGCCCAGTCCTGGTCCAGCGCCACCGTCGCGCTGGCCTGCTTGCGCGCGGAGAACAGGTCCGTGATGTAGAGCTCGTAGACCACGAACAGGAGCACGACGAGTCCGGCGGTGATCAGCAGTTCGCCGATCGTCCGCACGGTCCTGGCGAAACCGCCACCGGACTTCTGTGGTGGCGGGGCGTCGAGGACTGCCACGCGCGCTCCTCTCTCGGGGACGCTTACGTTAACGTGTGACGGTACGGGTGGATGCGCACCACCTGGCCAGACACGAACACCGCGAGGTTCCGATGCCCAAGTCCAAGGTCCGCAAGAAGACGGCTTACACGCCGCCGGCCGATCGGCGCACGCCGGTCAAGGTGCGCGCCGCTGGGCCGTCCAGCCTGGTCTACAAGATCGTGATGTTCGGGCTGATGCTGCTCGGCCTGGTCTGGCTCGTCGTGAACTACATCGCGGGCGACAAGATCCCGTTCATGGCGGACCTCGGCAACGGCAACTTCGCGGTGGGCTTCGCGTTGATGATCGTCGGTCTGCTCATGACGATGCGCTGGCGCTGAGCGGAAGATCACAACGATTGCCCCGAACAGCCGCTTGACCCCTAATTACAGCACTGTGACTTTTCCCCAGTGTGGATAACCACTGTGGATAACTCGTCTCCGCACTGGGCTCCGCGACCCGTTCTGGTCGGAGCCGGTTGTGCCGCGGCCGTTTTCGCGGCGGCCGCGGCGGTGCTCGCGAGCGACCGCATGGGCACCGTGTTCTTCGCCGTCGCGGCGATCGCGCTGACCGCGTTGTCACTGCACGGTTTGCTCGTCCGCCCCCGTCTCACGGCGGATCCGCGCGGGCTGCGGATCCGCACCACGACGGGAAAACACGACCTGCACTGGCCCGAGGTGACCGCCCGCGTGCGCACCACGCGCCGCTTCGGCCGGGATTCGGCGACGCTGGAAATCGAAGCGGGCGACCAGCTGTTCGTCTTCGGCTGGCTCGAACTCGGCGCCGATCCGCGGGACGTGCTCGACACGCTGACCGCGTTGCAGCCCTAGCCGGCGAGCCCCGAGCAGGACAGCAGGTTCCCGCGCAGTTCGCAGGACACGCCGGCCAGCTGCGCGTCACGCACGAACACCAGCACCACCAACGCGATCAGCAGCGCCGCCACCGCGCCGCCCTGCCAGTACTGGCGCCCCTTCGCCGGCGCGTACACCATCGCCGCCGTGACCAGCGCGCCGACGACCAGGCCGCCGAGGTGGCCGAGCAGGGAGATGTTCGGCAGCGACACGCTGATGATCAGGTTCAGCACGATCGTGCCGATCGCGTACGCCGGGTTGAGCCGCAACCGGATCACCGCGACGAGCATCGCGCCCAGCAGCCCGTAGATCGCGCCGGACGCGCCCGCGGTCGCCCTGGTCATGCCGTCGAACAGGTACACCGCCACCGCGCCGCCCAGCAGCGACACCAGGTACAGCGCGGTGAAGCGGACCCGCCCGAGCAGGGTTTCCATGTCCCGGCCCAAGATCCACAGCGCGAGCATGTTGACCGCGAGGTGGATCGGCCCGTAGTGCAGGAAGCCGGACAGCACCAGGCGCCACCACTCGCCGTCGTCCGCGATCAGCACCGGCAACAGCACGCCGTCGCGGAACAGCGGCGCCGTGTCGTTGCCGGTCAGGCTGCCCGCCTGCGACACCGTGACCACGTACACCAGCACGTTGAGCACGATGAGGATCGGCGTGACCACCGGCCGGTGCGAAACCTGGGCGCCGGCGACCGTGCGCGGGGTGTAGCGCTGGACGTTCTGCTCGCGCCGCCCGGTCTGCACGCAGTCGATGCACTGGTAGCCGACCGAGGCCTCACGCAGGCAGTCCGGGCACGCCGGACGGCCACACCGGACACAGGCGAGCCCGGTGGGGCGCGACGGGTGCCACCAGCAACCGGGCAGGGCCGACTGCTGGGGCGGCTGCGAGGCAGGCGGGTGGGGAGGCATGTTCACGATGCCTCCAACCTACCCTGGCTCAGCCTGCGCGTTCGATGTCGATCTTCTCGATGACGACGTCCTGCAGCGGCTTGTCCGCCGGGCCGGTCGCGGTGTTCGCGATCGAGTCCACGACGTCGCGCGACTGCTGGTCGGCGACCTCGCCGAAGATCGTGTGCTTGAAGTTCAGGTGCGGCGTCTTGGCCACGGTGATGAAGAACTGCGAGCCGTTCGTGCCCGGTCCCGCGTTCGCCATCGCCAGCAGGTACGGCCGGTCGAACTGCAGTTCGGGGTGGAACTCGTCGCCGAACTGGTAGCCGGGGCCGCCGCGGCCGGTGCCGGTCGGGTCGCCGCCCTGGATCATGAAGCCCGAGATGACGCGGTGGAAGATCGCGCCGTCGTAGAACGGGCCGGAGTTCTCGCCCTTGGCGTTCGGGCGCTGGTACTCCTTCGTGCCCTCCGCGAGGCCAACGAAGTTGGCCACCGTCTTGGGGGCGTGATCAGGGAAAAGGTTGATCCGGATGTCACCGGCGTTGGTGTGCAGCACGGCGGTCGCCTTCGCACCAACGAGGGATTCACTGCTCTGGGTCACCGCTTCATCGTGCCATCCGCAGCGAGATCGGCCGGAAACGGGCAGGATGGTTACGGGGATGGAACGTGAGACGAAACGATTGTCGAGGTGAAAGGCCATGACCCGAGCTGCGGACTCGGTGGGTGAGTCGGTCAAGGCCGGCTTGCTCGGCCTGAGCAAGCGGGCCGTCGAGGTCGGCAAGGCAGGCGCCGAGGTGACCGCTCAGGCCGCCCACGCGGCCGAGAAACGGCTTTCCGAGAGCACCGAGGAGGCGCGCAAGGAAGCCGCCAAGCGGGGCCGTCAGGCCCGGAAGGACCTGAGCAAGGCGAGCAAACAGGCGCGCAAGGAGGCCGCGGCGCGGCTCGCCGAGCTGCGCAAACCCGGCCGCAAGGCCCGCAAGGCCGCGGTACAGGCCGCGAAGGCGGCGGGCGAGTCGAAGCGCAAGGCCAAGAAGGACTTCAAGCAGGCGAAGAAGGACTTCCGGGCCGCGCTGGAGGAGGCGAAGCTGGCCGCCAAGGGCACGCGGAAGAGCCGCAAGTGGCCGCTCTTCCTGGTGCTGGGCGTCCTGGCCGCGGCGGGCGCCGCGGTCGCGCTGCGTGGCAAGCAGGAGCCGCCGGTGGCCACCGAGCCGCCGCGCGCCGCGCCGAAGCCGGCCACCCCGGAGTCGACGGCGAACGGCCAGCACGCGCCGAGCCCGTCACCCGCGGAAAAGCAGAACTGACACGTTCCAGGGAAGTGCCGCTCGGCTCTGGGCCGAGCGGCGCTTCCGCTTGCGCGGGCGCCATCCGCGGGACGCCCGCACATGCGAAAACGGCCGCTTTCCCTACTGGTACCGAAGGGAAAACGGCCGTTCGCGCGCGTGGCCTGCCTCAGGCGGCGGCCGCGTGCTTGTCGATCAGCTTGCCCAGGCGGGGCAGCGCCTCCTCGACGTTCTTCTTGCCGTTCGGGCGCAGCTTCTCGTAGACCTTCTTGATGCTGTCGCGGCTGCTCTTGGCGGCGCGCGCGTCGGTCACGCTCAGCAGCGCGTCGGCGGCCTGGTCACCACGGCTGGACAGGTAGGCGCCGAAGTCGCCGCCACCCTGGCCCTTGAAGTCGGCGTAGAACGGCTCGAGCGCGGCGGTGAAGTCGTCGAGCAGGCTGTCGACGGCGGAGCCGATGATGCCCGGCTTGATCTTCTTGACCGCGGCGAAGCCGGTCTTGATGACGGCGCCGGACACGCCGCCCTTGTCCGAGACCTCTTCGTCGACCAGCGTCTCCAGGTCGGTCACAACGGCCGGACGCCTGCTGGAGTCGAGCAGGATTTCCTTGAGGGTGTCAGCCACGAATGTCTGTCCTTCTTCACATCGAGGTACACGGGGGGCTTCTCGCAGCCCGTGGCACGGCGCCGGCCGCAGGTCTCGACCGTACGCGTGCTGGTCCTCCCCCGGCTGCGAGGTGCGATCAGGGTAATACAAGATCAACTTGACACTGCACCCTGGCGGCCTTAAAGCCGCGAGATCGCCTGCCGGGCAACGGTTCTCGCCTTCACCGTCTGTTGCTGATCGGTGGTCACGACGACCGCCGTACCGCCCTTGGCCACGGCATATACCGCGCCGTCCGGTTTCGCTGCGTAACCACCCTGCCACCCTGGCGGATCGGTCGCGGGGTTGCTCGTGGCCACCGGGGCCGCCTGGTCGACGATCGCCTCCGCCACCGCCGGGTCGCCGGTGTAGACCCGCACGGTCAGCTGGAGCTTCCCGGAGAGCGCGTAGAAGAAGCACGTCGGGTGCGGCTGGTCGGCGGAGACCTCCACCTTCGACACCCGCTGGCCGTTGGCGTTCGCGACGACCGAGTTCTCCAGGTACGGGCAGGGCGCGACGCGGGCCGGCGTGGGCTCCGGCGGCAGCTGCACGGCGGTCGTCGGCGGCACGCTCGGGGGTGGGGGCGCCTCCGGAGCCTGCTGGGTGGCGCAGCCGGCCAACGCGGCGGCCGCGAGCAGGGCGGGCAGAACTCGTCGCATAACCCGATCAGTGAACCACCCGGCGCCCGCCGGGTTGTGCCGGGCGCGCCGCTACAGCAGGGTAGAAGAGACTACTCTACGTGTTCGTTCGGAGGCGAAATGTATTCACGTCGGGCCGCCGGTGGCGTGCTCGCCCTGGTGACCGGAGCCGCCCTGCTGGCCGGGACCGCACCCGCGCAGGCCGTCGCGGCCGAATT
Source organism: Amycolatopsis sp. 3B14 (assembly GCF_050958625.1). Classification (NCBI taxonomy): domain Bacteria; kingdom Bacillati; phylum Actinomycetota; class Actinomycetes; order Pseudonocardiales; family Pseudonocardiaceae; genus Amycolatopsis; species Amycolatopsis sp. 3B14. The sequence goes on from NZ_JBHZEN010000026.1 coordinate 37,956, forward strand.
CCCGGCCGGCGACGAGGGCTACCACACCTACGCCGAGGTCACGACGGAACTGCAGAAGGCGGCCGCGAACCACCCGGACATCGCGGTGCTGTCCAGCGTGGGCAAGTCCTACGAGGGCCGCGAGCTGAACCTGATCAAGATCAGCGACAACGCCGCCGCCGACGAGGGCGAGCCGGAGGTGCTGTTCACCTGCAACCAGCACGCGCGCGAGCACCTGACGACCGAGATGTGCCTGCACATCGTGCAGCGCTTCACCGAGGGCTACGCGAACGACCCGCACATCCGCTCGATGGTCGACGGCCACGTGATCTGGGTGGTCCCGAACGTGAACCCGGACGGGTCGGAGTACGACATCTCGGACACCGACTACAAGTACTGGCGCAAGAACCGCAGGCCGGTCGCGGACGGCAAGATCGGCACCGACCTGAACCGCAACTGGGGCTACAAGTGGGGCTGCTGCGACGGCTCCAGCACGCGGCCCGCGTCGGACACCTACCGCGGCCCGTCGGCCTTCTCCGAGCCGGAGACGCAGGCCGTGTCGAGGTTCGTCGACTCCCGCGCGGCGGGCGGGAAGCAGCGGATCAAGGCGCACATCGACTTCCACACCTACTCCGAGCTGGTGCTCTGGCCATTCGGGCACACCCAGGACGACACCGGCGAGGGCATGACGGCCGAGGAGAACGCGCGCTTCCGCGACGTGGGGCAGCGCATGGCGGCGACGAACCAGTACAAGGCCCAGCAGTCCAGCGACCTCTACGTCACCGACGGCGACATCAACGACTGGATGTGGGGCGCCCACAAGATCCTGACGTTCACCTTCGAGATGTACCCGACGAGCCCGTTCCCCGGCTTCTACCCGCCGGACGAGGAGATCGCGCGGGAGACGACACGCAACGACGCGGCGGTAGACATCCTGATCTCCGAGGCGCGCTAGACAATCGATCCAGGTTTTGTACATCATGCCCAGGTGACCGATGCCGACGCGGTGCTCTCCGCGCTCCGACCCGTGCTCGACGGCCTGGCCGCCACCTTCGGCGGCAACTGCGAGGTCGTCCTGCACGACTACCGCCGGCCGGAGGGCTCCGTCGTCGCCGTCGCGGGCGAGGTCACCGGCCGCGCGCCCGGCGGCTCGATGAGCGAGCTGGGGCTGAGCCTGCTCAAGCAGGGCCGCGACGCACGCGACCAGATCAACTACCTGACGCGGACGCCGGCCGGGCGCGTGATCAAGGCGTCCACGATGCTGCTGCGCGACCGCGACGGCGAGGTGTTCGGGGCGCTGTGCGTGAACCTGGACGTGACCGACCTGCGGCACGCGGCCGTGCTGCTCGGCGAGCTGGCGGCGGTGACCGCGCTGCCCGACGCGACCACGACGTTCACCAACGACGTCGGGCAGCTGATCCGCGCGGTCGTGGCGGAGGAGGAACTGAAGCTCGGCCGCCCGGTGAGCCGCATGACGCGCGCCGAGCGCCTGGACCTGTTCCGGGCCCTCGACGAGCGCGGGCTGTTCGCGCTGCAGAAGGCCGTGCCGGAGGTGGCCGCCGCACTGGGGATCTCCCGCGCGTCGGCCTACAACCACCTGGCCGAGATCAGGTCCTAGGCGGCAGGCCGAAGACGTTCCACGGCGGGCGCGGGGTGTCCAGCGCCTCGTCGTCGTGGATCGGTTTGGCGTTGCCGCGGAACCGCTCCAGCTCCGCGCCGCTGGTGACGCGGGACGGGAAGGCCGCGGACGCGGCGCGACGGGTGATCTCGTCGACGGGCAGGTCCGCGCGCGAGGCGACCAGCACGACGTTGCCGAACCGCCGCCCGCGCAGCACGCCCGAGTCGGCGAGCATCACGACGTGCGGGAACACGGCGCCGATCGTGGCGACGACCCGGCGGGCGAACTTCAGGCCCGGCCCGTCGGCGACGTTGATCAGGTACGTGCCCGCGGGCCGCAGCACCCGGGCGACGTCGGTGGTGAACTCCAGGGTCGCCACGTCGCCCGGCATCTTCGCGCGCTGGAAGACGTCCGCGACGACCAGGTCGGCCGAGCCTTCGCGGCGCGTGGCCACGCCCTCGCGGCCATCGGAGATGCGCACCCGCAGGTTGGGGACCGCGCGCAGGTCGAGCTGCTCGCGGACCAGGTCGATGAGCGGCTCGTCGGCGTCGAAGACGAGCTGCCGTGAGCCGGGCCGTGTCGCCGCGACGTAGCGCGGCACGGTGCAGCCGGCGCCGCCGAGGTGCAGCGCCTCCAGCGGGCCGTCGGCGAGGCAGTCGATCACGTCCCCGATGCGCCGCACGTACTCGAACTCCAGGTGCGTCGGATCGTCCAGGTCCACATAGGACTGCGCGACCTCGTCGACGGTCAGGAGCCAGGCGTTGGCGCGGTCGGCGTCGGCGAGCAACTCGGCGAGTCCGAAGCGGACCGGATAACGGCCTGGAACCGGGCGGGCGGTGCCGCGCCGCTTCGTGCCTCTTCCTGCCATTGCCGCAACTCTACGTGACACGGCGGCAGCGTTCGCTCAGCGCGTCGACCCGCTTGGCCAGCGCGTTGTACTCCGCCTCGGTGCGGGCGTCCGGGATGTCGTCGAGCAACCGCACGTAGTCGTCGACGATCGAAGCGGGGTGCCTGCCGTCGAGGTCGATGATCTGCTGGGCCAGCACGGCGGCCCCGGCGTTGAGCCTACTGCGGGCGTCACCGGCCGCCGTCCGCTGTTCCTGCATGCGGATCGCGAGCCGGGCGGCGCGCCGGGCCGCGAGGTTGAGGCCCACCGCGCCGAGCACGACGGCCAGCACCGCGGCGCCGGCGATGAGGAACCGCGGCAGCGGCGCGCTGACCTCCCGCGCGCCGTCCGGGACGGTGCCGGCCCGGACGAGCAGGTCGTAGTTGACCGCGACGACCTTGATCGCCTCCAGTGGCCGGTCGGCGAACTGGTCGATGCCGCGCTTGACGATCTGCTCGGCCACGAAGGCCTTGCCGAAGTTTTCGTCGTCGCGGTCGGGCAGGAGCGCGCAGCCGTAGGTGTCGTACTCGTCGTCGCCCTGGCTGAGCAGCAGGACGAGGTTGCCGTCGGCGGCGCGCTCGACGTCGGCGCAGCCTTCGCGGAGGTCCGCGCCGGGTTCTTCGACGATGACGACGAGCCGACGGTTGCCGATGACGCGTTCGGCCGCGCCCTCGTCGAGGTCCACCCCGTCCGCGACGTACACCGAGGACGTGCGCACATCGCGGGCCATGGCGCCCTCGAAGATCCCGCCCGTCCACAGTGCCCAGAGCGCGAAGACGAAGCAGACGGCGGTGGCGATGCCGAAGGTGCTGCGGAAGAACTTCGTCATGCCAGCCTGCCCCGGAGGTAGACGGCGGGCCGGTACTCGCGGCGCTTCAGGGTCTTCGCGATGTGGTCGAGTTCGGCCTCGGCGTCGTCGAGCAGGGCGGCGACGTGCTGGTCCGGCAGGTTCTCGGCGACGGCTTCCCGCGCGGACTGGAGGGTGGCGATCGCCCTGGTCAGCGCGGGGTCGGTGGTGTCGCCGGTGAGGCCGGAGACCTCGATGGCCAGCGCGGTGAGGCCGGCCATCCGCACGCTCGCGCCCGGCCGCCGCTGCGCGGCCGTGCGCACCGCACGCGCCGTCAGGACCAGGAAGACGACCGCGCAGGCCGCGAAGATCCACGGCAGCGCGGGCAGCGCGACCCGGACGGGGTCGAACGGCTGGTACGGCAGGGGGCGGTCGAACAGGCCCGCGTAGCGGACGTCGGTGACGCGGTCGAGGTAGGCGCCGAGGATGTTGCGCTGCGGGTAGGCGTAGAGGCTGAGCCGGTCGCTGTACTGGCCGTAGAAGCCGGCGGCGGCGACCTCGGCGAAGTCGGCGGCCTGCGGTCCGTGGTACTCGACCCACTCGCCGTACATGACGACGATCGGTTTGCCGGGGAAGACACTGGTCAGCGCGCTGCCGTAGTCCGGGATGGGCTGTCCGGCCTGCTGCCGGGGCAGGACGACGAACAGCGCGCCGTTCGGGAAGGCGTCGGCCGCGGACGGGATGTCGGTCATGCCGTGGGTCCCGGTGGCACGTAGGTCGGCGACGACGGGTTCGAGTTCGGCGGCGGTCGGCTGGCGGTACCGGATGGTGTCGGCGTCGGGTGGTTCGGGCCGGTCCTGGATGTGGGCGATCAGGAAGAGCAGCAGGTCGGTGACGTCTCCGGCGGCGAACTGGGCGCGCCAGCCGGTGAGCCGGTCGGCCACGACCTGGCCGGGGTCGCCGGTGACCTGGGTGCCCATGATCGTGATGTTCGCGTTCTCGACGTCGCGGACGCGGTCGCGCTCGGCCTCGTCCAGCCCGGGCGGGGCGACGAGGATGCGGACGTCGGTGGCGCCGATCGCCGCGCGGACCTGCTGTTCGTCCCACTGCGCGATGGAACCGGGCAGCCGGGTGACCGGGTTGGCGGCGACGAGTGCGGTCATCTCGGCCACGGAGGGGACGGTCGTGTCGCTGAGCTCGCCGGCCTCGCCCTCCCGGATGGGGTCGGTGCGCGTCGGCGACTGCCCGTAGCTGACGTCGAAGGTCTGTCCCTGTGCGACGAGGAAGACGACGAGGACGCCGATCGCGGCGGCGAGGCAGCCCCAGCGCAGCCATTCGAGCCCGCGCTTCACGCGTCGCGCCACAGCTGATCGGCCCGACGAGCGGCGCGCTCGGCGGTCTCGGCCGCGCCGGTGCCGCCACCGTCGGCGAGGAGGCGTTCCGCCTTGGCGAGGAGGTGTTCGGCCTCTTCGACGTCGGTCCGGGCGGCATCCCGGCTGATCTGCGCCCTGGCGACGGCCGCCCGCGCCGAGGACCAAGCCGTGCCGGTGGAGCGGCGCCGGTCGCGCCACCGGGGAAGCAACACAACACCACCGCCCGCGAGGACGAGCACCGCGGCAGCGGCGAGCCAGACGGCCAAGGAGGACAAGGGAACCCCAGCGGATCAGGTGACCAACGAGCCCCGATTGTCCATGATCGGCAGACCGCGCGCGACAGGTTCAGCCCAAGATGTCACATCAAACGCTATTCGGCGACGAGCCTCCGTGCGCCAAACCCAACGCGACCCCACCCGACCAACGCAGGCCCGCAAAACACGCGAAACGCACACGGCCCGCGCTCTCCGCGAGCACGAGCCCCCCACACGTCGAGCACGAGCCTCCAGTGCGCGAAAACAACCGCGACCTCACCCGACCAACGCAACCACACGCGGGGGTTCGGGGGCACGCCCCCGAGCGGGGCGTGGGGGCTGCGCCCCCACAAAACACGCGAAACGCAAACGGCTCGCGCTCTCCGCGAGCACGAGCCTCCGATGCGTGGAGCTGAGGGGAATCGAACCCCTGACCTCTGCCTTGCAAAAGCAGCGCTCTACCAATTGAGCTACAGCCCCGGACGCGGGCCCCCAAGCCCGCGTGAAGTTCAGTTGTTCGTGCCCGCCTCGGCGGCCTTCGCCGGCGCGCTGCCGTTCGTCGAGACCGCGGCCAGCGGGCGCTCGGTCGGAGCGGTGGCCTCGCGCCACAGGTCGGCCTCAGCCTTCGCGTCCTTGTTGCGCTTGATCACGAACAGCACCCCACCCGCGACGACTGCGAGCGCCAGCAGCTTCTTCACGTTCAGGCCCCTCTTCGACGTTCCGGCTGACCTCACGATGCTACTGCACCCGCCAGGGGGAGGTTCGCGCGGTGCGGGGCGGCCCTGACCTGTAATGCAGGTCACATCCACTTCGACTTCCTCTGGTGGTTCGCGCCACGTCCACTGTCCGCCCGCGAAAGCAGGATGCCATGAACCCCTTCGACGTGGAGACCTTGCGGCGGTCCCTCGACGGCGCCGCCCTCACACCCGGCGATCCGGGCTACGACCAGGGCCGTGCCGTGTGGAACGGCCTCATCGACCGCCATCCGGCGGTCATCGTCCAGCCGTCCGGCCCGCGTGACGTCGCCACGGCGCTCGCGACCGCCCGGAACTCGGGGCTTGAGGTGGCTGTCCGCGGCGGCGGGCACAACGTCGGCGGGGCCGCGGTCGCCGACGGCGGCCTGACCATCGACCTGAGCAGCCTCGACCAGGTCGTGGTCGACCCCGGCGCCCGCACCGCGCGGGTCGGCGGCGGGGCGCGGTGGCGGCAGGTCGACACCGCCACCCAGGGGCACGGCCTGGCCACGGTCGGCGGCACCGTCAGCGACACCGGCGTCGGCGGCCTCACCCTCGGCGGCGGCTTCGGCTGGCTCACCAACCAGTACGGCCTGACCTGCGACAACCTGCTCTCCGCGGAGGTCGTCCTCCCCTCCGGCGACGTGCTGCGCGCGTCGGACACCGAGAACACCGACCTGTTCTGGGCCCTGCGTGGTGGCGGCGGGAACTTCGGCGTGGTCACCGAGTTCGAGTTCCGACTCCACCCGGTCGGCCCGGTCGTCCAGGTCGGTCTGTTCTTCTGGGAAGAGGACCGCGGCGCCGAGGCGCTGCGGCACATGCAGGGGATCGTGGAGTCGTTGCCGCGGAAAGCCGGCGCCATCATCGCGGCGCTGAACGCTCCGCCCGCCGATTTCGTGCCCGAGGAGCACCGCTTCCGCCCGGGTTACGCGCTCCTCCTCGGCGGGTTCGGCCCGGAACCGGAATTCGCCGAAGTCGCGCAGCAGGTCCGCGCCGGTCTCGCGCCGCTGTTCGAGTTCACCACCCCGATGCCCTACGTCGCGCTCCAGCAAATGCTCGACGAGACCGCGCTGCCGGGCATCCTCGCCTACGAGAAAGCGCTTTACCTGGACCGTTTCTCGGAGCCGGTCATCACCGCGGTCACCGAACGGCTGCCGCTGCGGAACTCGCCGATGTCGTTCCTACCCAACATGTTCGCGGGCGGCGCCTTCACCGAGGTCGCCGACGACGCCACGGCTTTCGGCGGCGCCCGGAAACCCGTGGTGCTGTTCAGCATCGGCGCGTTTGCCACCGACGCGGACCTGCTCGCGCGCGACCGGCAATGGGCCCGGGATCTGTGGGACGCCGTGGCACCGCATTCGTCCGGCACCGGCGGCTACGTCAATTTCATGACCGACTACGAGGACGACCGCGTGCGTGCGAGTTTCGGGGCCGCGAAATACGCGCGGCTGGCCCGGATCAAGGCACACTACGACCCGGAGAACCTGCTGCACCGCAATCCGAACATCAAACCCGCACTGGCACCCGCGTGAGTGATTAGCCCCCCTGCCACCCGGGTAGCCGATTCTTGACGGTGATGAAGGAGGGGCAGAAATGACCGACAAGGAAGACCGTCAGGAAGGCATCAAGGGCGCGGTCGAGGGCCTGAAGGGCAAGGTCAAGGAGACCGCCGGCACGTTCCTGGGGAACGACTCGGCCCAGCGGGAAGGCCGCGCGCAGCAGGAGAAGGCGGACGCGCAGCAGCGCGTCAGCGAGAAGGAAGCCGAAGCCGACCGGGCGCGGGAGGAAGCGGCGCTCGGTGAGGCGCGGCAGCGCAGCGAGCAGTGATCCACCCCCGAGACACGGCCAGGTCAGACGCGGCACAGTTCCCCGTCTGTCCTGGCCGTTCCACGTGGAACCAAGGTTGACCTTGCCCCTGGGGCAGGCCCCACAGTCGCTTCCACCGGGCAAAATGCCCGGTACGAGGAGGGCGACATGGGACTGCTCACGATCGGGGCGTTCGCCCGCGCGGCGGGACTGTCCCCGAAGGCCTTGCGGCTCTACGACGACCTGGGCCTCCTGCGGCCCGCGTCGGTCGACCCGATCTCCGGCTACCGGCGGTACTCGCCGGACCAGCTGGAGCGGGCCCGCCTGATCGGCTTGCTGCGCCGGACCGGGATGCCGTTGGCGCGGATTTCCCTGGCGCTGTCCAGCCCCGAACCGGCAGCCGAGGTCCTCGCGTACTGGCGTTCGGTCGAGGCCGACGTCGCGGCGCGCGGGCGGCTCGTCGCCTTCCTCGTCGAGCAACTGTCCGGAAAGGACACTGCGATGACGGGATTCATCCACGCCGCACGCGCCGACCGTGGTCTGGTGCGCGAATCGAACCAGGACGCCGCCTACGCGGGGCCGCACCTGCTCGCCGTCGCCGACGGGTTCGGCCAGGGCGGGCACCAGGCGAGCGTCGCCGCGATCGAGGCGGTGCAGCCATTGGACTCGCTGACGAGCGCCGATCCGCTGGCGGCCCTGAGCGAAGCGTTCCGCGCGGCCGGCGCCGCGGTCCGGAACCTGGAGGACGCCGGCACCACACTGACCGCGCTCCTGTGGTCGAGCTCGCGGCTCGGGGTCGTGCACGTCGGCGATTCGCGGGCCTACCTGCTACGCGCCGGCGAGCTCCACCAGCTGACACAGGACCACGTGCAGGGCACCGCGATCCCGGCCACGCTGGTCAAGGCCCTGCACCGCCAGCCGGCCGAGCCGGATCTGCTGCTGCGCGACGGCCGGGACGGCGACCGGTACCTGCTGTGCTCCGACGGCCTCTACCACGCGGTGCCGCCCGACGTGCTGCACGCCGAGCTGCGCGCGGCCGCCACCCCGGTCGACGCCGTCGGCACGCTGGTCGACCTCGCCAACCGGCGTGGCGGCCCGGACAACATCGCCTGCGTGGTCGCCGACGTCGCGGCCTAGGTGTATCCGGCCGTTAGGTTGGTAGCCGGCTGATGGGCGGTCGTCCTCCGAGTGCGCTGTGGCGGCGTTCAGTGTTGTAGTGCTCGATCCAGGCTGCAAGTGCTGCTGCTCGTGCCTCGTTGCTGGTGAAGGCGTGCCGGTAGGCCCACTCGGCCTGCAGGGTGCGGTTGAGGCGCTCGACTTTCCCGTTCTGCCAGGGGCAGTGGGGTCGGATGAACTTGTGTGTTGCGCCGAGTGCTGCGACCGCGGCGGCCATGTCGCGTGATCGTCGGTAGCTGAGGTGGTTGTCGGTGATCACGCGCTCGATACGGGAGATCCCGTGATCGGCGAAGTAGGCGGCGGCACGCAGTAGGAACGCTGCGCAGGTCGAGCCCTTCTCGTCGGGCAGGATCTCGGAGTAGGCCAGGCGGGAGTGGTCGTCGAGGAGTGAGTGGACGTAGTCGTAGCCGATGCCGCGAGCACGGACCTGTTCGCTGCGGCCGTGGACACGCCAGCCACCGCCGTCGGGGATCTTGCCGAGCTTCTTGACGTCCATGTGGACCAGCTCGCCCGGTCGTTCGCGTTCGTGACGGACGCCGGTTGCGCGGGAGGCGCGAGTGACGTCGCCGGTGATCGGGTCGCACTCGGCCAGGTAGGGCACCTCGTGGCGGCGCAGGATCCGCGACACGGTGCGGGGTGGGAGTCCGAGCTCGAGGCCGATCCAGTCCCGTCCGCGGCGTTCGCGGTGACGTAGGTCTAACACCCGCTGCTCGACCTCGTCGGGCGTGCGGGTGGGGCTCGTGTGCGGGCGTGAGGAGCGGGTGGCCAGGCCAGACTCGCCTTCGGCGGCGTAGCGGTCGATCCAGGTCTTCACACACTTGCGGGACACGCCCATCGCTTCGGCGATGTGGGCCTGTTTCCAGCCGGCCTGGTGGCGTTGAACGATCAGTCGCCGACCGTGAACCGTCAGCCGGGCACTACCGTGGAACACGAGAACCTCCGGATCGGAGTGGGCCTTAGACAAGCCACATCCCAACCGGAAGTTCTCGTTTACTCAGCCAGACACGCCGCTACCAACGTCCTGACCGGATACACCTAGGCGCCGCGGACGGCCTGGACGTCGAAGCGGAGCTCGACCGTCGAACCGACCACCACCAGGCCCTTCGCGAGCGTCTGCTGCCAGTTGATCGTGAAGTCCTCGCGGTGCAGCTCCGCCTTCGCGACCGCGCCGAGCCGCTCGCCGTTCCACGACCGCAAGCCGAGGTAGCTCGCGTCCAGGCGCACACCGCGGCTCGCGCCGCGCAGGTTGAGTGTGCCGTCGATCTGCCATCGGTCCCCGGCCACGCGCTGGGCCCGGTCGCTGAAGAAGTGGATCTTCGGGAAGCGTTCGACGTCGAGAAAGTCGGGCGAACGCAGGTGCTCGTCCCGCTTCTCCGCGGCGGTGTCGATGCTGGCCGCGTCGATGACGACCTCGATGGACGAGTTCTCGATCCGCTCGCCGACGGTGATGCTGCCGTGGAAGCGCGTGAACCGGCCGTGGACGCGGGACAGGCCGATGTGCCGCGCGACGAAGCGGATCGACGTGTGGTCCGGGTCGATCACCCAGCGGCCCGGGTCGGGCAGGCGGACGCTCGCGTCGGGGTGCAGCTCGAGATCACCCAACGAGGTGTGGTCGCCGCTGGCGACGTCGACGGTGTGGGTGAGTTCGCGGTAACCGCCCGCGGTGATCGTCACCTGGTAGGTGCCGGTGGCCGCAGTGACGACCGCCAGCCCGTAGTCGTCGGACACCGCGCGGAAGACCCGCGGGCTGCGCTTGTGCCGGAGGACCATCTCGGCGCCGGCCAGCGGGTTGCCCGTCTCGTCCCGCAGCCGGGCGCTCACCAGGCCGGCGCCGGCCGCGAAGGTGACGGGCTCCCCCTGTCGGCCGTCACGTCGACGCAGGCGGCTGAACATCGGAGGCGCTCCCATCGGTCGGTGGTCCGCAGGCGACCATAACCAGCCGAACGGCGTTCCGTGACCCGGTCGTTACCAGAGTCACCGCACCGGAACCGCTGAATCACCCCATCCAGTCGAGGCAGATCACGCAGGCGTCATCCTTGGGGTGCCCGTCGGCGGCGTCGACAACGGCCCTGGTCAGCGTCTGCACCACGGCACGCGGGTGCAGCCCGGCGGTCTCCCGCGCCAGCCGTCGCAGGTCCACCGACGCCGCCTCCCGCTCCAGCATCCCGTCGGTCAGGAGGAACAGCCGGTCGGCCGGGCGCAGGTCGACGACCTGGACCTCGTGCGGCTTGTCCTGCAGGCCGGTGCCGAACGGGGTGTCGCGGTGCAACGGCACCTCGTGGACATGACCGTCGCGCAGGAGCAGTGGGAGCGGGTGTCCGGCGTTGACGACCTCGGCGCGGCCGCCGTCCAGTTCGACGCGGAACAGCTGGCCGGTCGCGTACGGGATCTTCGCGTGCCGCAGCACGGCCCGGTCGGCCTCCGCCGCCTGGTCGGCGAGGGGCCGGTTCGCCCGGCGGGCGCCGCGCAGCGCACCCATCAGCAGGGTCGCGACCAGGCCGGACTGGACGTCGTGGCCGACCGCGTCGGTGATCGACAGGTTCAGCGCGTCGTGGTCGAGGGCGTAGTCGTAGGTGTCGCCGCCCACGTCGTCGGCGGGCACCAGCGCGCAGGCGAGCGTGAACTCCGGGGCCTCGCAGGACGGGGCGGGCGGCAGCAGCTGGTGCTGGATCTCGGCCGCGAGGCTGACCTGAGTGGTGCGCTCGCCCCACTCGTAGAGATCGGTGAAGCGCCGGTCGGTGACGATCAGGTAGGCGAGGGCGTGGGCCACCTCGCCCACCTGCCGCAGCACGTCGGGGCCAGGCACGGTCGTTTCGAGCAGGCCGATGGCGTCGCCGCGGTGCGTGACGGGCACGATGACGCGCCCCTGGTCGTGGAACGGCTCCTGGCTGTACAGGACGCGCTCGTAAACGCTGCCGGCCAGGTCCACGCGCTCGGCGTCCGCGCCGTGCAGTGCCGTTCCGTCGAGGCGCACCAGCTCGCGGCCCACGAGGTCGACGAGCAGGAACGAGGTGTCCGACGCGGCGAAGCGCTCGGCCAGGTAGGCGGCGACCACGTCGACCGAGCGGACCGGAGAGGCGCGCTCGGCGGCGGCGAGCACCGACGCGAGGCCGGACGGGACATCGGACATCCCCGCGCTCCCTCCCTTCGGTGGCGCCGTGGGTACCCGCTCACCCGCGCCGGTTAACCCTGGAGCGGCGGGCCGTGTCGGATTCGCGGTGGCTCGTTCGTAGCAGAGGTGAAGCTCGGCACCAGGCCGGGCCGCGTGGGAGGGGTTTACCGATGACGGGTGGTTCGGCACACGAGATCAGGCCGCTGCGGTTCGGCGTCGTCGCACCGATCACCACTGACGTGCCGGCTTGGCGCGATCAGTTGCGTGGGCTGGCCGACAGTGGTTTCTCGACGGTCCTGATGCCCGACGTGCCGGAGTGGCAGCCGGCACCGGGCCCGGCGCTCGCCATGGCGGCGACGATCACCGGCCTGCGCGTGGGCACCTGGGTGTACGCATCTCCGGTTCGACCCGCGTGGATCACCGCGTGGGAGGCGCACTCGCTGTCCGTGCTCACCGAAGGGCGGTTCGAAATGGGCATCGGCACCGGCCGGCCCGGGATCGCCGACCAACTCCGTGAGCTGGGTCTGCCGCTCCCTCCGGAGGGCCAACGGTGGAGCCAGGTGCGTGACGTCGTCGCCGCCCTGCGTGAGCTCGACGGTCCGGACCTGCACACCCCGGTGGCCATGGCCGTGCGCGGCCCGAAGGCACAAGCGGTGGCGGCCGAACTCGCCGACACAGTGACCTTCGTGATGCCACAGATCGAAACGCGGGCGGCGACGATGCAACGGGTACAACGCTTCGACAACTGCCGCGGCGCGGAACTGGCGTTGCACGTGCCCGTGGTCGGCGACTCGGTCGCTGCGTTCATGGCCGCACCCGACACGGACCCCACCGCCGTCCGGGCCGCGGACTCGCTCGCGTTCCTGCCCAGCGACCCCGCTGCCGCTGCCGAGGAAATCCAACGGCGACGCGAGGAGATCGGCTTCTCCTACTTCGTGTTCGGCGCTGGCGCCGCCGATGCCCTGGCGCCGGTGGTCGCCGAGCTCGCTGGACGGTAGGCAGCCAACAACAAGTCAGCCCCCGTTTCCCTTGGTTGGGAAACGGGGCTTGACCTGTTGTGGGCCCAGGAGGACTTGAACCTCCGACCTCTTCGTTATCAGCGAAGCGCTCTAACCGCCTGAGCTATGGGCCCTCGAACGGAGAGAAGACTACAACATGCCTTCTACTCGCGTTCCGACAGGGTCACCTCTAGGCCTCCGGCCAGGTCGGCGGACACGTTGTAGATGAACGCGCTCACCGTGGCCAGCGCCGAGAGCAGCACGATGTTGATCGCGCCGAGGATGGCCGCGATGCCGAACACCCGGCCGGCGCTGATGAGTGGTTCGTTGGTCACGCCGGCGCCCTCGCCGGACACCAGGGACGAGTAGGTGCCGTTCAGCTTGTCCCACACGCCCATGCCGTCGAGCACCGTGTACAGCACGCCGACGGCCACCAGCCACACGAAGAACAGCGCGACACCGAGAACCAGCGACAGCTTCAGCACCGACCACGGGTCGAACCGCTTGATCTGCAGGCTCGCCCGCCGCGGGCCGCGGCCGGGGCGGCGCAGTGCGCTGGGCGTCGAACGTCCCTTGGTGCCGGCACTGGCGACGCTCACCGTTTCCTGCCCCCTCAACCCTGACAACGCGTCGTCGGGCGCCGCGGGGTTGCCGAACAGACCCTGCGCCGCCGAACCGGTGACGACCGGCTGGTCGTCACCGTTCGAGTACAACACAGTTTTCTCGGCCTGGCCTTCCGACGACCACCCGTCCCGGTAACCGCCGGCCTTGGGGTCGGTCGTCGTGCCCTGACCGGCGTCGCGGCTCAGCCGCTGCCAGGGCGGCGTGCCCGCGTCACCGGTCTGCGCACCGTGCTGTTCGGGGTTCTCCGGTGTCGTCACTTAGCTCTCTTCCGAGACGGGTTCTTCGGTTCCTCCGTTGCCTTCACCATTACCGACGCCCGAGGGCTCATCAGCGTTGCGTGCGACCGCGAGGAGAGTCGTCCCCTCGCCCAGGTTGATCAACCGCACGCCCTTCGTCTGCCTGCCGGCCTTGCGCACCTGGTCCGCGGGCGTGCGGATGACGCCGCCGCTGGAGGTGATGGCGTAGAGCTCGTCGTCGGCGTCGACGATGAGCGCCCCCACCAGCCTGCCACGCTTGCGGTCGTGCTGGATGGTCAGCACGCCCTTGCCGCCGCGGCCCTGCACCGGGTAGTCCTCGATCGGCGTCCGCTTGGCGTAACCACCGTCGGTCGCGACCAGCAGGAACTTGTCCGGCTTGACCACGTTCAGCGCGAGCAGCTCGTCGCCGTCGTTGAACCGCATGCCGAGCACACCCGACGTCGGGCGGCCCATCGGGCGCAGCGTCTCGTCGGTGGCGTGGAAGCGGATCGATTGGCCCTCGGCCGACACCAGCAGCAGGTCGTCCTCCGGGCCGGCGAGCACCGCGCCGACCAGCTCGTCACCCTCGCGCAGGTTGATGCCGATCAGACCGCCGGAGCGGTTCGAGTCGAACTCGCTCAGCCGCGTCTTCTTGACCAGGCCCTTCTTCGTGGCCAGCACCAGGTACGGCGCGACCTCGTAGTTCGGGATCTCGATGATCTGCGCGATCGTCTCGTCCGGCTGGAACGCCAGCAGGTTCGCGACGTGCTGGCCGCGGGCGGCGCGGTTGGCCTCGGGCAGCTCGTACGCCTTCGCGCGGTAGACGCGGCCCTTGTTCGTGAAGAACAGGATCCAGTCGTGCGTCGAGCACACGAAGAAGTGCTGGACGATGTCGTCCTGCTTGAGCTGCGCGCCCTGCACGCCCTTGCCGCCGCGGCGCTGCGACCGGTACAGGTCGGTCTTGGTGCGCTTCGCGTAGCCGGTGCGCGTGATGGTGACCACCACGTCCTCGACCGCGATCAGGTCCTCCACCGACACGTCGCCGTCGAACGGGATGATCTGGGTGCGCCGGTCGTCGCCGAACTTGTCGACGATCTCGGTCAGCTCGTCCTTGACGATCTGCCGCTGGCGCTCCGGCTTCTCCAGGATGTCCTGCAGGTCGGCGATCTCCAGCTCGATCTTCGCCAGTTCGTCGACGATCTTCTGCCGCTCCAGGGCGGCCAGCCTGCGCAGCTGCATGTCCAGGATCGCGGTGGCCTGGATCTCGTCGATGTCCAGCAGCTCGATCAGGCCGGCGCGCGCCTCGTCGACCGTCGGCGACCGGCGGATCAACGCGATGACCTCGTCCAGCTGGTCCAGCGCCTTGACCAGACCACGCAGGATGTGGGCGCGTTCCTCGGCCTTGCGCAGGCGGAACCGGGTCCGCCGGACGATGACCTCGATCTGGTGCTTGACGTAGTGCCGGACGACCTGGTCCAGCCGCAGCGTCCGGGGCACGCCGTCGACCAGCGCCAGCATGTTGACGCCGAAGTTGTACTGCAGCTGGGTGTGCTTGTAGAGGTTGTTCAGCACGACCTTGGCGACCGCGTCCCGCTTGAGCGTGACCACGATCCGCATGCCGCGGCGGCTGTTGGACTCGTCGGCGATGTCCGCGATGCCGGTCAGCTTCCCGTCGCGCACCAGGCTCGCGATGTTCTCCACCAGGTTGTCCGGGTTGACCTGGTAGGGCAGCTCGGTGACGACCAGGGTGGTGCGGCCGCGGGAGTCCTCCTCGACCTCGACCACCGCGCGCATCCGGATCGAACCGCGCCCGGTCCGGTAGGCCTCCTCGATGCCGGAGGTGCCCAGGATCAGGCCCTTCGTCGGGAAGTCCGGGCCCTTGATGCGCTGCATGAGCGCGGCCAGCGTCTCGTCGTCGCCGGCCTCCCAGTTGTCCAGCGCCCACACGACGCCGTCGGCGACCTCGCGCAGGTTGTGCGGCGGGATGTTGGTCGCCATGCCGACCGCGATGCCCGACGTGCCGTTGACCAGCAGGTTCGGGATCCGCGCCGGCAGGACGTCCGGCTCCTGCGTGCGCCCGTCGTAGTTGGGCGAGAAGTCGACGGTCTCCTCTTCGATGTCCCGCAGCATCTCCATGGCCAGCGGGTCGAGGCGCGACTCGGTGTACCGCATGGCCGCCGCGGGGTCGTTGCCCGGCGAGCCGAAGTTGCCCTGGCCGTCGATCAGCGGGTAGCGCATCGACCACGGCTGGGCCAGTCGCACGAGCGCGTCGTAGATCGCCGAGTCGCCGTGCGGGTGGTAGTTGCCCATCACGTCGCCGACCACGCGCGAGCACTTGTTGTACCCGCGCTCGGGCCGGAACCCGGAGTCATACATCGAGTAGAGGACGCGGCGGTGCACCGGCTTCAGGCCGTCCCGCACGTCCGGCAGCGCCCGCGACACGATCACGCTCATCGCGTATTCGATGTACGAGCGCTGCATCTCCTGCTGGATGTCGACCGGCTCGGTGCGGTCGTGTTCCGGCGGCAAGGTTTCCGTCATGGGGTCCTTCTACTGACGAATGGGAAATCGGAGGCGGGGCGCGCTACACGTCGAGGAAACGGACGTCCTTGGCGTTGCGGGTGATGAACGAGCGCCGGGCTTCGACGTCCTCGCCCATCAGGACGCTGAACAGCTCGTCCGCCGCGGCGGCGTCGTCCAGCGTGACCTGCAGCAGCAGCCGGCGGGACGGGTCCATCGTGGTTTCCCACAGCTCTTCGGCGTTCATCTCGCCGAGACCCTTGTACCGCTGGATGCCGTCTTCCTTCGGCAGCTTCCGCCCGGCTTCGGCGCCGGCGGCGAGCAGGCCGTCGCGCTCCTTGTCCGAGTACGCGTACTCCGGCTCCGACCGCGGCCACTTGATCTTGTACAGCGGCGGCTGCGCGAGGTAGACGTGGCCGTGCTCGATCAGCGGGCGCATGAACCGGAACAGCAGCGTCAGCAGCAGGGTGCGGATGTGCTGGCCGTCGACGTCGGCGTCGGCCATCAGCACGATCTTGTGGTACCGCAGCTTGGACAGGTCGAAGTCGTCGTGGATGCCGGTGCCCAGCGCCGTGATCAGCGACTGGACCTCGTTGTTCTTGAGCACCCGGTCGATGCGGGCCTTCTCCACGTTGATGATCTTGCCCCGGATCGGCAGGATCGCCTGGAACCGCGACTCCCGCCCCTCCTTGGCCGACCCGCCCGCGGAGTCACCCTCCACGATGTAGAGCTCGCACTCCTCCGGGTTGGTCGACTGGCAGTCCTTGAGCTTGCCGGGCAGGCCGCCGATCTCCAGCGCGCCCTTGCGGCGCACCAGGTCACGCGCCCGGCGGGCGGCCATCCGCGCCTGCGCGCTGGACAGCGCCTTGTTGATGATCGTCTTGGCCTCGGCCGGGTTGCGCTCGAACCAGTCGGACAGCCACTCGTTGGTCTTGGACTGGACGAACGACTTGGCCTCGCTGTTGCCCAGCTTGGTCTTGGTCTGGCCCTCGAACTGCGGCTCGGCCAGCTTGATCGAGATGATCGCGGTCAGGCCCTCGCGCACGTCGTCGCCGGAGAGGTTCTCGTCCTTCTCCTTGAGGAGTTTCTTGTCCCGCGCGTACGCGTTGACCACACGGGTCAGCGCAGCGCGGAAGCCCTCCTCGTGGGTCCCACCCTCGTGGGTGTTGATCGTGTTGGCGAAGGTGTGCACCGACGGCGTGAACGAGTTGTTCCACTGCATCGCGACCTCGACCTCGAGGCCGTCGCCCTTGGAGTCGAAGCAGATGATGCTGGAGTGGATCGGGTCCTTCGAGCCGTTGATGTGCTTGACGAAGTCCTCGAGCCCGCCCGGGTAGTGGTAGACGCGCTCCTTGACCCGCGCCTGCTTGCCGTCGGCGTCGGCCTCGGTCTCCGCCTCGGTGACCCGCTCGTCGCGCAACGTGATGCTCAGGCCCTTGTTCAGGAAGGCCATCTCCTGCAGGCGGCGCGAGACCGTCTCCATGTTGTATGTCGTGGTCTCGAAGATGTCCGGGTCGGCCCAGAACGTGGTGGAGGTGCCGGTGCCCTCGGCGGGGCCGACCTCCTCCAGCGGGCCGGGCTTGGAGTGGTCGTAGTGCTGGCGCCACTTCTTGCCGTCGCGGGAGACCTCGACGTCGAGCGCCCTGGACAGGGCGTTGACCACGGAGACGCCGACGCCGTGCAGACCGCCGGAGACCGCGTAGCTCTCGCTGTCGAACTTGCCGCCGGCGTGCAGCACGGTGTGCACGATCTCCAGCGTCGACTTCTTGTGGACCGGGTGCTCCTCGACGGGGATGCCGCGGCCGTCGTCGACGACGCGGACGCCGCCGTCGGCGAGGAGGGTGACCTCGACCTTCGTCGCGTAGCCGGCCATGGCCTCGTCGACCGAGTTGTCCACGACCTCCCAGATCAGGTGGTGCAGACCGCGTTCACCGGTGGAACCGATGTACATGCCTGGCCGCTTGCGGACCGCCTCGAGACCCTCGAGCACCGTGATGGAGGACGCGTTGTAGTCGTTCTGCTGAGCTGCCACGAGCCTGCTTTCTCCTCAGTCTTGCCCAAGGGACTCCCCACTCCCTTCCATCCTACTTGGCCAGCTCTGCTGACATGCCGCAAGGACACCCCTGATTTCGTCACAGAGGCCCGAACGCGAGCGTGGACGGGTCCGGCGCTATCCAGCGGGGGTCGGGCCGCGATACGACGCGCTCAGTCACCCATAGGTGTCGCGCGGCCCGCGACCGGGCACGTGCCGCGGGCCCTTCCGCCAGCTCGGGGCGGTCGGGCCGTGGATGCGCATGCGCTTGACCACACCGTGGCCGACCCCGGCGGCGATCTTGGCGATGAGCTGGCTCTGCAGCAGCCGCAGCTGCGTGGCCCACGCGGTCGAGTCGGCACGGACGGTGAGCTCGCCGTCCTTCAACGTCACCGGCTGGGCGTGCTCGGCGACGTCCTCGCCGACCAGGCGGGCCCACTCGCCGAAGACCCGGCTGCTGGTCACGCGCTCCTGCCAGCCGCGTTCGGCGACCAGCCGCCCGACGAGGCGGCCGAACGGCTGCGGGTCGCGGGCGTCCGGGCCCGCTCCCGACCAGCGGCGCCGGCGCGGGCTCTGGCCGCCGAGCTCGAACTTCCGCCTGCCCGGCTCGGTGCCCCTGGCGTCGGCCTTGGCGCGAGCGGCGGCCAGTGCGGAGCGAACCAGATCACGTCCGGTAGTGTTCCCGTTCGGCCCAGCCGGGACGTCACCGTCCGTGTCTGATCCACTCTTCTGGGGAGTCTGCGCCGCTTGTGACGCGGTTGAAGATCGCTCGTTTGGCCGCTTGGTCACGCGGGGCGATAACGCGTTCACCGTGTTATCCACACTATCCACAGAGTTGTCCCCAGATCGGTGGGTAACTCGTGTGGCCGCGGTCACTCGCTGTGGCTCATCGGGCCGTTCGTCCTCAGGCACTGCGCACCTCCCCGTCGGCGACGGTGAACCGGACCCCGGCCAGTTCCTCGGGCACGTCCTCGTCCACCGCCGCGGTGACCAGCACCTGTTCAGCGCCGGCGGCCACCTCGGCCAGCCGCGACCGGCGCCGCCGGTCGAGCTCGGCGAAGACGTCGTCGAGCAGGAGCACCGGTTCACCCGCTTCCCGCCGCAGCAGCTCGTAGGACGCCAGCCGCAGCGCGAGTGCGAACGACCAGGATTCCCCATGGCTCGCGTAGCCCTTCGCGGGGGCCTCGCCGAGGACGATCTCCAGCTCGTCGCGGTGCGGCCCGACCAGGCTGATCCCCCGTTCCAGCTCCTGCTGCCGCACCTGCGCCATCGCCTCCACCAGGATACCGGTGAGGACCTCCGGTTCGGCGCGTTTCCCGTCCGGAACCCCGTACCCCTCGGGCAGTGCCGCGCCGAGGCTGGACCGGTAGGAGATCTTGGCCGGCCGCGAGTCGGGCGCGACCCCGGCGTAGGCCGCGGTGGTGTGCGGCCCGAGGTCGGCGACCAGGTCCAGCCGGGCGGCGAGCAGCTGGGCGCCGACCACCGAGAGGTGGTTGTCCCACACCTCGAGGGTCGACAGCGCGTACGGGTCGTCGCGCGCGGCACCCTTCTTCTTGCCCGCCGTCTTCAACAACGCGTTGCGCTGCTTGAGGATCCGCTCGTAGTCGGCGCGCACGCCCGCGTACCGGGGCGCGCGCTGCACCAGCAGCTCGTCCATGAACCGGCGGCGCTCGCCCGGGTCGCCACGCACCAGCGCCAGGTCCTCCGGGGAGAACAACACGGTGCGCAGGATCCCGAGGATGTCCCGCGGCTTGCCGACCGCGCCCCGGTTGACCCGGGCGCGGTTCGCCCGGCCGGGGTTGATCTCCAGCTCGACGGTCAGCTCGCGGTCCTCGTTGACCACGGCCGCCCGCACGAGTGCCCGCTCACAACCGTGCCGCACCAGCGGGGCGTCCGTCGCGACCCGGTGCGACCCGAGGGTCGCCAGGTAGCCGATCGCCTCCAGCAGGTTGGTCTTCCCGCGGCCGTTCTGGCCGACGAGGACCGTCGGTCCGGGGGTGAGCGGCAGGTCAGCGTGCTCCCAGGAGCGGAAGTCGGTGACCTGCAGGTGCCGTATGTGCACGGCTGGGTGCCTACTCGCCGGCCTTCTTCACGGCGTGACCGCCGAACTGGTTGCGCAGCGCGGCGACGGCGCGCATCGCGGACGAGTCCTTCCGCCGCGAGGCGAACCGCGCGAACAGCGCGGCCGAGATGACCGGCGCCGGCACCGCGTTGTTGATGGCCTCCTCCAGCGTCCACCGGCCCTCGCCGGAGTCCTCGACGTAACCTTCGAGGTCGTCCAGCTCCGGGTCCTCGTCCAGCGCGCGCACCAGCAGGTCGAGCAGCCAGGACCGGACCACCGTGCCGCGCTGCCAGCCCTTGATCACCGCCGGCACGTCCTCGACGACCTTCGCGGCCTCGAGCAGCTCGAAGCCCTCGGCGTAGGCCTGCATCAGGCCGTACTCGATGCCGTTGTGGATCATCTTCGCGTAGTGGCCGGCGCCAACCGAGCCGGCGTGCGAGAAGCCCTCCTCGCGCGGGCCGTCCGGGCGCAGCGCGTCGAAGATCGGCATGGCGCGCTCGACGAGCTCCTTGTCGCCGCCGACCATCAGGCCGTAGCCGTTCTCCTTGCCCCACACGCCACCGGACACGCCGCAGTCGAGGTAGCCGATGCCCTTGGCGGACAGCACCTCGGCGTTGTGCTTGTCGTCGGTGAACCGGGAGTTGCCGCCGTCGATCACCAGATCGCCCTCGGCGAGCAGCTCACCCAGCTCGGCCACCGTCTCACGCGTCGGCCCGCCCGCGGGGACCATCACCCAGACGATGCGCGGGGCGTCCAGTTTGGACACCATGTCGGCGAGCGAGGTCGAGTCCGAGACCGCCTGGTTGCGGTCGTAGCCGACCACCTCGTGCCCGGCGGCGCGCAGCCGCTCGCGCATGTTGAAGCCCATCCGGCCGAGGCCGACCAGTCCCAGCTGAACCATGGAACTCCCCTTCGTGCTTTCTCCGTCGCGGTCAGCCGGGTAGGCGGACCGGCATCAGTAGATAGAGGTAACCAGGAACGACCTGGCCCTGCTCGTCGGCCGGCTTGATCAAAGCCGGACGGTTCGGGGTGGTGAAGGTCAGCTCGGCGCGGTCGTGGTGCAGCGCGCCCAGACCGTCGACGAGGTAGCCCGGGTTGAACGCGATCGTCACCGGCTCGCCTTCGTACTCCACCGGCAGCTCCTCTTCGGCGCTGCCCTCGTCGTCGCCCCCGGCCGACAGGCGCAGCGAGTTGTCGCCGAACTCCAGCCGGACCTGGGTACCCCGCTCCGCCACCAGCGACACACGTTTGATCGCCTCCGAGAGCGGGGACACCTCGATCACCGCGCGGGAGGAGTGCTGGTTCGGGAGGAGCTGCCGGTATGGGGGGAACTCGGCGTCGAGCAGCCGGGTGGTCGTGTAGCGGCCGTTGCCGGACAGACCGAGCAGGCCCTCGCCGCTGGCGAGCCCGACGGAAACCTTGTTGCCCGCGGTGCCGAGCGACTTGGCGGCCTCGGCGAGGGTGCGCGCCGGGACGAGCACCGCGGCGTCGGCGAGCCCCTCGGCGGGCTCCCACGCGAACTGGCGCATCGCCAGGCGGAAGCGGTCGGTGGCGACGAGGGTGAGCGAGTTGCCGGAGATTTCCAGCCGCATGCCGGTCAGCATCGGCAGGGTGTCGTCCTTGCCAGCCGCGACGGCGACCTGGGTGACCGCCTGGCCGAACGCCTCGCCCGCGACCTCGCCGGCGAACGTCGGCTGGGCAGGCAGCTGCGGGTAGTCCTCGACCGGCATGGTCGGCAGGCTGAACCGGGCGCTGCCGCAGGTGATGGAGGCGCGGGAGCCCTCGACGGAGATCTCGACCGGCTGGGCCGGGAGCGCCTTGGTGATGTCGGCGAGCAGCCGTCCGGACACCAGCAGCCGCCCGCCGTCGGCGATCGTCGCCGGGACGCCGACCGTCGCGGAGACCTCGTAGTCGAAGCCGGAGACGGTGAGGGCGTCGGTCGAGCCGTCGGATCCGGCGTCGAGCAGCACCCCGCCCAGGACCGGGACCGGTGGCCTCGACGGCAGGCTGCGTGCCACCCACGCGACGGCGTCCGCGAGCCCGTCGCGCTCGACGCGGATCTTCATGTGCCCATCCTTTCGACAGCCGAGCCCCTCATCGCGGCCCGAGAAGATCGACAAACGTCCCCGGGCAGGCCTCGAGCAGCGCGCTGACCAGGGATCTCGCAGTGTGGTGTGGCCCGGTGCCGATGTCGCCAACGACGAGCGGGCTGGGTGTGGATACCCACGTTAGAACGTGAGCGGCACCGGCGTCACTCGGGGCAGCCCATCGATTTGTCGATAAGACGATCTCGTCCGGAGCTCTGTCCCCATGTCCACAGCCCCCTGTTTTTCTCCGAAGGACTTCTTGAGAAAAAACCAAGGGCAGTGACAGTAATAGGGGCTGTGGATTCTGGGGACTACTGCCGTCGTCGCAGGTCCGCTCGCGCGGCGGGGTGTGGACATCTGTGGAGTACTACCGGTGGACAACTCGGGCCCTCCGTGGACAACTTCGGGCGGTCCCCAAATGATCCACAGTTGTCCCCAGCTGTCCACAGAACTGTCCCCAGTTGTGGGGATGTT
Organism: Amycolatopsis sp. 3B14; assembly: GCF_050958625.1. Lineage (NCBI taxonomy): Bacteria > Bacillati > Actinomycetota > Actinomycetes > Pseudonocardiales > Pseudonocardiaceae > Amycolatopsis > Amycolatopsis sp. 3B14. The sequence continues at coordinate 60,714 of NZ_JBHZEN010000026.1, forward strand.
CGTCCCCATGGCCGCGCACAGACGCGGTCGCTGTGGAACCAACCCAGTGGGTGACCGCGCTCGCGTCGATCGATGCGTTCTCGTTACTGGGATCACAGATTCCGCGCCGCAGCGCGGCCCGCCGCGGCCGCACTCGCTGTCACACAAGCGATCCCGGCCCACGCGGCGAACGGCAGCCGCTCGCCGAGCACGAGCGCGCCGGCCACTCCCGCCACCGCCGCTTCGAGGCTCTCCAGCACCGCGACCGTGCGCGGCGGAACCCGGCGCAGTGCGGCGAGATCGAGCGAGTACGGGATCACGGCCGACAGCACCGCGACGCCGAATCCCGCCAGCAGCAAGGAAGGCCGCCACACCGGCGCGGTCACGCCGAAGGGCAGGATGAGGATCGCGGCCACCGTCACCGCGAGCGCGAGGATCGATCCATCCGGGACACTCGCGCCGACTTTCCGGCTCAGCACCAGGTATCCGCCCATCGATGCCGCGGACAGCAGAGCGAGCGCGACTCCCGCCGCCGGAAGCGTCGTCCCGGACGGCGAATGGAACAGCCAGACCCCGAAGGCGGCGAGCAGAGCGAAACCGACGTCACGCGCACGCCGTGCCGTCGCCACCGCGACCCCGAGCGGACCGAGCAACTGCAACGCGCTCGCGACACCCAGCGGCAGGAAACCCAGCGCCGGGTAGATCAGGTTCATCCCGGCGATCGCCACGCCGAAACCCAGCACCGGCGGCAGGTTCCGGCGCGACGGCAACACCGGGCGGTGGATCGCCAGTAGGACGAGCGCGGCGAAGGAGAGCCGCAACGCGACCACCCCGCCGGGGCCGGCCGCGGCGAAGAGCTGCTTCCCGAACGCCTGCCCGGTCTGCACGCTGACGACGCTGCCGAGGACGAGAAGTGCGGCTCCCATGTGTTCCGAGTCTTGGCGCGGAGCGGCCGGAGTTCCATCGAGACTTCACGCACGGAACTCTTTAGCCTCCACTACATGATCGACCTCCGGCGCCTGAGCGTCCTCCGGGTACTGGCCGAGCACGGCACCGTCACGGCCGCCGCGGAGGCGCTGCACCTGACCCCGTCGGCGGTCTCGCAGCAACTCCGGTTGCTCGCCAAGGAGGTCGGCGTCGAACTGCTGCGCCGCGACGGTCGCCGCGTCCGGTTGACCCCTGCCGCGGTCGTGTTGCTCGAACACGCGGATTCGCTGTTCGCGCAATGGGAACGAGCGCGGGCCGACCTGACCGCCGGGGAAGAGGCCGGCGCCGTGCGCATGTGCGGCGTCTCCTCGACGGTCGCCGCGTTGCTCGGTCCGGCGGTCACTCGCCTACGGCAGGAGCACCCGCGGCTGACGGCGCGCGTAATAGAAGAGGAAAGCGCTGACTGCTACGAGCTGTTGCTCGCCGAGGCGGCCGACATCGCCGTCGTGCTGCCCACGCCCGAAGCGCCGCCCGTCGACGACCCCCGCTTCACGCAGTGGCCGCTCCTCGACGACCCGCAGGATCTCCTCGTCGCCGCAGGACATCCGCTGACGCGGCAGGACGCGGTGGAACTCGCCGACGCCGCGCGTGAACCGTGGATCGTGAAGCCGCGCCACAACGACACGTACGCGCTCCTGCAGGTCGCTTGCGCCGCTGCCGGTTTCACGCCGCGCATCGCGCACGAAGCCAAGGAGTGGTTCGCGGTGTCCGCGCTCGTCGCCGCCGGGCTCGGGGTGTGCCTCGTGCCGCCGCCGCAGCACGAGGTGGTGCGGATTCCGTTGCGCGGCAACCCGCGTCCGTCGAGGCGCATCGTCGGCTGCGTCCGGCGCGGGAGCGAGGAGCAGTGGCCGATCGCCGGCGCGATCGCGGCGATCGAAGCGGTGTGCGCGGAGCGGGCTACTGACGGGCGCGCTGTTTGATGCGCGCGGTGAGTTCCTGCACCTGGTCGTAGATCCGCCTGCGTTCGGCCATCTCCTTGCGGATCTTCTTGTCCGCGTGCATGACGGTCGTGTGGTCGCGGCCGCCGAACGTCTGCCCGATCTTCGGCAGCGACATGTCCGTCAGCTCACGGCACAGGTACATCGCGATCTGCCGCGCCGTGGCAAGCGCTTTCGTCTTGCCGGGGCCGCACAGGTCGTCGACCGTCACGTCGAAGAACTCGGCCGTGGTGGCCATGATCGTCGGCGCGCTGATCTCCGGCGCCTGCGAGTCCGGGATCAGGTCGCGCAGCACGATCTCCGCGAGACCGACGTCCACGGGTTGCTGGTTCAGCGACGCGAACGCGGTGACGCGGATGAGCGCGCCCTCCAGTTCGCGGATGTTCGCCTCCACCCGCGAGGCGATGAACTCGAGCACGTCACCTGGCACGGCCAGGCGGTCCTGCGCCGCCTTCTTGCGGAGGATCGCGATGCGCGTCTCCAGTTCGGGCGGCTGGATGTCGGTGATGAGGCCCCACTCGAACCGCGTGCGCAGCCGGTCCTCCAGGGTCTCCAGCCGCTTCGGCGGCCGGTCCGAGGACACCACGATCTGCTTGTTCGAGTTGTGCAGCGTGTTGAAGGTGTGGAAGAACTCCTCCTGAGTACCTTCCTTGCCTTCCAGGAACTGGATGTCGTCGACGAGCAGGATGTCGATGTCCCGGTAGCGACGCTGGAACGCCACCTTCCGGTCGTCGCGCAGCGAGTTGATGAAGTCGTTGGTGAACTCTTCGGTCGAGACGTAGCGCACACGCATGCCGGGGAAGAGGCGCTGCGCGTAGTGCCCGACGGCGTGCAGCAGGTGCGTCTTGCCCAGCCCCGACTCACCCCAGATGAACAGCGGGTTGTACGCGCGGGACGGCGCCTCGGCGACGGCGAACGCGGCCGCGTGCGCGAAGCGGTTGGACGCGCCGATGACGAACGTGTCGAACGTGTACTTCTCGTTGAGCCGGGTCTTCGACGTCTCCGGCTGGGCCGGCGCGGTGTAGGGCTGGCCCGCGCTGGGCTGGCCGGAGAACATCGGCCAGATCTCGTGCGCGGCGGCCAGCG
>NZ_JBHZEN010000027.1:0-90485 GCF_050958625.1 Amycolatopsis sp. 3B14
CCACGGTGCGGTTGACGTTGCGCACCGGCAGTTCCAGCCGGACCGGGTGCGCGTCCTCCAGCGCCGCCTCGGACAACTGGATGAGCGTGCGGTCAAGGGCGTGCTCGAGGCCGTGGTCCTGCTCGCGGATCTTGCGCCGGGCGCCGCCGTACGGGGTGTCGGTCGGCATCTCGAAGATCGGCGAGAGGTCCAGGCCGCTGGCCTTCCAGTGGTCGACGGCGTCGTCGGTGTCCAGCACGTCGGCGCGGCCGATCGCCTCGTCCAGGGTGCGGAAACCCAGCTGCGCCAGCAGTTCCCGGACCTCCTGCGCGACGAACCGGAAGTAGTTCACCACGTGCTCGGCCTGCCCGGTGTAGCGCTTGCGCAGCTCCGGGCTCTGGGTGGCGACACCGACGGGGCAGGTGTCGAGGTGGCAGACGCGCATCATGATGCAGCCGGCCACGATCAGCGGCGCGGTCGCGAAGCCGTACTCCTCGGCGCCGAGCAGCGCGGCGACCACGACGTCGCGGCCGGTCTTCATCGCGCCGTCGACCTGCACCGTGATGCGGTCGCGCAGTCCGTTCAACATCAGGGTCTGCTGGGTCTCGGCCAGGCCGATCTCCCACGGCGTGCCCGCGTGCTTGAGCGAGTTCAGCGGCGAGGCGCCGGTGCCGCCGTCGTGGCCGGAGATCAGCACGACGTCCGCGTGCGCCTTCGACACGCCGGCCGCGACCGTGCCGACGCCGAGCGAGCTGACCAGCTTCACGTGGATGCGGGCCTGCTCGTTGGCGTTCTTCAGGTCGTGGATCAGCTGCGCCAGGTCCTCGATCGAGTAGATGTCGTGGTGCGGCGGCGGCGAGATGAGGCCGACGCCCGGCGTGGAGTGCCGGGTGCGCGCGATCCACGGGTACACCTTGTTCGGCGGCAGCTGGCCGCCCTCGCCGGGCTTGGCGCCCTGCGCCATCTTGATCTGGATGTCGTCGGCGTTGACCAGGTACTCGCTCGTCACGCCGAACCGGCCGCTGGCGACCTGCTTGATCGCGCTGCGCCGCTCGGGGTCGTAGAGCCGCTCCGGGTCCTCGCCGCCCTCACCGGTGTTGGACCGGCCGCCGATGCGGTTCATCGCGATCGCCAGCGTCTGGTGCGCCTCGGCCGAGATCGAACCGTAGGACATCGCGCCGGTGTTGAACCGCTTGCAGATCGACTCGACCGACTCGACCTCGTCGATCGGCACCGGGGCGCGGCCTTCCTTGCGGAACTTGAACAACCCGCGCAGCGCGCCGCCCTCGCGGGAGAGGCGGTGCACCTCCTCGGTGTACTTGCGGTACACCTCGTCGCGCCGGGTCTTGCTGGCGTGCTGCAGCAGGAACACCGTCTCCGGGGTGAACAGGTGCAGCTCGCCCTCGCGGCGGTAGGCGTACTCGCCGCCGCTGTCCAGGCGGCGGTGCACCCGGTCGGTGGGGTTGTCCGGGTACGCCCGGCGGTGCCGGACGGCGACCTCCTCGGCGAGCACGTCGAGTCCGACGCCACCGAGCTTGGACACCGTGCCGGTGAAGTACTCGTCGAGCAGTTCCTGCGACAGCCCGAAGGACTCGAACACCTGCGCCGCGGTGTAGGCGCCGACGGTCGAGATGCCCATCTTGGACATGATCTTCAGGACGCCCTTGACGAGCGCGTTGACGTAGTTGCGCACGGCCTTGCGCGGCTCGATGCCGGTGATCGCGCCCTGCGCGATCATGTCCTCGATCGTCTCGAAGGCCAGGTACGGGTTCACCGCGGCCGCGCCGTATCCGAGCAGCAGCGCGATGTGGTGCACCTCGCGGGCGTCACCGGTCTCGACGACGAGCGCGACGCGCAGCCGCTCCTTGGTGCGCACCAGGTGGTGGTGCACCGCGGAAACCAGTAGCAGCGACGGGATCGGCGCCATCTTGTGGTCGGAGTCCCGGTCGGACAGCACGAGCGTGCGCGCGCCGGCCGCGATCGCCTCGGACGCCTCGCGGCGCACCCGCTCGATCGCCTCCGCCAGCGCCTTGCCACCGCCGTCCACTTCGAACAGTCCGGACAGGACGGTGCAGGCGAAGCCGGGCAGGTCGCCGTCGTCGTTGATGTGGATGAGCTTGGCCAGCTCGTCGTTGTCGATCACCGGGTACGGCAGCTGGATGTGCCGGCACGAGGCCGGGCCCGGGTCGAGCAGGTTGCGCTCGGGGCCCATGATCCGGCTCATCGAGGTGACCAGCTCCTCGCGGATCGCGTCCAGCGGCGGGTTGGTCACCTGGGCGAAGCCCTGCTTGAAGTAGTCGTAGAGCTGCCGGGAGCGCTTCGACAGCACGGCGGGCGGGGTGTCGGTGCCCATCGACCCCAGCGGCTCGGCGCCCTTCTCGGCCATCGGCGCGAGCAGGATCTTCAGCTCCTCCTCGGAGTAGCCGAACGCGAGCTGACGGCGCAGCACCGAGTCGTGGCTCTGCGTGACGTGGTCGCGGTCCTGCAGGTCGGCCAGCTGCAGCAGGCCGGCGTGCAGCCACTCCTCGTACGGGTGCTGCTTCGCCAGCTCCGACTTGACCTCGTCGTCGGCGACGATGCGGCCGGCCTCGGTGTCCACCAGGAACATGCGGCCCGGCTTGAGGCGGCCCTTGGCGACCACCTGGTCCGGCGGCACGTCCAGGACACCGGCCTCGCTGGCCAGCACGACGCGGTCGTCGGCGGTGCGCCACCAGCGGCACGGGCGCAGGCCGTTGCGGTCCAGCACCGCGCCGACGAGCGTGCCGTCGGTGAACGTGACGCACGCGGGGCCGTCCCACGGCTCCATCAGGCTGGCGTGGAACTGGTAGAACGCGCGGCGCTGCGGGTCCATCGTGGCGTGGTTCTCCCACGCCTCCGGGATCATCATCAGCACCGCGTGCGGGAGGCTGCGGCCGCCCAGGTGCAGCAGCTCGAGCACCTCGTCGAAGGACGCCGAGTCGGACGCCTCCGGCGAGCAGATCGGGTACAGCCGGGTCAGGTCGCCCGGGATCAGGCCCGAATCGAGCAGCGCCTCGCGGGCCCGCATGCGGTTGCGGTTGCCGCGGATCGTGTTGATCTCACCGTTGTGCGCGACGAACCGGAACGGGTGCGCCAGCGGCCACGACGGGAACGTGTTGGTGGAGAACCGGCTGTGCACCAGTGCGATCGCGCTGGTGAGCCGCGGGTCGCGCAGGTCGCCGAAGAACGCGGGCAGCTGCTCGGGCGTGAGCATTCCCTTGTAGACCAAGGTGCGCGAGGACAGCGACGGGAAGTACGTGCCGCACTCGGCCACGACGCTCTCGTGCTCGACCCGCTTGCGCAGGCAGAAGGTGAGCCGGTCCAGTGCGAGGCCGGACGGCCGCACGCCCTCGGCGTCGGGCCTGCCCGCCACGAACAGCATGGCGAAGTGCGGCATCACCGAACGCGCGGTGGGGCCGATGTCCGCCCCGTCGGCGTCGACCGGGACCTCGCGCCAGCCCAGCACCTCGAGGCTCTCCTCGTCGGCGAGGCGCTCGATCAGCGCCACGGCCTTGCCGCGCGCCTCCTCCTCGGCGGGCAGGAACGCGATGCCCGCCGCGTAGCGGTGGTGGCCCTGCGCGTCGGGTTCGGGCAGCTCGAAGCCGGCTTCCTCGCGGAGCAGCTGGTCGGGCAGCTGCACAAGGATCCCGGCGCCGTCGCCGGAAGTCGGTTCGGCGCCCGCGGCGCCCCGGTGGTCCAGGTTGATCAGCGCCGTCAGCCCGTCCGTGACGATGGCGTGCGTGCGCCGGCCCTGAATGTCGGCCACCATCGCCACACCGCAGGAATCCTGCTCCGTGGCAGGGTCGTACAGGCCCTGCTTGCCCGGGTTGGCGGAGAAGATCATGCGGGGACCTCCTTCGTCGTCTCAATGCTCAGTTCGGAAAGTTCCCCCGGTACTGCTGCAGGGACGACGATGGCCCTTGGATTAGCGCGACCTTAACACCCAGGAAACATGACGGCACCCTCTCGGAGTGTGGATTTTCTCATCCGATCGGTAACGATCTGGCTGCGAGGAACGACGTCGTTCTTGATGGGCTGGTTCGGTTCTGCTTACCGAGCATACGCGTCGCGCGATCCCATCAAGATTACGCGAGGATCCCGCCCGGCGGCCAGATTCGCCGGTGGTAGCGTTCCTCACGCTGGTCAGCGGCTTGCCGACCAGTGACGCGGCGGCCGCGAAACCGGTGGGAACCCGGTGCTGTGCCGCAACTGTGATGACTCGGGTGCGCTCCGTGCACACCCGGTCGAGCCAGGTCGCCTGCCGCCGCGCCGACGCCTTTCGCCTCCGGCTCAGGGGTGCGGCGTCCGTTACGCCTGGGTGCGGGACGGGGCCCCGTGACGCCGGCCGGAAACCGAGGTCTTCCCGTGTTCCGTCGTATCGCACCGTTGTTCGCCGTTCTACTCGTACTCGCCGGGTGCGCCACCCGGCCGTCCGAGGATTCCACCGCCCCACCCGAAGCCGAGGGCGTCTTCCCGGTCACGGTCGCCGCGCCCGGCGCACCGGCGGTGACGCTCGACCGGCAGCCGCAGCGGATCGTGTCGTTGTCGCCGTCGGCCACCGAGACGTTGTTCGCGCTCGGCGCGGGACCGCAGGTGGTCGCGGTGGACTCGGCGTCGAACTTCCCGGAGCAGGCGCCGCGGACCCAGTTGTCGGGCCTGAGCCCGGATCCGGAGGCGATCGCCGCCTACCGGCCGGACCTCGTCGTGGTCTACGCCGACACCACCGGTCTCGCCGACGCGCTGGCCAGGACCGGCACCAAGACCCTCGTGATGCCGGACGCGAAGACGCTGGACGACGCCTACGCGCAGTTCGAGGTGCTGGGCAAGGCGACCGGGCACCAGGCCGAGGGCGAGAGCCTGGCCCGGCAGACCCGCGACGACATCGACAAGATCGTCGCGGACACCCCGAAGCGGTCGCTGACCTACTACTGGGAGCTGGACCAGACGTTCTACAGCGTGACCTCGGCGACCTTCGCCGGGCAGGTGCTCACCCGGTTCGGCCTCACCAACATCGCCGACGGCGCCGATCCGACCGCCTCCGGCGGTTACCCGCAGCTGTCGGCCGAACGCATCCTGCAGTCCGACCCGAACCTGATCTTCCTCGCGGACAGCAAGTGCTGCGGGCAGAACGCGCAGACCGTCGCCGCCCGGCCGGGCTGGAACACGTTGACCGCCGTGCAACGCGGCCAGGTGATCGCGCTCGACGACGACATCGCCTCGCGGTGGAGCCCGCGGATCGTCGAGCTCGTCCGCACGGTCGCCGACGCGGTCGCCAGGACCGGTGCCTGACACCCGGACGCGGCTGCGGGCCCCGGTTCTGGTCGCCGGGCTCGTGGTGCTCGTCGCCGTCCTGCTGTTCGCCGTGCTCGTCGGCGCGAGCGACCTCGGCTGGCAGCGGGTGCTCGCCGAGATCTGGGCGCAGCTCACCGGCGGGCAGTCGCCGCTGTCCGCGCGGGAGGCCGCGATCGTGTGGCAGCTGCGTGTGCCGCGGGTCCTGCTGGCCGGGATCGTGGGCGCGGCGCTCGCGGCGTCCGGGGCGACGTTCCAGGGTGTGTTCCGCAACCCGCTCGCCGACCCGTACCTGCTGGGCGCGGCGGCCGGGGCGGGCATGGCGGCCACGCTCGTCGTCGTGTTCGCCCCGGCGGTCAGCGGCTGGGTCGTCGGGCCGCTGCCCCTGGCCGCGTTCGCCGGCGCGCTCGGCGGGGTCGGGCTGAGCTGGCTGGTCGGCCGCTCGGCAGGCGGCAGCACGAGCACGCTGCTGCTGGCCGGGGTCGCGGTGGCGTCGTTCCTCACCGCGATCCAGACGTTCGCGCAGCAGCTGAACACGGAGACGATCCGGCAGGTCTACACGTGGATGCTGGGCGGGCTGAACGTGAGTGGGTGGCGGGAGGTCCTGATCGCCGTGCCGTACGTGGCGCTCGCCGCGGTCGTGCTGTGCCTGTCGGCGCGGCTGCTCGACGTGCTCGCACTCGGCGACGCGGAGGCGGCATCGCTGGGGCTGCGCCCCGGCCGGATCCGGCTGGTGGTGCTGGCGGCGGCGTCGCTGGCCACCGCGGCGGCGGTGTCGGTGAGCGGGCTGATCGGGTTCGTCGGGATCGTGGTGCCGCACGTGGTGCGGATGCTCGCCGGGGCCAGCTACCGGGTGGTGATCCCGCTGTCGCTGGTCGGCGGCGCGGCGTTCCTGGTGCTGGCCGACCAGCTGGCGCGCACAGTCATGCCGGGCGAGCTGCCGCTGGGCGTGGTCACCGCGTTCACCGGGGCGCCGTTCTTCGCCTGGATCCTGCGCTCGTCGCGGAGGAGGTTCTCGTGACCGCGTTGTCGTTGCGCTCGGTGCGGGCCGGCTACGGCGATTGCCCGGTGGTGCACGGGGTGTCCGTCGAGGTGCCGGCAGGCGGGTGGCTGGCGATCGTCGGCCCGAACGGCGCCGGTAAGTCCACTTTGCTCAAAACGGTAGCGGGACTCCTGCCGCCACAGGGGGAAGTGCTCATCGACGGCCGCTCCGGGTTGCCACGCAAGGAACTCGCGCGCGTGGTCGGCTACGCGCCACAGGACCCGGCCGTGCCCGCGGGCCTGACGGTGACCGACTACGTGCTGCTCGGCCGTACACCGCACCTGAGCCTGCTGGCACGGGAAAGCCGCGCGGATCTGTCCATTGTGGAGGACGTGCTGGCCCGGCTCGATCTTGGTGAGCTGGCGGGCAGGCGGATGGACATGCTGTCCGGCGGCGAACGCCAGCGGGCGGTCCTGGCGCGGGTGCTGGCGCAGCGGGCGAGCCTGCTGCTGCTCGACGAGCCGACCACCGGCCTGGACATCGGGCACGCGCAGGCGCTGCTGGAGCTGATCGACCGGCTGCGGCACGAGGACGGCATCACGGTGGTGTCGACGCTGCACGACCTGACGTTCGCCGCGCAGTACGCCGACCAGCTCCTCCTGCTCGACGACGGCCGGGCGGTCGCGGCCGGGCCGCCCGCGGAGGTGCTCACCGCGAAGGCGCTCGCACGACACTACGGCGCGGCCGCGGAGGTCCGCGTCGGCGATCACGGTGAACTGGCCGTACTGCCCATCCGCCCCACACGGCCCTGACTTGGAGAAGCGCTCGCACGACACTACGGCGCGGCGGCAGAGGTCCGCGTCGGCGATCGTGGTGAACTGGCCGTGCTGCCGGTCCGGCCGGGCCGGAACAGACGGGAGAGCGCGGTGGAACTGCGGTATGCGCGCTGGCCGCGCCCGATCTGCGCGGGCAGACCAGCCCGTCGCGGGGCGACTTCGAGTTCACGTCCCTGTCGCTGGAGGACCGGTGGAAATCGACTCGGCGATCGACGCGTTCGTGAACACGCTGCGCGCGGATTGCACGCGTAAGTTCGGCGCCTGGATCGACCGGTTCTTCCACCCCGGACAGAACTAGAACCTGTTACAGTCAGGCGCATGATCCTCGATCGTTTCCGCGTGACCGGCAGGGTCGCCGTGGTCACCGGGGCCGGGCGCGGCATCGGCGCGGGGGCCGCCGTCGCGCTGGCCGAAGCCGGTGCGGACGTGGTGATCTCCTCCCGCACGAAGACCGACCTGGACGCCGTCGCCGCGCGCGTGGCCGACGCCGGGCGGCGCGCGCACGTCGTGCCTGCCGACCTCAGCGATCCCGCCGCGGCCGCCGCCCTGGCGCAGGCCGCGGTCGGCGAGTTCGGCCGCGTGGACATCGTGGTCAACAACGTCGGCGGCACCTATCCCCGCCCGCTGCTGGAGACCACGCCCGAGTTCCTCGAAGAGGCGTTCCGCTTCAACGTCTCGACGGCGCACGCGCTCACCACCGCGGCGGTGCCGTTGATGACCGACGGCGGCGCGGTCGTGAACATCTCGTCGAACATGGGCCGCGTCGCCGGGCGCGGGTTCGCCGCCTACGGCACCGCGAAGGCCGCGCTCGCCCACTACACCCGCCTGGCCGCTTACGACCTCGCGCCGCGCATCCGGGTCAACGCGATCGCCGTCGGGTCGGTGGCGACCTCGGCGCTCGAAGTGGTGGTGAACAACCCGGAGATCAAGGGAAAGATGGAGGCGGACACGCCGTTGCGCCGGCTCGGCGAGGTCGAGGACGTCGCGGCCGCGATCGTCTACCTGGCCTCCCCCGCCGGCTCCTTCGTCACGGGGAAGGTGCTGGAAGTGGACGGTGGGCTGCAGGCGCCCAACCTCGAACTCGGATTGCCGGACCTGTGACGCACCGGGTGGTGCAGTGGAGCACCGGCAACGTGGGGCGGCACGCGATCGCGGGCATCGACGCGCATCCGGAGCTGGAACTGGTGGGTGTCTGGGTGTCGAACCCGGACAAGGCCGGCCGCGACGCCGGTGAGCTGGCCGGCCTGGGCCGGACGCTGGGCGTCGAGGCGACCACCGACGCCGACGCGCTGCTGGCACTGGAACCGGACTGCGTGGTCTACACGGCGATGGCGGACGACCGGTTGATGGAGGCGCTGGCCGACCTGCAGTGGATCCTGCGGGCCGGGGTGAACGTGGTGTCGAGCAGCCCGGTGTTCCTGCAGTTCCCGGACGGCGTGGTGCCCGAGGAGGTGTCCGGCCCGGTGCGCGCGGCCGCGGCGGAGGGCGGCGCGTCGCTGTGGGTGAACGGCGTCGACCCGGGGTTCGCCAACGACTGGCTGCCGCTGGTGCTGACCGGCGTGTGCGAGCGGATCGACGAGGTGCGCTGCTTCGAGATCCTGGACTACTCGACCTACGACAACCGCAAGGTCGTCTTCGACATCATGGGCTTCGGTGGCCCGCTCGACGAGACGCCGATGCTGCTGCAGCCCGGCGTGTTGTCGCTGGCGTGGGGCAGCGTGGTGCGTCAGCTGGCGGCCGGGCTGGGCGTGGAGCTGGACGCGGTCGAGGAGAGCTACGAGCGGCTGCCGGCGCCGTCGGCGTTCGACATCTCGTGCGGCACGATCGCCGAGGGCACGGCGGCCGCGCTGCGGTTCGAGGTGCGCGGCATGCGCGGCGGACGGCCGGTGTGCGTGCTCGAGCACGTGACGCGGCTGCGGCCGGACCTGGGGCCGGACTGGCCGCAGCCGTCCGGGCAGGGCTGCTACCGGGTGCAGGTGACCGGCGAGCCGAACTACACGCTGGACCTGCGCCTGGTCGGCACGGACGGCGACCACAACACGGCCGGCCTCAAGGCGACGGCGATGCGCCTGGTGAACGCGATCCCCGCGGTCGTCGCGGCGCCGCCCGGGCTGCTGACGGCGCTGGACCTGCCGCTGGTGACGGGGCGCGGCCTGGTCAGCTAGACCACTGCCTCAGGCCGATGTAGAGGACCACGCCCGCGGCGACGAGGGCGGCGAACCCGAGCACGCCACCGAGGAGCAGCCCGCTGCCCAGGGAACGCCACGGCGGCCGCGCGAGCCGGCACAGGGACCCGCCGATGATCGCGCCGAACGTGACCCCGATGAACGCGTAGCCGTATTCGCCGGCGTGCCAGCCGGCGACGACGTCCCCGGCCAGGGCGGTCACGACGGCGATCAGCAGTCCGGTCGCGAGCGCGAACCCCAGGAAGGCCACACCCGGCCGCCGGTCCTCGGTCATGATCGCCAGTCTGCCGCGCCCGGCCGGTGGCGCGCGTGAGTAGAACTACTCGCGTTCCGGCGCGACCTTTTCGGTGTCGTCGTCCTTGCTGCGCAACGTTTCCGGTGCCTCGCGCGGCCCTCGCCGCTTGGCGAGGACGAAGTAGACCATCGCGCCGGCGAAGACGAGGATCGACGTCCACGTGTTGACCCGCAGGCCGAGGATGTGGGTGGCGTCGTCGGTGCGCATCAGCTCGATCCAGAACCGGCCCAGCGTGTACCCGGCGACGTACAGGGCGAACGCGCGGCCGTGGCCGAGGCGCATCTTGCGGTCGGCGTAGACGACCAGCGCCGCGATGAGCAGGTTCCAGATCAGCTCGTACAGGAACGTCGGGTGCACCGGGCTGTCCGCGAGCGGGATGTGCCCGAACGCAATGCCGTTGGGCCCCTGGTCGGGGATCGTCGGGTTGTTCGGGTCGAAGCGCTGGTAGATCTCCAGGCCCCAGGGCAGCGTGGTGTGCGCGCCGTAGAGCTCCTGGTTGAAGTAGTTGCCGAGGCGGCCGATTGCCTGCGCGACGACGATGCCGGGGGCGATCGCGTCGGCCATCGCGGGCAGCGGCACTCCCTTGCGGCGGCAGCCGATCCACGCGCCGACCGCGCCGAGGGCGATCGCGCCCCAGATGCCGAGGCCGCCGTCCCAGATGTAGAGCGCCTTGACCGGGTCCTTGCCCTCGCCGAAGTAGCGCCACCAGTCGGTGATGACGTGGTAGAGGCGGCCGCCGACGAGACCGAACGGCACGGCCCACACGGCGATGTCGACGACCGTGCCCTTGGTGCCGCCGCGCTGCACCCAGCGGCGGTCGCCCCACCAGATGGCGAGGATGATGCCGGCGATGATGCAGAGCGCGTAGGCGCGGATCGGGATCGGTCCCAGGTGCCAGACGCCGCGGTCCGGGCTCGGGATCGTCGCGAGGAACACAGCCGAGGCGGAATTCACGCGCTCACCGTAACGTGCGCGGTGTGAAGTGCGTGGGTCAGCCCGCGCGGTTGAGGACGGCCGACCCGATCGCGAGCACACACCCGACGCCGAAGATCGCGGTGAGGTACCACGGGCCACCCTGGGTGACGTTCCAGACCGCCACCAGAGCCGCCACCACGGCGATGACGAGACTGCGCACCTGCAGGGGAGAAGGCCGGGCCATGCGGACAGCCTGCCACGCCCGGATCAGCGGGTGAGGTCGAGGGTGGCCGCGAAGGGCTCGGTGAAGGTGAGCTTGCCGCCCTCGCTGCGCGCGCTCTCGCGGTACTCGCCGTCGGCGAGCTCGAACAGCACCGCCGGGCCGTCAGTCTCGACGAGGAGGTAGAACGGGACGCCCGCCTCCGCGTAGAGCTGCCGCTTGAGCACCCGGTCCTGCACCCGGCTCGACGGCGAGACGATCTCCGCGGCGATGAGGAGATCCTGCGCCTGGTAGTAGACGACCCCGAGGCCAGGTGTGGTCACGACCGCGAAATCCGGGATCAGCAACCGCTGCCCTGGCAGCCGGACGTTCACTCCCGGCAGCAGTTCGGTCCCGGCGGGGAGTACCGGCGACAGCGCGACCTGCAACTTCTGCAGGAGCCGCTGATGACCTGACTTGGGCGCGGGGCTCACGAGCAGGCCCCCATCGACCAGCTCGATGCGGCTGCCGTGGTCCTCAGGCAGCCCGAGAACGTCCTCCACGGTCCATTCACCGTCGTGCTTCGGCACGAGGTAGTCCGGTTCAGCCGGTGCTGCCACGCTCACCTCCGTTCCCGCCGCAGGCCCCTTTTCCGGCCAGTGTGGCATATCGTCCCCCGGTTCATCCGAAACGCGAGGACACCCTTCCACCCGGCACCGGCCGTCCTAGCCCGCGGAGGCTCCTCGCCGCTCCAGGGCGCGGCGTATCTTGCGCTTGTCGTACTCCGGCAGGGCCTCCACGGTGGCCAGGTCGGGCAACAGCGCGGGCTCCGTGGTGAACGCCCGGAATGCGATTCCGATCGTCACGCCGTGCTCGGGCCGCGACAGCACCGTCACCGCGTCGCCGGCCTGGACTGAGCCCGGCTCCAGCACCCGGAAGTACGCGCCGGGCAGCGCGCGCTGCGTGAACGTCTTCACCCAGCCGCGTTCGCCGAGCCAGCCGGCGAACGTGCGGCACGGGATGCGCGGCGAGGTCGCCTCCAGCACCAGCGACGAGCCGACCCGCCACCGCTCCCCGATCAGCGCCCCGGTCACGTCGACGCCCGTCGTGGTCAGGTTTTCGCCGAACACGCCGGGTGGCAGCTCGCGGCCCAGTTCCGCCGCCCAGACGTCCAGGTCCTCCCGCGCGTACGCGTACACCGCCTGGTCGTCGCCGCCGTGGTGGCGCAGGTCGCAGATCACGTCACCGGCCACGCCGCTCGCGCCGACGCCGCGCGGGCCGGGCGCGGCCACCGCCACCGGCCCGTCGACGGGGCGCTTGTCGATCCCGGTGACCCCGAGATCGGCCTCCCGCAGCTCGCGCTTCGTCCCGATGTTGACCGACAGCACCTTCGCCATGCTCATGCCTTGCAGAACCAGTCGGCCTGCCCGGGCTCGGGCACGGCGCCGCCGGGCGGGAACGTCTCGCGGAAGGTGAACGCGTACGGCGTCGGCCCGTGCGCCCGCAGGTGCCGGATCCGGTCCTCGGCCTCGTCGGTGCCCGGCCGGTGCCCCTCGGGCACCCACCACAGCGCGGTGAACGCCTCGGGCATCCGCTCGAACCACTCGCGGCGGCGCTTCAGCACCGCCCGATGCTCCCCCGAGTACACGTACGCGGCCAGGTCCTCGACCGAACGCCACGTCGACATGTTGACGATGACCCCCGCGCTGGTGCCCGTGTCCCACTCGAAGGCGCGGATCGCGGTCGCGTTGCCGTCCTCGGTCTGCATGCGCCACACGAAACCGGGTGCGGCGTCGGCGAGCGCGTTGACCGGGTCGAGCGCGTCCACGAAGTCCTTGAGCTGGGGCGACGTCAGCGGGGCGACCAGGCGGCCGACGTTCACCTGCGCGAGTTCATAGGCCATGCCGCCAGTCTGCCGATCGATCGGCGCGGAAGCCACGTGTTTTGCCGTGGAATCCTCAGGCGTTGGCGACGGCCTGGCGCACGCCCTCGGCGAGCTCACCGGCCAGCGCGTGCACCGGTTCGGTGCCGCCCGCGGCGGCCGACACCAGCGCCGACCCCACGATCACGGCGTCGGCGAACCCGGCGATCTCGGCCGCCTGCTCACGCGACCGGACACCCAGGCCGACACCGATCGGCAGGTCCGTGTGCGCCCTGGTGCGCGCCACCAGCTCGGCCGCGCCGCTGCTGACCTGGTCCCGCGCGCCGGTGACGCCCATGACCGCGGCCGCGTACACGAACCCGGAGGACGCCTTGACGGTCAGGTCGATCCGCTCCTCCGACGAGGACGGCGCGACCAGGAAGATGCGGTCCAGGCCGTGCTGCTCGGACGCGGCCATCCAGTCGCCTGCCTCGTCCGGGATCAGGTCCGGCGTGATGAGGCCGAGGCCACCGGCGGCGGCGAGGTCGCGCGCGAACTTCTCCACCCCGTACTGGCGCACCGGGTTCCAGTAGGTCATCACGACCGCGCGACCACCGCGGGCCGACACCGACTCGACGACCTCGAACAGGTTCCGCAGCCGGAAGCCGTTCTTCAGGGCGGCGTCCGCGGCGAGCTGGATCGTCGGGCCGTCCATCACCGGGTCGGAGTACGGCACGCCGACCTCGACGAGGTCCGCGCCGCCGTCGATCAGGGCCGCGAGCAGGTCCTTCGAGCCCGGCACCGTCGGGTACCCGGCGGGCAGGTAGCCGACCAGCGCGGCGCGGCCCTCGCTCTTCGTCTGAGCGAACAGATCCTGCAGCCCGGTCACTTCTCCACCAATCCGAAGTACTTCGCGGCGGTGTCCATGTCCTTGTCGCCGCGGCCCGACAGGTTCACCACGATGAGCCCGTCCCGGCCCAGCTCCTTGCCGAGCTGGATGGCTCCGGCCAGCGCGTGGGCCGACTCGATCGCCGGGATGATGCCCTCGGTGCGGGACAGCAGCGCGAACGCGTCCATCGCCTCGGCGTCGGTGACCGGCCGGTACTCGGCACGGCCGCTGTCCTTGAGCCACGCGTGCTCGGGGCCGACGCCCGGGTAGTCCAGGCCGGCCGAGATGGAGTGCGACTCGACCGTCTGGCCGTCCTCGTCCTGCAGCAGGTACGACATCGCGCCGTGCAGGTTGCCCGGCGTGCCCTTGGTCAGGGTGGCGCCGTGGCGGTTGCCGTCGATGCCCTCGCCGCCCGGCTCCAGGCCGACGAGCCGCACGTCCGGGTCGTCGATGAAGCCGTGGAAGATGCCGATCGCGTTGGACCCGCCGCCGACGCAGGCCGCGACCGCGTCCGGCAGCCGGCCGGTCTGCTCGAGAATCTGCGCGCGGGCCTCCTCGCCGATGACCTTGTGGAAGTTGCGCACCATCATCGGGAACGGGTACGGCCCGGCGGCGGTGCCGAACAGGTAGTGCGTGGTGTCGGCGTTGGCGACCCAGTCCCGCAGCGCCTCGTTGATCGCATCCTTGAGGGTGCGCGAACCGGTCTTGACCGGGATGACCTCGGCGCCGAGCAGCCGCATCCGCGCCACGTTCAGCGCCTGCCGCTCGGTGTCGACCTCGCCCATGTAGACCACGCACTCGAGGCCCATCAGGGCGCACGCGGTGGCGGTGGCGACGCCGTGCTGGCCCGCGCCGGTCTCGGCGATGACCCGCTTCTTGCCCATCCGCTTGGTTAGCAGCGCCTGGCCCAGCACGTTGTTGATCTTGTGGGAGCCGGTGTGGTTGAGGTCCTCGCGCTTGAGGAAGATCCGCGCGCCGCCCGCGTGCTCGGCGAACCGCTCGGCCTCGGTGAGCAGCGACGGCCGTCCGGCGTAGTCGCGCAGCAGGCGCTTGAACTGGGCCTGGAACTCCGGGTCGAGCCGAGCCTTGTCGTACTCGGCGGACACCTCGTCGACGACGCCGATCAGCGCCTCCGGCATGAACCGGCCACCGTAGGGGCCCCAGTAGCCGCGCTCGTCGGGGTCGTGCGCGTCGTGCTGCTCGTGCTCGCTCATCGGCTCGGCCTCGGGCATGCGGGGTGCGATCCGGCGGTGACCAGCTTCATCAGTGCGCCCTTCGGGTCGCCCGAGGCCACCAGGCCCTCGCCGACCAGGACCGCGTCGGCGCCGTGCCCGGCGTAGGCCATCAGGTCGCCGGGGCCGCGGACGCCGGACTCGGCGACCTTCACCGTGTCGAACGGCAGGCCCGGCGCGAGACGGCCGAATACGTCCCGGTCGACCTCGAGGGTGTGCAGGTTGCGGGCGTTGATGCCGATGACCTTGGCGCCGGCCTCCAGCGCGCGGTCGGCCTCCTCGGCGTTGTGCACCTCGACCAGCGCCGTCATGCCCAGCGACTCGACGCGGTCGAGCAGCGCCATGAGGGCGTTCTGCTCCAGCGCCGCGACGATCAGCAGGACCAGGTCGGCGCCGTGCGCGCGGGCCTCGTGGACCTGGTAGGGGGTGACGATGAAGTCCTTGCGGAGGATCGGGATGTCGACCGCGGCGCGGACGGCGTCCAGGTCGGCCAGCGAGCCGCCGAACCGGCGCTCCTCGGTGAGGACGCTGATGACCCGCGCGCCTGCCGCCTCGTAGTCCTTGGCGAGCGCGGCGGGGTCGGGGATGTCGGCCAGCGCACCCTTGGACGGGCTGCGGCGCTTGACCTCGGCGATGACGCCGATCGACGAGTCACGCAGCGCGGACATGGCGTCCCGCGGCGGCGGCGCCTGCGCGGCGAGCCGCTTCAGCTCGTCGAACGGGAGCGCCTTCTCCCGTTCGGCGAGATCTTCCCGGACGCCGGCGACGATGTCTTCGAGAACGGTCACGGCGCAACCTCACCGGTTGTCGCACATTCACTCGAAAGCTGGCTCACAAACACCTTCCCCTTCCCGCAGAAAAGATGCTAACCCGCCCACC
Source organism: Amycolatopsis sp. 3B14 (assembly GCF_050958625.1). NCBI lineage: Bacteria > Bacillati > Actinomycetota > Actinomycetes > Pseudonocardiales > Pseudonocardiaceae > Amycolatopsis > Amycolatopsis sp. 3B14. The sequence goes on from NZ_JBHZEN010000027.1 coordinate 15,561, forward strand.
TGTGCGGACCGGTTCCGGGTCGGACTTGCCTTGTCCGGCAGCGGAAATCGCCGCCTACCGATCAGTAGTCGGGTCCTCGCCCTCCGACAGCGCCTCCCACAACTCCGCGTCCGGATCCTTCGCGGCCTTCTTCCGGCCGGCCGGGGCCTCGTAGCGCGCGCCCAGCTTCGCCATGCGGCCGGCGCCCTTGATGGCGAACAACCCCGCGACGAGCATCAGAATTCCCGCCAGCAGGGCCAGTCCGCGCCCGGCGAAGATCTGCGCGGTGGGCGCACCCTCCGGGAAGCCGCCGAAGCGCCAGCCGTCGATCGCGATCCAGCCCGCGGCGATGCCTGCCAGCGCGACCAGCACGCCCAGCGCGCGCCGCAGCCAGCCGCCCGCGGCGATCAGCCCGGCGACCCCGGCCAGCGCGAGCACGGCCAGCGGCACCAGCGCGACTGACTCCTGCTCGCCGGTGTGCTTGTCCAGCACCATCCCGCGCACGCCCGCGTCGCGCAGCTCGGCGGCCCAGACCAGCCGCGAGGAACCCCACAGCGCGGCCGCGGCCAGCAGGAGCGCGGCCGCGACGATCCACAGTGGACGCTTACTGGACGCTGGCGACGTCATCGGCCGGGTCCAGCTTCCGCGGCGGCGCCATGGTCTGCGCGGCGGCGACCGCGGAGAGCACCGTGCGGGCCTTGTTCAGGCATTCGTTGTCCTCGTACTCGGGCACCGAGTCGGCCACCACGCCGCCGCCCGCCTGCACGTACGCGATCCCGTCCCGGATCAGGGCGGTGCGGATCGCGATGGCCGTGTCGGCGTCGCCCGCGAAGTCGAGGTAGCCGACGACGCCGCCGTAGAGACCGCGGCGGGTCGGCTCCAGCTCTTCGATCAGCTCCATCGCGCGCACCTTGGGGGCGCCGGAGAGCGTGCCGGCCGGGAAGCACGCGGCCACCGCGTCGAACGCGGTCTTGTCCTCGGCCAGCTCCCCGGTGACGGTGGACACGATGTGCATGACGTGGCTGTAGCGCTCGATGGCGAAGAAGTCGACCACCCGCACGGTGCCGGGCTTGCAGACCTTGCCCAGGTCGTTGCGGCCGAGGTCGACCAGCATCAGGTGCTCGGCGCGCTCCTTCTCGTCGGCAAGGAGGTCCTTGGCCAGCTGCGCGTCCTCCTCCGGGTCCGCGCCGCGCCAGCGGGTGCCCGCGATCGGGTGCGTGGTGGCGCGGCCGTCCCGCACGGTGACCAGCGACTCGGGGCTGGAGCCGACGATGTCGAACCCGTCCAGCCGCAGCAGATACATGTACGGGCTGGGGTTGGAGGTGCGGAGCACCCGGTAGATGTCCAGCGCGTCGGCCTGGGTGGGGATCTCGAACCGTTGCGAGGGCACGACCTGGAACGCTTCGCCGGCCTTGATCGCCTCGACGGCCTTCTCCACCGCGGCGAAGTAGTCGGCCTGCGTGCGGCGGCGCTCGAACTCCGGGACAGGGCGGTCGAAGATGGCGGCGGTCGCGGGGGCCGCCGCGCCGAGCCGCTCGGTCATCTCCTCCAGGCGGCGGACGGCGTCGTCGTAGGCCGCGTCGACCCGCTCCGGGCTGTCGTCCCAGTTGACCGCGTTCGCGATGAGCGTGACCGTGCCCTCGTGGTGGTCCACGGCGGCCAGGTCGGTCGCCAGCAGCATGGTCAGCTCGGGGATGTCGAGGTCCTTCTCCGCCAGCTCCGGCAGCTTCTCCAGCCAGCGCACCGCGTCGTAGCCGAGGTAGCCGACCATCCCGCCGGTCAGCGGCGGCATGCCCGGCAGCGGCTCGGTGTGCAGCGCGGCGACCGTCTCCCGCAGCACGGTCAGCGGGTCGCCCTCGGCGGGCAGGCCCACCGGCGGGGTGCCCTCCCACACGGCCTTGCCGTCCCGCACGGTCAGCGCGGCGGGGCTGCGGACCCCGATGAAGGACCAGCGCGACCACGACTGCCCGTTCTCGGCCGACTCGAACAAGAACGTGCCCGGGCGGTCGGCCGCGAGCTTGCGGTAGACCCCGACGGGCGTTTCGCCGTCGGCGAGCAGCCGCCGGACCACCGGGATCACGCGACGGCCCTCGGCGAGGGCACGGAACTCGTCGCGCGCGGGGCTCACCGAACCGAGGCCGCCGTCGGTGGGATTCGCACTGACCATGGGGCCATTGTGCCGCCCGGGTCCGACACTCTGCGCACCGGGCGTTAATTCAGACTCTGTTGAATTTTGGTTCTGCCCGAGTCATGATGGAGGGGTGAGCACCGCGGAACAGCCTACGCCCGCCAAGCGGCGCGGCCGCCGGCCCGGCGGCCAGGACACCCGGGCCGCGCTCGTGGCCGCCGCGCGCGAGGTCTTCAGTGAAAGCGGCTACGAGGGCGCGACCGTGCGCGCGATCGCCGCCCGCGCCGGTGTCGACGCGGCCATGGTGAACCACTGGTTCGGCGGCAAGGAGGGCCTGTTCGCGCAGGCCGTGCTGCAGCTGCCGTTCGACCCGGTCGAGCTCCTGTCGCAGCTCCTGGACGGCCCGGTGGACGAGCTCGGGAAGCGGATCGTGCGGCGGTTCCTGACGGTGTGGGACGCGACCGAGGGCGGCGCGTTCCCGGCGCTGGTGCGCAGCATCGCCAGCCACGACCAGGCCGCGTTGAGCCTCAAGGACTTCCTGATCCGGCACGTGCTGGAGAACGTGGTCAGCCGGGTGTCGCCGGACCGGCCGGAGCTGCGCGCGACGCTGTGCGCGTCGCAGATGGTCGGCATGGGGATGGCCCGGTACGTGGCGAAGTTCGAGCCGTTCTCGACCACGGACATCGAAACCCTGGCGGCGGCCGTCGGCCCGACGTTGCAGCGCTACCTGACCGGCGACATCGACTAGGCGTCGTCGGCCAGCAGCAGGCGGTCCGCACCGTCGAAGCAGGTGCGGGTGCCGGTGTGGCAGGCGGGGCCCGTCTGGTCGACGCGCACCAGCAGCGTGTCCGCGTCGCAGTCGAGGCGGACCTCGCGCACGTGCTGCACGTGCCCGGACGTCTCGCCCTTGACCCACAGCTCCTGGCGGCTGCGCGAGAAGTACGTGCCGCGGCGCGTGGTCAGCGTGCGCTCCAGCGCCTCGTCGTTCATCCAGGCCACCATCAGCACGTCGGAGGTCGCGTGGTCGACCACGACCGCGCACACCAGGCCGTCGGCGGTGCGCTTGAGCCGCTGGGCCAGCTCGGGTGCCAGGCTCACCGGACCTCGACCCCACCGGCGCGCAGGGCGTCCTTGACCGCGCCGATCTTCAACTGTCCGAAGTGGAACACGCTGGCGGCGAGCACGGCGTCCGCCCCGGCCCGGACCGCGGGCAGGAAGTGCTCGACCGCGCCCGCTCCCCCGCTGGCGATCACCGGCACGGTGACGACCTTGCGGGTCTTCTCGATCAGCTCCAGGTCGAAGCCGGCCTTGGTGCCGTCGGCGTCCATCGAGTTCAGCAGGATCTCGCCGACGCCCAGCTCCTCGCCACGCTGGGCCCACTCGACCGCGTCGATGCCGGTGCCGCGGCGGCCGCCGTGGGTGGTCACCTCGAACCCGGACGGCGTCGGCTCCGACCCCTCCGGCACGCGCCGCGCGTCGACCGACAGCACGATGCACTGCGCGCCGAAGCGGCGGGAGGCCTCGCGCAGCAGCTCGGGGCGGGCGATCGCCGCCGTGTTGATGCTCACCTTGTCCGCGCCCGCGCGCAGCAGGCGGTCGACGTCGTCGCAGGCGCGCACACCGCCGCCGACGGTCAGCGGGATGAACACCTGCTCGGCCGTGCGCCGGACCACGTCGAAAGTGGTCTCGCGGTTGCCCGAGGATGCGGTCACGTCGAGGAAGGTCAGCTCGTCGGCGCCCTCCGCGTCGTAGGCCCGCGCCAGTTCGACCGGATCGCCGGCGTCCCTGAGGTCGGCGAAGTTGACGCCCTTCACCACCCGGCCCGCGTCGACGTCCAGACACGGGATCACCCTGACCGCTACACCCATGCCACCAGGGTAGATGTTCCCTAGAGTGGCGTGGGTGTGGTGGGGGTTGCTGTGCGCGGTGGCCGCCGCGGTCGCCTACGGGGTCGCGTCCGTGCTTCAGGCCGTCGCGGCCCGCGCGGTGGACGACGGCGGGTCCGGGGTGGACCCGCGGCTGCTCGTGCGCGTGCTGCGGCAGTGGCGGTACGTGCTCGGGCTCGGTCTGGACGTCGTGGGGTTCGTGGCGCAGCTGGCGGCGTTGCGGGTGCTGCCGCTGTTCGTGGTGCAGGCCGCGCTCGCGGCGAGCCTCGCCGTTACGGCCGTGGCGGCGCTCACGCTAGGCGTGCGGCTGTCCGGCCGGGAGTGGGGCGCGATCGCGCTGGTGTGCGCCGGGCTGGCGCTGCTCGGCGTGTCCGCGCGGAGCGAGGGTTCCGCGCCGGTGGGCACGGCGTTCCACGTCGGCCTGCTCGTGGCCGTCGCGTTGCTGGCCACCGCGGGCTGGACCGTCGGGCGCGCTCCCGAGCACGTCCGCACGCCGGCGCTTGGGCTGGTCTCCGGGTTGTGCTTCGGCGTGGTCGCACTGGCCGGGCGCGTCCTGGACGCGACGGGCGTGACCGCGGTGCTGACCGATCCCGCCGCGTACGCCCTCGCCGCGGCCGGGGTGCTCGCGATGCTGTTCTACGCCTCGGCCCTGCAGTGCGGCAGCGTCACGACGGCCACCGCGCTGATGGTGGTCGGCGAGACCGTGGTTCCGTCGCTGATCGGCGTGGTCCTGCTGGGCGATTCGACGCGCGCCGGGTTCGCGCCGGTGGCCGTGGCCGGGTTCGTGGTCGCGGTGGCGGCGGCGCTGGCGCTGGCCCGGTTCGGCGAGGTCGACAGTCCACAGCGGACACCAGTGCCGCGCTGATCACGCTACCGTTGGGGCATGTCGGATTTCGAGCGCATCGCCGCCGAGAAGTACCTCCTGCTGACGACGTTCCGCAAGAACGGCACGCCCGTGCCGACCCCGGTGTGGGCCGCCGGGCACGACGGCGAGATCGTCGTGTGGAGCGACCGGACGGCGGGCAAGATCAAGCGGATCCGCAACAACCCCGAGGTCACGCTGCAGGGCTGCGACTTCCGCGGCCGCGAGACCCACGGGCCGGTGGTGACCGGGCAGGCCCGGCTCCTGGACGACGCGGCCACCGAGCGGGCGCGCTCGGCCATCGCGCGCAAGTACGGGGTGGTCGGTCAGGTGACGATGTTCTTCAGCAGGCTGCGGGGCCGCCAGAAGACGATCGGTCTGGCGATCAAACTCGGGGGCTGACCGCTTCCAGGGCCTGCGGCAGCGTGAACGCGCCCGCGTAGAGGGCCTTGCCGATGATGGCGCCCTCGACACCGTCGGCGGCGAGGCCGGCCAGCGCGCGCAGGTCGTCCAAACTGGACACGCCGCCGGAGGCGATCACCGGCGCGTCGGTGCGGGCGGCGACCTCCGCGAGCAGGTCCAGGTTCGGGCCCTTGAGCGTGCCGTCCTTGCTGACGTCGGTGACCACGTAGCGCGAGGCGCCGTCCCGGTCCAGGCGCTCCAGGACCTCCCACAGGTCGCCGCCGTCGCTGGTCCAGCCGCGGCCCTTGAGCCGGTGGCCGTCCTCGGTGATGCGCACGTCGAGACCGATCGCGACGCGGTCGCCGTAGGTGGCGACGACCTTCGCGGTCCACTCCGGATCTTCGAGCACCGCGGTGCCCAGGTTCACCCGGCGCGCCCCGGTGGCGAGCGCGGCCTCCAGCGACGCGTCGTCGCGGATGCCGCCGGACAGCTCGACCTGCACGTCCAGCTCGCCGACCACGCGGGCGATCAGTTCCTTGTTGTCGCCCTTGCCGAATGCGGCGTCGAGGTCGACGAGGTGGATCCACTCCGCGCCGTCCCGCTGCCAGGCGAGCGCCGCGTCGAGCGGGCTGCCGTAGGAGGTTTCCGTGCCCGCCTCGCCCTGGACGAGACGCACGGCCTGGCCATCGGCCACATCGACGGCGGGAAGGAGGGTGAACGTCACGCGGCCACTATAAGGAGCAACGGCGCCCAGGTGCCCGGAGGGTGGGGCCGGTCAGAGGCTGCGCAGCCAGTTCTCCAGCAGGTGGGCGCCCGCGTCGCCGGACTTCTCCGGGTGGAACTGGGTCGCCCACAGCGGGCCGTTCTCCGCGGCCGCGACGAAGTCCTCGCCGTGGTGCGCCCACGTCACCTTGGGCTGCTGGCCGGGCAGGCCGGAGTCGAGCTGCCAGCTGCGGGCGGCGTAGGAGTGCACGAAGTAGAACCGCGCGTCGGCGTCGAGGCCGGCGAACAGCTGCGAGTCCTCGGGCGCGCGGACGGTGTTCCAACCCATGTGGGGGACGACGTCGGCGTGCAGGCGGTCGACCGTGCCGGGCCACTCGCCGGTGCCCTCGGTCTCCACGCCGTGCTCGACGCCGCGCTCGAACAGGATCTGCATGCCGACGCAGATGCCCAGGACGGGACGCCCGCCGGCGAGACGGCTGCCGATGATCTTCTCCCCGCCCACGGACAGCAGGCCCGCCATGCAGGCCGCGTAGGCGCCGACGCCGGGGACGACGAGGCCGTCGGCTTCCAGCGCCGCATGCGGGTCGGCCGTCACCTCGACCTCGGCGCCGACGCGCCGCACGGCGCGCTCGGCGGAGCGCAGGTTCCCCGATCCGTAGTCCAGAATCACGACGCGAGCCACCTGACCAGTCTAGAGGCTTCGCACGGGTGGTTCCGCCGGGCGGCTCGGAGGCGTTTGATTGCGGCAGGCGGGGGAAGGCTGCGGGAGGGCGCCGCGGTAGGGAGTGACGATGTCGTCGCAGAGCGAAGCCCACGGGTCCGGTGAGCGGGCCAGGGAGCTGGCCAAGACGCTGGACGAGCTGGAGAGCGGTCTGCTGGGCCCGGACGAGGTGCGCGAGCTGCTCGAAGGGCTGACCACTCTCGCCACGGCGGTGACGCGTGTGCTCGACGACCTGCGGGCGTGCCCGGTGCTGCGGGAGCGGGAGCACGAACTGGGGCTGCTCGCGTTCCAGACGATCCGCAGCAAGCTGGAACAGGCCGCCGCGGCAGCCGAAGACCTGCAGGTGAGCGCCGAGGCGCTGTGCCGGCTGCTGCCGGAACACACCCCGGGAGGCGATTGAACCGGCAGGTTCTCCGGCATGTCCTCGCGGAGGCACTGCACCGGCGTCCCACGGCGGCGCTTCCCGTGCTGCGGGGAGCGCGGCGCCATCGGCCGTGGGGCCGGTGCGAGCGCCCTCGCACAGCGGTCTTCAGCTGCCCTCCCCGCCCGGCCGCCAGTGCAAGCCGGGCCACTCGTGCCGCAGGCGGCCTCCGGACGGCCCGCGATGCGGTGTGCCCCCTCGGCGGCGCTGGGGTGACGTGCCGCACGTCCCAGCCTGCCCCGGGTGGGTGAAATTCGCCGGGTGGCTCCGGGCCTCCACCGCGTCCGTTCAGTTCGGGCGCAGGAAGGCCTTCAGGGCGGCCGCGATGCTCGCCTCGTCGAGGGCGTGCGCGAGGTCGTGGTCGGTGACCTCGCCGTACCTGCGCACCTCCGCGTCCCGGCGGGTGCCGAGTGCCCGGAGGCGGTGCGGGACCTCCACGAGGGCCTCGCTGACCTGGTGGGCCGACGTGCCTGCCAGGTACGGCTCGACCAGCACGACGTCCGCCACCCCGGTCCTGGCCACGGCCGCGCGTAGGGTCTCGGCGTCGAAGGGGCGGACGGTCTTCGCGTAGAGCACCGTCACGTCCATGTCCTCGGCCGCGGCCAGCACGCGGTCCAGCATCGGGCCGACCGCCAGCACGACCCCGCGCCCACCCTGGCGCACCACCTGCATGCCCGGCCCCGGGCGCGGGCGCGCGTTCGACTGGCCGCTCAGGCGCAGGTACACCGTGCCGTCACCGGGCAGCGCCTCGCGCAGCAGCGGCACCGCCTCGTCCGGATGCCCCGGCACGTGCACGGTCCAGCCCGGGATGGCGTCGATGAGCGCGACATCCGCAGGCGACTGGTGGGTGCGGCCGGCGGTCGGCATGTCGTACGAACCGCCCCACGAGACGAGCACCGCGCCCGCGCCCTGGTGGGTCAGGTCCAGCTTGACCTGCTCGTAGGGCCGCTCCACGAGGAACGACGGGAACGTGTGCACCACGGGCCGCATCCCGGTCAGCGCCAGCCCGCCCGCGACGCCGATCAGCGCCTGCTCCCGGATGCCGACGTTGATGACCCGGTCCGGGTGCCGGCGCCGGGCGGCTTCCAGCGCAGCCGCGGAGATGTCGGCCAGCACGACCGCGACCCGCGGGTCCTCGTCGAGCACCTGTTCCATTGTGGACAGAAAGGCGTCCCGCATTCCGATCACGGCTCAGCTCCCCTTCGGTTCGACGACGGCGACCACGCACAGCGGCCGGTCCGGGTGCGGTGTGGTGAACGCGGCGTGCAACGCGTCGTGGTCGCGGCCGTCGACCGTGCGCGTGGCCCAGCCCTCGACGGCGAAGCGCTCCGCGATGCCACCCGGCCAGCCGTGCGTCGCCGACTGGTTGTCGACCACCACCGCGGTCAGCTGGGCCATCGACGCCCGTCCGGCGAGCGCGATCGCCTCGTGGTTGGAGCCCTCGTCGAGCTCGGCGTCCCCGGTCAGCACCACCACCTTCGGTTCGGTAAGTCCCTGCGCGCGCAGCCCGAACACCATGCCGACGCCGAGCGCGAGCCCGTGCCCCAGCGACCCGCTGGAGATCTCCACGCCGGGCACGAGCGTCCGGTCCGGGTGGTAGCCCAGCCGTGACTCGCTGCCCGCCCAGCCGGCCAGTTCCGCGGGGTCGAGGAACCCCTTGGCGGCCAGGACCGCGTAGTAGGCCATCGGCCCGTGGCCCTTCGACAACAGGAACCGGTCGCGGGCCGGATCGTCCGGCGCCTCCGGCGACACGTTCAGCACCCGGTCGTACAGCACCCACAGCACATCTACTGTGGACTCCGCCGCACCGGAATGCTTCTCGTCGCCGCGCATGGCGTCGATCAGCGCCGGCAGGTCGGCGTAGCCCAGCCCCCTGGTCGTGTTCTCCATGCATCGACCGTGCAACCTCGACTTAAGTTGAAGTCAAGGCTAGGCTGGCGTCGTGACCAAGCTTGCCGACCACCTGACCATTGGCCAGGTCGCGGAGCGCAGCGGCGTGCCGCACACGGCGTTGCGCTTCTACGAGGACCGGGGCCTGATCACCTCCGAGCGCTCGGCCGGGAACCAGCGTCGGTACCCGCGGTCGGTGCTGCGCCGGATCGCGTTCATCCGGGCGGCGCAGCGGGTGGGGCTCAGCCTCGAGGAAATCCACGACGCGCTGTCCACCCTGCCACGCGACCACGCCCCGACGAAGGCCGATTGGGCCCGGCTGTCCCGCGGGTGGCAGGACGAACTCGACGCCCGGATCGACGCCCTGCAGCGGCTGCGCGACCGGCTGACGGGTTGCGTCGGGTGCGGGTGCCTGTCGCTGCGCGTGTGCGGGCTCTACAACACCGACGACCGGATGGCGCAGTACGGCCCCGGCGCGCGGGGACTCAAGCCCGCCACCGAGGGCGGCGCATAGTCGGCGAGGGCGGCGCGCAGCCGGCCGAGGGTGGCGCGCAGCCGGCCGAGGGTGGCGCGCAGCCGGCCGAGAGTGGCGCGCAGCCGGCCGAGAGTGGCGCGCAGCCGGCCGAGAGTGGCGCGCAGCCGGCCGAGAGTGGCGCGCAGCCGGCGAGGGTGGCGCGCAGCCGGCGAGGGTGGCGCGCAGCCGGCGCGATGGGTGCTTGCTTTCGGGAGTGCCGGGGCATCGCCTCCTTCTGGTGACCGCGATACGGGGGCTGACGGGTGGGCGCCGATGGCCTCGGCGGCCGCAAGACGCGCGCGGAGCCAAACCCGCCTCCCAGGGTTGTCTCGGCGGCGGCCAGGCACGCGCGCGAAGCCAAGCCGCTCCCCGGGGGGGCGCAGCCGCCACGACCGGTGCTCAATCATCGGAAGTGCCGGGGCCATCGCCTCCTTCTAGTGACCGCGACATGGGGGATGACAGGTGGGCGACGGTAGCCTCGGCAGCCGCCACGCACGCGCGAAGCCAAACCGCCTCCCAGGGGCGGCGCGCAGCCGCCACGACGGGTGCTCAATCATCGGAAGTGCCGGGGCGCCGGCTTGAGGCGGCGACCGCGATACGGGAGCTGGCGCTCAAGTCGGCGAGCCGCGGGCGCCGCCGGGAGTGTCAGGCGGTCGGCCCCACATCGAGCAGGGCCTTGTCGAACCACGGCGAACTCCCGCGCACGGTGGGGGCGCGCCGGAGCATGCCGCGGCGCCGAGTGCGGCCGGCGCGCCGCAGTCGCACTTCACGTCGTGTCTTCGGAACAGCCGGTCGAGCGCCGCAACACCTGGGGCACGCAGGGCACGCCAGCGCCGCGTCCAGCGCAGCGTGCCGTCGCAGCCGAAATCGGCCAGCAGGCGGCTCACGTAGCAGCCGAGGCATTCCCGTTCCTGCGGCTCGGTCCACACGTCGAGCAGGCCGGCGTTCGTCATCGGACCCTCCTTCGGTTCGTGCTCCCTGACTACCAGCGGCCTCCGACAAAAACCTTGCGCTGCCTCACCCGATCGTGCGCAACTGGGAACAACATGGACGAAAGAACGATCATCCGGGTGTCCAAGCGGCTGTCCCGGCACCTCCGACACCGGCCCGGCGAAATCGGCCTGGCCCTCGGTCCCGGCGGCTGGGTCCCGGTCACCGAACTGCTCACCGCGCTCGCCGGCCACGGGCTTCCGCTCTCCCGCGCGCAACTCGACGAAGTCGTGGCAGGCAACGACAAACGCCGCTTCGCCTTCGACGACACCGGGACACTCATCCGGGCCAGCCAGGGGCACAGCGTGGACGTCGACCTCGGCCTGCCGGACGCCGACCCGCCGCCGACGCTCTTCCACGGCACGGCGGAACGGTTCCTGCCCGCCATCCTCCGGGAGGGCCTGCGCCCGCGCTCCCGCCACGACGTGCACCTTTCGCGTGACACCGAGACCGCCGTGCGCGTCGGCTCGCGGCACGGCAAACCCGTCGTGCTGGCCGTCGACGCTGCGGCGATGACCCGCGACGGCCACCGCTTCCAGGTCAGCGCGAACGGCGTCTGGCTCACCCGTGCGGTGCCTCCGCAGTACCTGAGCCGTCACTGACCGATCACAATGAACGGGTGCGGATCAGGCCAGCCGATGTCACCGACGCCGTAGCCGTCTTCACCCTGCTGGGCCAGTCCGCAGGCGGACAACCTCGACGGACGGCGTTCGACCACAACTACGAGCAGCTCATCGCGGCGATGACCTACGACGACACCGACTTCCTGGTGGCCGACCGCGACGGCGAGGTCGTCGGCTACGTGCTCGCCGCCCGGGTCCTGTCGCTGCACGCCGGCGGCCCGGTCAGCCACCTGCTGGAACTCGTGGTCGCGCAGGCGCACCGCGGGCAGGGGATCGGCGGGATGCTCGTCGACGCGGTCGTCCGGCGGGCACGGCGCGCCGGGGCCGTCGAAGTGCACGTCATCGCCAGGCACATCCCCGGCTACTTCGAGCGGCTGGGCTTCGCCGAGACCGCGACCTGCCTGACGCTGCCGCTCTCCTGAGTCAGGCGCGCCTGCGTGGGCGGCCGAGCAGCTTGCGCCCCACCTCGAGCAGCGACTCGCGCAGGGTGTCGTCGTCGTAGTGCGCCAGGTCGGGCGAACCGCCGGCCAGCGCGATCCCCGCGACGGCGGCGTGCGTGGCGACCACCCGCGCCGGATCGGGATCGGGGCCGCTCAGGATCGTCATCATCCCGACCATGCAGCTCTCCTTGCCGAAGAAGTGCTTCTCCAGCGCCCGCGCCACCCCAGGGTCGCTGGAGAACAACGCGACCAGCGCCCGGTGCCGGACCACGAGGTCCACGAACCCGGCCAGCATGTGGTCGATCCGGGCGCCCGGCCTGCGCTCCCGCGCCGCCTCCCCGACGATCGACTCCAGCTCGCGCAGCCCTGGCTCGACCACGGCCTCGGTGATCTCGTCCTTCGTCTTGAAGTGGTAGTACACCGCGGCCTTCGTGACGCCGAGCTCGTCGGCGATCATCTGCAGCGACGTGCCCTCGACCCCGTGCGCGGTGAACAGCCGCAATGCCGTGGCGAGCAGGCGGGTACGGGTGTCTTCGTGTCCGGCCACGGCTGCCATCGACTGGTGAACCTCCTCGTCAGCAGCCGAAGAGTACGCGACGCGAAATCCTGCGGCAAACGTTTGAGGCGCTAGCCGTGCGGCTAGTCACACACTAGCCGATCGGCTTGGAGCTCCACTTGCCGATCGGCTAGCTTGAGTATCACCGGATCGGATGTCACTCGACTGAATTGGAGCCGAGTACGTGGCCACCCTGCTCTACCGCCTAGCCCGGTTTTCGTTCCGCCGGCGCTGGCTCGTCGCGAGCGTCTGGACGGCGGTTCTGCTCGTCCTGGGCGGCGGCGCGCTGACGCTGTCCGGCCAGATGTCGAACTCGGTGACCATCCCGGGCACCGAGGCGCAGCAGGCCATCGACCACCTCAAGGAGAAGTTCCCGCAGGCAGCGGCGGGCAACGCGACCGCGCGCGTGGCGATCGAGGCGCCGGACGGGCAGGCGCTCACCGACCCCGCCGCCCGCGCGACCGTCGAGGAGCTGGTCGGCAAGATCAAGACCGCGCCCGGTGTCGCGATGGTCGCCGATCCGTACCAGGCCAGGACGATCTCCGCGGACGGCCGCATCGCCATGGCCCAGGTGAGCTACAAAGTCCCGGCCACCGACGTGACCGACAGTGACCGCGAAGCGCTCAAGTCAGCCGCCGACGCGGCCAAGAGCGCCGGTTTCACCGTCGAATTCGGTGGCGACGCGATCCAGGGCGTGCCCGCCACGGAGGCCACCGAGGGCATCGGCGTGATCGTCGCGGCCATCGTCCTGGCGATCACCTTCGGCTCGATCGTCGCCGCCGGGCTGCCGCTGCTGACCGCCCTCATCGGCGTCGGCGTCGGCATGGCCGGCGTGATGACCGTGTCCGGGTTCGTCGACCTGAACTCCAACACCCCGATCCTCGCGCTGATGCTCGGCCTCGCCGTCGGCATCGACTACGCGCTGTTCATCGTCTCCCGCTACCGGCACGAGCTGGCCGAGGGGCACGATCCGGAACTGGCCGCCGGGCGCGCGGTCGGCACCGCCGGCTCCGCCGTGGTGTTCGCCGGCCTGACGGTGATCATCGCCCTGGTCGGGCTCACCGTCGTGGGCATCCCGATCCTCGGCCAGATGGGCGTCGCGGCCGCCGGGACCGTCGCCGTCGCGGTTCTTATCGCCCTCTCGCTGCTGCCCGCGCTGCTCGGCTTCGCCGGCCGCAAGGTCGTCGGCAAGCACGCCCGCCCGAAGCCGAACGGCAAGCCCGCGATGGGCGAGCGCTGGGCCCGGTACGTCGGACGCCACCGCGTCCCGGTGCTGGTGACCGCGGTGGTCGGCCTGCTCGTCGTCGCGATCCCGGCGCTGAGCATGCAGCTCGGCCTGCCCACCGACGCCACCGCCGCGCCCGACTCGACGCAGCGCAAGGCCCACGACCTGATCAGCAAGGGCTTCGGCGAGGGCACCAACGGCCCGCTGATCGTCGTCATCGATTCCGCGGACGCGCCCGACCCGCGCCTGGCCGCCACCGAGGCGACCGACTCGATCTCGCGCCTGCCGGACGTCGCCGCGGTGACGCAGGCGCAGTTCAACGCCGACGGCGACACCGCGCTGGTCACCGTGATCCCGAAGAGCGGCCCGAGCAGCGAGGCGACCGAACAGCTCGTCGCGAGCATCCGCGACCAGTCCGACCGCCTCTCCGGCGCCACCGGCGCGAAGCTGTCGGTGACCGGCCAGACGGCGCTGCAGATCGACGTGTCGGAGAAGCTGGCCGGCGCGATGCTGCCCTACCTCGGCCTCATCGTCGGGCTCGCGTTCCTGCTGCTGATGCTGGTGTTCCGGTCGATCATCGTGCCGCTGAAGGCGACGCTGGGCTTCCTCGGCTCGGTCGTGGCGACCTTCGGCGCGGTGGTCGCGGTGTTCCAGTGGGGCTGGCTCACCGACCTGCTCGGCGTCGACTCGACCGGCCCGATCATGAGCATGCTGCCGATCCTGCTGATCGGTGTGCTGTTCGGCCTCGCGATGGACTACCAGGTGTTCCTGGTGACCCGGATGCGCGAGGACTACGTGCACGGCGCCGATGCCCGCGACGCCGTGGTGAGCGGGTTCAAGCACGGCGCCCGGGTCGTGGTCGCGGCGGCGCTGATCATGATCAGTGTGTTCGCCGGGTTCATCGCGGCCGAGCTGTCGCTGATCCAGTCGATCGGGTTCGCGCTGGCGTTCGGCGTACTGGTGGACGCGTTCGTGGTGCGCATGACGATCGTGCCCGCGGTGATGTCGCTGCTCGGCAAGCACGCGTGGTGGCTCCCGAAGTGGCTGCACCGCGCGCTGCCGAACGTCGACGTGGAGGGCGAGAGCCTCGCCAGGCACCTCGAGCGGCGCCGCGAACTGGAAGGCGCGCGGAGCTAGGACACCAGCCAGGCGATCGCGCCGCCGACGGCCAAGAGTGCCGCGACCAGCAACAGCATCGCGAGCACCTTGGCCGTCTTCCACGTGCTGTACACGCCGCCGACCAGGAAGCCGCCGAGCGCCAGCAGCAGCACGGCGACCAGTTCCTTGCTCACAGGACACCCTTCGTCGACGGGATGCCGCCCGCGCGCGGGTCCGGCTCGGTGGCCGCCCGCAGCGCACGCGCGACGGCCTTGTACTGGGCCTCGGCGATGTGGTGCGGGTCGCGGCCGTGGATGACGCGGACGTGCAGCGCGATCTGCGCGTGGAACGACAGCGAGTCGAACACGTGCCGGGTCAGCACGAACGGGTAGTTGCCGCCGATGGTGAACGTGTTGAACTGCTCCGGCTCGCCGACGTGCACGCAGTACGGGCGGCCGGACACGTCGATCGCGGCGTGCGCGAGGGTCTCGTCCATCGGGATCCACGCGTCGCCGAAGCGGCGGATGCCCGACTTGTCGCCCAGCGCCTGGCGGATCGCCTGGCCCAGCACGATCGCGGTGTCCTCGACCGTGTGGTGCGCGTCGATCTCGATGTCGCCGGTCGCGTCGACCTTCAGGTCGAGCGAGCCGTGCACGCCGAACGAGTTGAGCATGTGGTCGTAGAACGGAACCCCGGTGGACACCTCCACCTGCCCGGTGCCGTCCAGGTCGACCACCACGGTGATCGAGGACTCCTTCGTGGTCCGGGAAACCTTGCCGACGCGGCTCACCGCGGGACCTCCTTGCTCGCCGCCAGGAAGGCGTCGTTCTCCTCCGGGGTGCCGACGGTCACCCGCAGGTGGCCCTCGATGCCGACGTCGCGGATCAGCACCCCGTTGTCCACGTAGGCCTGCCAGCTCGCACGCGCGTCGGCGAAGCGGCCGAACAGGATGAAGTTGGCGTCGCTGGGCACCGGCGTGAAGCCGAGGCCCAGCAGGCCCTCGACGACGCGCTCGCGCTCGGCCGCGAGCTTGGCGACCGAGGCCAGCGTCTCGTCCGCGTGCCGCAGCGCCGCCCGCGCGGCCGCCTGCGTCAGCACCGACAGGTGGTAGGGCAGGCGCACCAGCTGCAGCGCGTCGATGACCGCCGGGGCGGCCGCGAGGTAGCCGAGCCGCCCACCGGCGAACGCGAACGCCTTGCTCATCGTGCGCGACACGATCAGCTGCGCCGGGTAGGCCTCGATCAGCTCGACGGCGCTGCGCTGTGAGGAGAACTCCGCGTACGCCTCGTCCACCACTACGATGCCCGGCGCGGCGCGCAACACCAGCTCCAGCTCGTCGAACGGGATCGAGCCGCCGGTCGGGTTGTTCGGGCTGGTCACGAACACGACGTCGGGCCTGCGTTCGGCGACGATCCGCGCCGCGGCCTCGGTGTCGAGCGTGAAGTCGTCCCGCCGCGGCGTCGCGACCCAGTCGGTGCGGGTGCCCGCCGCGATGATCGGGTGCATCGAGTACGACGGCTCGAAGCCCAGCGCGCTGCGGCCGGGACCGCCGAAGGCCTGCAGGATCTGCTGCAGCACCTCGTTGGACCCGTTGGCGGCCCACAGGTTCCGCTCGGTCAGCGGCACGCCCGTCGCGCCGGACAGGTACGCGGCGAGGTCCTGGCGCAGCGCGCTCGCATCGCGGTCCGGGTACCGGTGCAGGCCCGCGGCGGCCTCGCGGACGGCCTCGGTGACGTCGTCGACCAGGGCCTGCGGCGGCGGGTACGGGTTCTCGTTCGTGTTGAGTCGGACCGGGACGTCCAGCTGCGGTGCGCCGTAGGGGCTGCGGCCCCGCAGGTCCTCACGCAGCGGCAGGTCCTCGAGTCGGACGTCGTCGGAACTCACTCGGCTCCTCCCGGGAAGCGGGCGGTGACCGCTTCCCCGTGTGCGGGCAGGTCTTCGGCGTTGGCGAGCGCGACGACCTTGCCGGCCACCTCGCGCAGCGCCTCCTCGCTGTAGTCGATGACGTGGATGCCGCGCAGGAAGCTCTGCACGGACAGCCCCGACGAGTGGCGCGCGTACCCGCCGGTGGGCAGCACGTGGTTCGACCCCGCGCAGTAGTCGCCGAGCGAAACGGGCGCGTACGGGCCGACGAACACCGCGCCTGCGTTGCGCACCCGCGCGGCGACGGCCCGCGCGTCGGCCGTCTGGATCTCCAGGTGCTCGGCCGCGTAGGCGTCCACCACCCGCAGCCCCTCGTCCACAGTGGACACCAGCACCGTGCCGGACTGCTTGCCGCGCAGCGCCTCGCCGATGCGCTCGGTGTGCTTGGTCGCGGCGACGCGGCCGGCCAGCTCCCGGTCCACGGCGTCGGCCAGCTCCTCCGACGTGGTGACCAGGACGCTCGCGGCGAGCGGGTCGTGCTCGGCCTGGCTCACCAGGTCGGCCGCCACGTGCACCGGGTCGGCCGTCTCGTCGGCCAGGATCGCGATCTCCGTCGGGCCCGCCTCGGAGTCGATGCCGATCAGGCCGCGCAGCAGGCGCTTGGCCGCGGTGAGGTAGATGTTGCCGGGGCCGGTGACCAGGTCGACCGGGACCAGCTCGGCGCCGTCGGTGTCGGTGCCGCCGTGGGCCATCAGCGCCACGGCCTGCGCGCCGCCGACCGCCCACACCTCGTCCACGCCGAGCAGCGCCGCGGCAGCCAGGATCGTCGGGTGCGGCCTGCCGCCGAACTCGGCCTGCGGCGGCGAGCACAGCACCAGCGAGCCGACGCCGGCGACCTGCGCCGGGACGACGTTCATCACCACGCTCGACGGGTACACCGCGAGCCCGCCGGGGGCGTAGAGGCCGACGCGCTCGACCGGCACCCAGCGCTCGGTGACCGTGCCGCCGTCGGCGACCGTCGTGGTCACGTCCGCGCGGCGCTGGTCGGCGTGCACCTTGCGGGCGCGCTCGATGGCCTCCTCCAGCGCGGCGCGCACCGCCGGGTCCAGCGTGGTCAGCGCGGCCTCGATCTCCGCGCGCGGCACGCGGACGCTCGCCGGGCGCACGCGGTCGAACCGCTCGGTGTACTCCAGGACCGCCTCGACCCCGCGCTCGCGGACCGCCTCGACCACCGGGCGGACCTGATGCAGCGCCGCGTCCACGTCGATCTCGGCACGCGGGAGCGTGGCTCGGAGTTCGGTGGCGGACAGCACGCGTCCACGCAGGTCGATGCGGTTCAACATGGGTCTAGGGTACGAGTTGGAACGTTGACGACGACCAGGGAGGTAGCCCGTGCTCCGGATCGGCTTGTGCCAGCTCACATCGAGTGCCGAGCCCGCGGAGAACCTCGCCCCGACCCGCGAGGGCGTGGCGCGCGCGGCAGGTGAGGGAGCGCGGGTCGTGGTGTTCCCGGAGGCGGCGATGGCGCGGTTCGGGGTGCCGCTCGGGCCGGTCGCCGAACCGCTCGACGGGCCGTGGGCCAAGTCGGTCGCCGCGATCGCCGACGAGCACGGCGTGCTGGTGGTGGCCGGGATGTTCACCCCGCACGAGGACGGCCGGGTGCGCAACACCCTGCTCATCACCGGGCTCGGGCACCACACCGGCTACGACAAGATCCACCTCTACGACGCGTTCGGCTTCCGCGAGTCCGACACGGTCGCGCCCGGCGCCTCGCCGGTGACCGTCGAGGTCGACGGCGTGACGCTGGGCTTCGCGACCTGCTACGACGTGCGGTTCCCGGAGCTGTTCCGGGCGCTGGCCGATCGGGGCGCGTCCGCGGTCGTGCTGCCGACGTCGTGGGGCGCGGGCGAGGGCAAGCGGGACCAGTGGGAGGTGCTGGTGCGGGCGCGGGCGCTCGACTCCGGCTGCTGGGTGCTGGGGTGCGGCCAGGCCGACCCGGCGGCCTCCGGCGTCGAGGTGAACCCGAAGGCGCCGACCGGCATCGGCTACTCGACGGTGGCGGACGGGTTCGGGCGCGTGCACGCGCAGCTGGGCGCGGGGCCCGAGTCGGTCGTCGTGGACATCGACCCGGAGGTCGCGGAGAAGGCCCGCAACGCGACCGGGGCGCTGGCGAACCGGCGGCTCTGAGCCGGGTCAGGCCATGCCCTCTTCGATGGCCAGCCGGGTCAGTTCGGGGCGCCGGCGGCGGCCGGTCTTGTCGCGGATCCGGTCCAGGTAGGAGCGGACGGTGCGGACGCTGATCGACATCGCCTCGGCGATGTCGGCGTCCCGCTCCCCCGCGGCGACCAGGGACAGCACCTGCCGTTCGCGGTCGGACAGCACGCTTTTCACCCCGGCCCGCGGGCGCGTCGAGTCGAGCAGGAACGACGCCAGGGTCGGCGACACGTAGGAGTTGCCCGCGGCGATCTCGCGGATCGCGTGCAGGATGTCGTCGCCGTCGGAGTCCTTCGACAGGTATCCCCGCGCGCCCGCGGAGATCGCGCCGAGCACCTCGTCCTGGCCGGCGTGCGCGGACACCACCAGCACCTTGTGCCCCATCCGCACGACCTCCTGCACGGCCTGCGAGTCGGTCACGCCACGCAGCTTGAGGTCCAGCACGACGACGCACCCGGCCGGTTCCTGGTTGCTCGCGAACGCGGCGACCGACTCCGCGACGGGACCCAGCTCGATGTCCCTCGCCTCGGAGAGCACGTTCGCGACCGCGTAGCGGTACAGCGGGTGGTCCTCGATCACGCCGACCCGGATGGGCCCGCCCTCGCTCGCGGCCATGGGACCTCACTCCCTGTGGGCATTTTTCCCGGCAGCGAATACCGGTTCCCCGTTTATTCTGTACCAGGATCAAGGAGAAGCGAGTTGACCGCTGCCGACGCGGGGGTCTCCGCCGGTGGCGGGACCGCACCCGAAGCACCCCGGCCCCGCCGGTTCACCATGGCGCCGTTCGTCCTGCCCATCGGTTTCGCCCAGATCGCGGTCTGGGAGTCCGCTCTGGTCGCGACGTTGCTGGCGGTGCACGACGTGCTGCCCGCGAAGCTCGTCGTGACCGTGCTGGCGGTGCTGGTGATCGCGTCCACGTCCGTCCGGTTCGCGGGACGGCACCTGGCAGGCTGGGCGCTCACCTGGGTGTCCTACCGGCTGCTGCAGCACGACGAACGCCGCCAGGCCGCCGACCCGCTGCGCGTGCTCGCCCACGACTTCCGGCTGCGGCAGCACGTCGACCGCGCCGGGAACCGGTTCGGGGTCGCCGGGGTCGGCGACGGCTGGACCACGGTGATCCGGCTGCGCGAGGGCGTGGAGCCGGACGTGGCGAAGGTGCTGGACCTGCTGCGCGCCGCGTGCGACAACCCGGAGATCCCGCTGGCAGGCGCCCAGTTGCTGGTGCGGACGAGCTTCGGCGAGCGGACGTACCTGGTCGCGGTGCGGTACCGGGCGAGCGAGGCGCCGCTGGCGGCGCTGGCCCGCGGCGGTGGTGAGGCGGGCGAGCTGCGGGCGACGACCCGGGCGGCGCTGGCGTTGATGGGCGCGCTCGCGAAGGCCGGGTACGGCAGCACGCTGCTGGAGGCCGGCGAACTGGCGACGGAGCTGCGCGCCACCCTCGGCGCGGACGCCCCGGCGCCGGTGACGGACGGCTGGCAGGCCTGGTCGGCGGGCGGGACCGCGCAGGCCGGCTTCGTCCCGTTGACGCGTGAGGACGTGCCCGTGCTGCTGACGTCGACGGCTCGCGGGGCGGCCCTGACGGTCGCCTCGTTCACGTTGCGCCGCAACCGCTTCGGGCGGCTCGCGGAGGAGGTCACGCTGCGGCTGGCGCGCTACGCCGGGACGCGGCGCCCGCCCCGGACCCGCGACCTGGACGTGCCGGTCGTGCCGCTGTACGGCAGGCACGCCGCCGCGGTACGGCGCACGCTGCCGCTCGCGTTGCCGGGCTGAGTCACGTCATCAGCGGCGTCGGGTCGGCGAAGATGTCCGCCAGGACGCCGGTGCACGCCGCGACGGCCTGGACGTCCGGGCCGAACCTCGTCACGGTCACCAGGTCGGTGCCGGGTAGCGCGGTCGTCGCCGCGAACGCGTGCAGCAGGGTCGCCAGGTGCTCCGGCGCGTCGGTGATGTTCTGACCGCCGAGGACGACCTGGTCCGGGTTGACGACGTCGCGCAGGATGGCGACCGCCCGGCCCATCGTCGCGGCGCGTTCGGCCAGCGCACCCCGGTCGGTCTGGTCGTTGACCGTCGCTTCGAGGCAGCCGGTCCGGCCGCACGGGCACCGCACGTCGCCACCGACCGGCAGGTGCGCGACCGACCCGGCCTGGCCGGGGCCGCGGTGCAGCACGCCGTTGACCACGAGCGCCGCGCCGACGACCTGACGGGCGTAGAAGTAGAGCAGGCTCGGGTACTGCTTGCCCTCGCCGAAGAGCAGCTCGGCGTGCGCCATCGCGGGCACGTGGCCGTCGACGTGCACCGGCAGCCCCGTCCCGCGCGCCAGCACCGCCTGCGCGGGGGCGCGGTGCCAGCCGAGCCGGTCGTGCGTGATCAGGCCGCGGGCGATGTCGACCTGGCCGCCGGTGGCGAGCCCGAGCCCGACGACCCGCCGCTCCCGCCAGCGCCGCAGGAACGCGCGGACCTTCGCGGCGAGGAACGCCAGCCCGTCTTCGGCGCTGCCCCGCGGGGTCGGGATCTTCTCGCTGCCGACCAGCCGGCCGCGCAGGTCGACGATGCCGAACGTGGTGGTGCGGACGCCGATGTGCACCCCGCACGCGGCGAGCACGGTGTCGTCGATGTCGACCGGCACCCTGGGCCGTCCGACGGCGCCGGCGCGGGCCAGGTCCGGCGCGTCCCGCACCAGCCGGGCCTCGGCGAGCGCGGCGACCTGACGGCTGACCGTCGGCATGCTCAGCGACGTGAGCTCGGCGATCGCGGCCCGCGACAGCGGGCCTTCCCGCCTGATCGCGCCGAGCACCGCGGCGGCGTTCGACACTGCGCACCCCCCCAGGACTTCGTTCCACCGTGCACGAAAGTAGCCGACCGCGTCAAAACGGCCCGCGATGCGGGACGGTGGCAGACTCCGGGGGGTGAGCACGCGCCCGTACGTCCTCGCCTCGGCGGCGGTTTCCCTGGACGGCTACCTCGACGACACCAGCGACCGGCGCCTCCTGCTGTCCAACGAGGAGGACTTCGCGCGGGTCGACGGCGAGCGCGCCGGGGTGGACGCGATCCTGGTCGGGGCGGGCACGATCCGCACCGACAACCCGCGGCTGCTGGTGCGATCCGGGCGCGGCAACCCGGCGAAGGTCACGATCACCGGGAGCGGCGACCTCGACCCGTCGGCGAACTTCTTCACCACCGGCGACGTCGAGAAGCTGGTCTACACCCCGGCCGCGGCGGTGCCGAAGGTGCGGGAGCGGCTGGGCGCGGTGGCGACCGTGGTGGACGGCGGGGACCCGCTCGACCTGCGGCGCGTGCTGGCGGATCTGGCCGGCCGCGGGATCGAGCGGTTGATGGTCGAGGGCGGCGGCGCGGTCCACACGATGTTCCTCACCGCGGGTGTGGTGGACGAACTGCAACTCGCGGTCGCGCCGGTGTTCGTCGGCGAGGCGGAGGCGCCGCGGTTCGTCGGACCCGGCCGGTTCCCGCCGGGACGGCTGCAGCTGACCGAGACGCGCCGCATCGGGGACGTCGTGTTCATGCGGTACCACCTGGGGCAGGCGGCACGGGACCACCGCAGGCTGCGGGAGGCGATCGAGCTGGCGGAGAAGTGCCCGCCGTCGACGACGTTCCGGGTCGGCGCGATCGTGGTGAACGCCGCCGACGAGGTGCTGGCCACCGGGTACTCGGGCGAGACCGACCCGCACGACCACGCGGAAGAGGTGGCGATCGCCAAACTGGGCGACGCGGACCTCACCGGCGCGACGATCTACTCGTCGCTGGAGCCGTGCAGCTCGCGCGCGTCGCGGGCGGTGTCCTGCACGCAGCACATCCTGAACGCCGGCATCCCGCGAGTGGTGTTCGCCTGGCGCGAGCCGAACCTGTTCGTGGACTGCGTGGGAGCGGAAACCCTGCGCGCGGCGGGCCGCGAGGTGCGCGAACTGCCCGACCTGGCAACCCTCGTCAAGGCGACGAACGCGCACCTGCCCCTGGGGGACTAGATAGCGACACGCGATCAGGAATCTCCAGTGCCCTCTGCCACTACGGGAGGTGTTCGTCTCCACGCCCGGCCGGGACCAATCCCAGTCGATCGGCGCGTTCGCGGTCGCGACATGCGCTGCCAGCGGTGCATCGGCCCGTTTCCCGAACCGCCTAGCGCGGCACCCACAGCGTCACCCGCGTGCCGTGGCCTGGCTTGGAGTCGATCCGGCACCAGCCGCCGGCTTCGGTGAGGCGCGCTTTCATCGACGAGCTCACCCCGAAGCCCGCCGGGCGCGCGTCCTCGTCGTAGCCGACTCCGTGGTCGCGGATCACCACCGCGATCCCGCCCTCGTGCTCGGCGAGGCGCATCACGACCTCCCGGGTGCCCGCGTGCTTCAGCGTGTTGCGCAACGCCTCGCGCGCGGCGTCGCGGACCGCTGCTCGGCGGGCCTCCGTCAGGGTGTCGTCGGCCAGGTCGGACAGCGCCAGCTGCGCCCGCAGCCCCTCCCGCGCCATCTCGGTCGCCAGCCCGGTCAGCTCCCCCGCGAGCCCCTGACCGCCACCGCCCGGCGTGCCCAGCCCCCGCCGCAGCTCGGCCGCCTGCGCCCGCGCCTGCGCACGCACCCGGTCCAGCTCGGCGGCCGGATCCCCGCCCCGGTGCATCGCCATCGCTTCGAGCGCCTGCAGCACCGTGTCGTGCAGCGCCCGCTCCGTGCGCGCCCGCTCCCCGGCCACCCCGAGTCGCATCCCGATCGCCAGCGCCAAGCGCGTCGCCACCCCGAGCAGCACCAGCGTCCCGGCCGCCGTCACCACGGCGACCAGCATCGTCCCGGTCCCGCTGACCAGCGGCGGCACCCACATCGACAACTGCCCGCCGAGCGCGAGCAACCCCACCTGGAACGGCACCCCGAGCACCACCAGCGCGACCCCGGCAGGCACGCCCCGGCACATCGTCCACAACCCGACCGTCCCGGTCAGGTTCAGGAACGGCACCCAAGCGGCGGCCCAGTACAACTCCGCCGAAGCCGTCGCGCTGACCGCCACGCCCGCCGCGACCGCGAACACCAGATCGGCCGCCAGCAGCAACGCCGTCGTGCGCCCGCTGCGGTCCGGCACGCGCAGCACCCACACCAGCCCGGTCAGGTTCGCCAGCACGCCCACCCAGGCGACCACCGTCGCCGAGAGCACGAAACCGTGCGCGGCCACCAGCCACACCCAGGCGATCGGCAGCACGCCGATCCGGTAGACCAGCGGCAGCAGCACCGCGTACCGGGTCGCGCGCACCATCAGCGACGAGCGCGGCCCCTCGGTGCTGCTCGCCGCGACGGCGCCCATCCGCTTGAGCGCGGACACCGGCTCCGGATCGTCGATCTCCGCCGGCAGCTCGCCCGGCGTGGACGCCAGCACCCCCGCCCCCTTGCGCAGCAAGGTGAGCAGGAAGTTGCCAGCCATGCCCGTTCCTTCCTCCCCCGGACCCCAGTCATAGCAAGCCGGGGGAGGCCGGAACAAGGTTCAGTGAAGATCCATCCCGAGGTCGAGCGCGGGCGAGGAGTGGGTCAGCGCGCCGACCGCCAGGTAGTCCACGCCGGTCTCGGCGTAGGCCCGCGCGTTCGCCAGCTTCAGCCCGCCGGAGGCCTCCAGCCGCGTCTTCGGCGACACCTCGTCCTTGCGGCGCACGGCTTCCGCGCACTGCCCTGGCGTGAAGTTGTCCAGCAGGACCTCGTCGGCGCCGGCGGCCAGTGCCTCGTCGAGCTGGTCGAGCGTGTCGACCTCGACCTCGCACGGCAGCGCCGGCGCGTGCTCCCTGGCCGCCGCCAGCGCGGCGGTGACCGAACCGGCGGCCACCACGTGGTTGTCCTTGATCAGCACCGCGTCGCCGAGGCCCATCCGGTGGTTGACGCCGCCACCGCAGCGCACCGCGTACTTCTCCAGCAGCCGCAGGCCGGGCAGCGTCTTGCGGGAGTCCCGGATCGCGCAGCCGGTGCCGTCCACAGCGGACACCCACGCGGCCGTCGCGGTCGCCACGCCGGACAGGTGGCACAGCAGGTTCAGCGCCGTCCGCTCCGCGGTGAGCAGCCCGCGCACCGGTCCGCGGACGACGAGCGCGGGCTCACCCGCGACGAGCCTGCTGCCGTCCTCGCGCCGGCCGAGCACCTCGTATCCGGAGCCGAGGACCGCGTCGAACACCAGCAGCGCCACCGGCACGCCGGCGAGCGTGCCGTCCACGCGGGGAGTGATCTCCGCGACCGCGGTCGCCGTCTCCGGGACCGTGGCGGCGGTGGTCGCGTCCGGTCCGTACCGCAGGTCCTCCGCCAGCGCGGTCTCCACGACGCGGCGGGCGTCCTCCAGGTCCAGGTTCATGCCACTTCCTCCGTGCACACGGGGTCGGCCAGCACCGGCTGCCCCGACGGGTTGAGCCGGATCAGCTGACTGCGCTGCCACGTCACGTCGTCCCGGCCGGGGTGGTCGGCGCGGACGTGGCAGCCGCGCGATTCGGTGCGGCGCGCGGCCGCGGCCAGCAAAGCCTGCGCCACCAAGGTGAGCGACGCGTTCTCGACGTCGGCGTGGGTCCGGAGTGGACCGTCCGAAGTCGACAAGTCGAGCACCGCACCGGCCACGGCCAGCCCCTCGGCGTCCCGCCCGATCGCCGCGTACCGGCTCATCGCGCGCTGGAGCGCGTCCCGCTCAGCCATCCGCACCCGCCCCCACGCGGGTGCCGACGCCTGCTTCGGGTCGGCGAGCAGGCCTGCGGCGAGGTCGGCGGCCACCGCCTCGGCGGCGGCGCGCCCGGTGACCAGCCCTTCCAGCAGGCTGTTGGACGCCAGCCGGTTCGCGCCGTGCAACCCGGTCCGCGCCACCTCACCGGCCGCGTAGAGGCCGGCGACACCGGTGCGGCCGTCGGTGCCCGCGACAATCCCGCCGCAGGCGAAGTGTGCCGCAGGGGTGACCGGGATCGGATCACGCGCCGGGTCGACACCGATCGCCCGGCAGGCCGCGAACACCGTCGGGAACCGCTTGGCGAACCCGGGCACGCCGGTCGCGTCGAGGAACACGTGGTCGTCGATCCCACCCGGCGCCGAAGCGAGCCGCCGCGTGATCGCGCCGGACACGACGTCGCGCGGCGCCAGGTCGCCCAGCGGGTGCACGCCCTGCATGACGGACGCCCCCGCGCCGTCGACGAGCACCGCGCCCTCGCCGCGCACGGCCTCGGTCACCAGCGGGCACCGGCCGCGGGCGCCCGGCGTGTACAACACGGTGGGGTGGAACTGCACGAACTCCAGGTCCGCGGCCACCGCCCCGGCCCGCAAGCCGAGCGCGACGCCGTCACCGGTGGCGATCTCCGGGTTCGACGTGGCCTGGTAGAGCTGCCCCATCCCGCCGGTGGCGAGCAGCACCGCGGGCGCGCGCAGCACACCCGGCCGCCCCTCCGGGTCGAGCACCGTCACCCCGGCCACGTCGCCACGCGGCGTACGCAGCGCGTCGACCGCGATGTGCCGCTCCAGCACCGGCAGCCGACGACCGGTGGCCTCGGCGACGAGCGTCCGCTCGACCTCCGCCCCGGTCGCGTCACCACCGGCGTGGATCACGCGGAACGCGCTGTGCCCGCCCTCCCGGGTGCGGGCGAGCAGGCCGGAGGCGCCGGGGTCGAACCGCGCGCCCGCCGACCGCAGCCAGGACACGGCGCGCGGACCGTCGGCGAGGATCGCCCCCACCGCATCCGGGTCGCACAGCCCGGCGCCGGCAATCAACGTGTCGTCGACGTGCCGTGCGACCGAGTCGCCCTCGTCGTGCTGGTCCTCCATGACCACGGCGACGCCGCCCTGCGCCCAGCGGGTGTTGCCGTCCTCGACCGCCGCCTTGGTCACGACCAGCACCCGCAGACCGAGCTCCTGCGCGCGGATCGCCGCGGTCAGCCCGGCGACGCCGGTGCCGAGCACGACCAGATCCGCGCGAGCCTCCCAGCAGGTGGTTTTCGTCTTCTCGTCGATAACCGGGCCGGTCATTCGCCGCCGCCGGGCTGCCCGATCTCGATCATCCGCTGCACCGAGGCGCGGGCCCTGGCCGCGGTTTCCGGGTCGACGTGCACCTCGTCGGCGCCTTCGCGCAGGGCGCGCAGCAGGGCGGCCGGGGTGATCATCTTCATGTATGCGCAAGACGCCCGGTCGTTCACCGCGCGGAAGTCGATGCCCGGCGCGGCCTTGCGCAGCTGGTGCAGCATGCCCACCTCGGTGGCCACCAGCACCGACTTCGCCTTGGTCGCGCGGGCCTCGTGCACCATGTCCCCAGTGGACAGGATCTTCACCTTGTCCGCGGGCACCGCGCCCTCGCCCGCCAGGTAGAGCGCCGAGGTGGCGCAACCGCACTCGGGGTGGATGAACAGGTCCGCGTCCGGGTGGTCGGCCGCGCGCTGCGCCAGCTCGGGACCGTTGATCCCGGCGTGCACGTGGCACTCGCCGGCCCAGATGTGCATGTTCTCGCGCCCGGTCTTGCGCTTGACGTGCGCGCCGAGGAACTGGTCCGGACCGAACAGGACCTCGCGGTCGGCCGGGATCGACGCCACCACGTCAACGGCGTTGGACGACGTGCAACAGATGTCCGTCTCCGCCTTGACCTCGGCGGTGGTGTTCACATAGGACACCACGACCGCGCCGGGGTGCTGCGCCTTCCACTCGCGCAGCTGGGCGCCGGTGATGGAGTCGGCGAGCGAGCAGCCGGCGCGGGCGTCGGGGATCAGCACCGTCTTGTCCGGCGACAGGATCTTCGCGGTCTCGGCCATGAAGTGCACGCCGCAGAACACGATGGTCGACGCGTCGCTGGCGGCGGCGATCCGCGACAGCGCGAGGGAGTCCCCCGTGTGGTCGGCGATGTCCTGGATCGCCGGAGCCTGGTAGTTGTGCGCCAGCAGCACGGCATCCCGCTCGCGCGCCAGCTTGCGCACCTCTTCCGCCCACGCCTCGTCCGGCTCCACGCCGCCGTACGGGGTCAGGTCCACAGTCGCTGCAGTCATCGGCCCTCCTGGACCAGTCGCTGGTTTTCGCCTTACAATCGAAAACCGTGCGAAGTCATATTAACAGCAGCGCCCCCCTGGCACACGAGGTTTTGGCGGCGGTATTGCAGGTGCGTTGCGCCACACTGCAGGTCCTGCTGTGGCGCCGGGCGCTGGATCCGCACGTCGGGCGCTGGTCGCTGCCCGGCGGACGGTTGCGGCCGGACGAGGACGTGGAGACCTCGATCCGCCGCCAGCTCGCGGAGAAGGTCGACGTCCGGCAGCTGAGCCACGTCGAGCAGCTGGCGGTGTTCAGCGCGCCGGACCGCGTGCCAGGGCCGCGTGTGGTCGCCACGGCGTTCCTCGGTCTTGTCCCCTCCGACGTCGACCCCGAGGTCCCGGAGGACACGCGCTGGCATCCGGTGGACGACCTGCCGCGCACCGCGTTCGACCACCGCGACATCGTGCTGCGCGCCCGCGACCGCCTGCGCTCCAAGCTGTCGTACACCAACGTCGGCTTCGCGCTCGCGCCGCGTGAGTTCACCATCTCGGCCCTGCGCGAGCTGTACTCGGCCGCACTGGGTTACAAGGTCGACGCGACGAACCTGCAGCGCGTGCTGGCCCGGCGCGGCCTGCTCTCGCCCACCGGGCACACGGCCGCGCCGGGCCGCAGCGGGGGACGGCCGGCCGCGTTGTTCTCCTTCACCGGGAAGGGCATCCAGGTGACAGACCCGTTCGCGGTGTTCCGCCCGCCGCCCAAACGACGTTGAGCGAGAACCACCGGATCGACGTACCGTGTAGCCGTGGATGCGGAGCGGCAGGAAAGAACGACAGAGACCATCCCCCTGTTCCCTCTGCAAACCGTCCTGCTGCCCGGCGCGACGCTGCCCCTGCACCTGTTCGAGCCGCGCTACCGGCAGCTCGCGGTCGACCTGCTGACCGGCACGGTGCCGGACCGCCGGTTCGGGATCATCGCGATCCGGACCTCCGCCGTGCGCGAGGTCGAACACCTCGATCACGTCCACGCCATCGGCTGCACCGCGCTGCTCGGCGAGAGCGAGCGGCTGCCCGACGGCCGGTTCGACATCATCACCCGTGGCGAGCGCCGCTTCCGGGTGCTGGACATCGACAACAGCCGCGCGCCCTACCTCGTCGGCACCGTCGAATGGGTCGATGACGACCCGCTCCCGCCTACCGCCGGACGGGCGGTCGCCGGCCTGCGCGACGCGGCCCTGTCCGCGCACGGGGCGTACTGCGAGGCGGCCTGGCACCGCGACTCGTGGGCGGCGCCGGAATCGGAGACCGGACCAGGCGCGCTGTCGTACCTGCTCGCCGCCGACTGCCTGCTGCCGCTGGCCGACCGGCAGCAGCTGCTCGAAGAGACCCAGCCGCTGCGCCGGCTGCGGATGGTCAGCCGCATGCTGCGGCGGGAGGCCGGCTTCCTGACGAAGCTGCGCGCGGTGCCCGCTCCCCCACCCGAGCTGATCCAGCTCGGCCTGCCCGCCAGCCTGAACTGAGACGCTGGCCACAACGTTTTCGCAGGTGAGCGGGAACAAGGATCTTCCTGGTACCGTTGGACCTTCGGCGCTGGCAACAGCCCCTGCCACCAGCCCGCCGGATCAAGGTGATTGATCCGAGCCCGGCGTGGCAACCCAGATACCGCAGCAAGAAAAACCAGATGGGCCCTGACGCGTGCCTGTCACCCTTGCTGGTGCCTGGAGCGCCAGCTGAGAAACGAAACGCATGGAAGGAGGCGGCACGCCATGAGCCGCGACGTGATCGACTGGCGTACTCGTGCCGCCTGCCGGGACGAGGACCCTGAGCTGTTCTTCCCCGTGTCCGAAATGGGCCCGGGCGCCCGGCAGGTCGCACGGGCCAAGGCGGTGTGCGCAAGCTGTCCGGTGCGCGCCGAATGCTTGGCCTACGCACTGGACTCCGGTCTCGACAACGGCATCTTCGGCGGCACGACCGAGCAGGAGCGGCGGAGCCTGATCCGCTCCCGGCGGCGCGCCGAGGCGGCCTGAGACAAGCCGAACGGCCGGGACCCCGAGCACGGGGTTCCGGCCGTTTCGCGTTTCTAGCCCAGCCTGCGGCCGAGGTCGTCGCGGCCGTTCCAGCCGGCGAGCAGGCCATAGACCAGCGCGGTGCCCAGCGGCTGGGCCACCAAAACCCACAACGACTCAATGCGCGGCGCCCGTTCGATGACGTCGCCGATCGCGGGCGTGGTCGTGACCGCGTAGGCGCTGTTGGCGAAGGCCACGCCCATCTGGACGCCGAGCCAGGCCGCGAGCAGGCCGCCGAGCACCGCGGCGATCAGCACCACGGGCCCGCGCCGCTCGCGCAGCATCCACACCGCGACCCCGGTGACCACACCCAGGCCGAGGCCCAGCAACGCGTAGACCGCGAGGTCGTCGAAGCGGTGCCAGCTCTCCAGCTGCAACGGGATCAGCTGGCCGCCGTCGAACACGCGCACCCGTTCGGGCGGGGCGAGCAGCGACCAGAGCCAGCCGAGCGGGATGCCGAGCACCCCGATCAGCGACAGCAGGCTGACCGCGGGCAGCAGGTCGGCCTTCACGACCACCCGCGGCCGGGGTGGCCGCCGGTGGAACAGCACAGCGGACAGCTCCGGACCGGGTGCTCCCGGCCTGGCCTGCACCGGCGACGAGTCGGCCACCGCACCTCTTTCCGTTGCCGCTTGATCCGCCGCACCGAGATTAGCCGGTCCCCCCACCCGTGTACGCACCGTGTCGGCCGCGTCGCCGATCCAGTCGGCCAGGTTCACCCCGCCGGCCCCGCCAGAACACGGGTCAGGACTGGGTGTTCAGGCCCTTCTCGAACCGCTCGGCGTCGAAGTCGCCGCCGAACCACGGCGACAGCCCGGCGCGCGCGGCCTCCAGGAAGGCGTCGCGGTCCAGCGCGCCCGCACCCTCGGCGAGGGCGCCGAGCAGGGGCGATCCGGCGGCCACCGGCAGGTCGGACACATTGCACAGGGCGGCCAGGTCCGGCCGCGCGGGCCAGGACCCGATGACGACACCGAGCACGTTGAGGCCGCGCGCCGTCGCGACCTCGGCCGTCAGGGCGGTGGCGTTGAGGGTGCCGAGCCCGGCCTCGGCGACCACCAGCAGCGGGGCGGACAGCGACCACGCGACGTCGGCCAGGGTGGCGCCGTCGGCGTCGAAGCGGACCAGCAGCCCACCGGCGCCCTCGACCAGCACGAGGTCGTGCGTCTCGGCCAGCTCGCTCGCCGCCCCGGCGGCCTCGGCCGGCCCGACCGGCGCGATGCCGCTGCGCCGCGCCGCGACGTCCGGGGCGAGCGGGTCCGGGTAGCGGCGCAGCTCGCGGGCGGTGACGTCCCCGGCGAGGCGGGTCACCTCGTCGATGTCGCCGGGCTCGTCCGGGGCGACCCCGGTCTGCGCGGGTTTCAGCACGGCCACCCGGCGGCCCTCGGCGCGCGCGAGCGCGGCGAGGGCCGCGGTCACCGCGGTCTTGCCGACGCCGGTTCCGGTCCCGGTCACCACCAGCACGCTCACGGGATCCGACACTAATACCGGCGCCGGCCGGCTGGCTTTCCGGTGTGTGGCTACCCGGTGACCATCGGGTTGCTCTCCGCGGTCCCGGTCACGACGCTGTCGGCCGAGACGAAGGCGTTCGCCTTCGGGTCGTACAGGTGCACGCGGGCGGCGCCGACCTCGAAGTACATCCCCACCAGGTCGACCTCGCCGCGGGCCTCGGCGGCCGCGACCGTCGGGTACTCCCGCAGCCGGTCCAGCTGCTGCAGGACGTTGTGCAGCGCCAGCTGGTCGGCCTCGGAGCCGGGCAGCGAGTCGCCGATCCGGATGGGCGCGTGCGTCTTCGCCCGCTCCACGCTCGGCTCGGCGTGCCGGAGCCAGGACTCCAGCGCGGGGGCGCCCGCCGGCACGCCGCCCAGCAGCGCCTTCATCGCGCCACACGACGAGTGCCCGCACACCACGATCTCGCGCACCTTGAGCACCCCGACCGCGAACTCGACCGCGGCGCCGATGGACGCGTCCGAACCCGCCGCGCACGTCGCGTGGTCGGGCACCAGGTTGCCGATGTTGCGCACGGTGAACAGGTCGCCAGGGCCGCTGCTGGTGATCAGGTTCGGCACGATCCGCGCGTCGCCGCAGGTGATGAACAGCGTCTCCGGGTTCTGCGTGTCGGCCAGCTTGCCCAGGATCGGGCGGACCAGCTGCGACGTGCGCCGCTCGAACTCGACCATGCCGCGCCGCATCGAACTCTCCCGCGGCTGCCGCTGCTCCGGAACCTCGACCGGCTCCTCCTGCCGGGCCCGCTGCCAGTCCGACCACGGGGCGAACCAGCGCGGCGCGATCCGCTGGGCCTTGGCCTTGTGCACGGTCGGCTCGCCTGCTTTGCCCCGCTCGAACCAGGGGTGCCCGATCTCGTCCACGATCACCTGGCCGCCCGCCTCCTCGTGGGAGTGCTGCCAGGCCGACAGCGTGTCGAACGCCGCGTGGTCGAGGTAGTCCACGACGAGTTCGAGGGTCACCGTCGCGCCGCGCGGGATGGTGCCCAGTACCGAGGTCAGGCGCGGAATCGAGAGCGCGGACAACGCCCCCTCGACGACGACGCGCCACTTGTCGCCGTCGCGTTCGGCGTGGATGCCGGACCACAGCAGGCGGCGGAGCATGATCAGCGCGGCCGCGGCGACACCGATCAGCACACCGGTGAGCAGGTCGATGGCCACGACGCCGAGCAGCGTGATCAGGTAGACCGGCAGGTCGCCGTGCCGCAGCACCTGCTTGATGTGGTTGAGGTTGACCAGCTTCGCGCCGACATGCACCAGCAGGCCGGCGAGCGCGGCGAGCGGGATGTTGCGCAGCAACCCGGCCAGCACGGCGACGAACAGCAGCACCCAGACGCCGTGCAGGACGGCCGAAACGCGGGTGCGGGCGCCGGTCTGCACGTTGGTCGAGCTCCGCACGATCACGCCGGTGACCGGAAGGCCGCCGAGCGCGCCCGAGGTCATGTTGGCAGCGCCCTGGCCGAGCAGCTCGCGGTTGAGGTTCGCGCGAGGGCCGGTGTGCATCTTGTCGACGGCCACGGCGGAGAGCAGGCTCTCGACGCTCGCGACCAGTGCGATGGTGACGACGGCGACGCCGAAGTCGAACCAGCCGGTGTCCGGGAAGTCCGGCGCGAAACTGATGTCGAGCACATTCGCCGGGATGTCGACGCGCGGCACTTCCAGGCCGGCGACCAGCGAGAACACGGTGACCGCGACGATCGCGGCGAGCGGGCCGGGCACCTTCCGCACCGCGGCGGGGAGCTTGCCCCACACCAGCAGGATGCCGAGGGTGAGCAGGCCGATCAGGGTGGCGGGCCCGTGCGGGTCGAGGATCTGCGCCGGCAGCTGGAGCAGGTTGTCGATCGGCGAGCTCTGCGCGGTGCCGCCGAGCACGATGTGCAGCTGGGCCAGGACGATCGTGACCCCGATGCCGGCCAGCATGCCGTGCACGATGGCCGGGGACAGGGCCAGCGCGGCGCGCGCTATCCGGCTCAGGCCGAGCAGGATCTGCAGCGCGCCCGCCAGGACGGTGATGGCGCAGGTGGCGGCCCAGCCGAACTCGTTGATGGTCTCCGCCATGATCACCGTCAGGCCCGCGGCGGGGCCGCTGACCTGCAGCGGCGCCCCGCCGAGCGCGCCGGCCACGATGCCGCCGACGATCGCGGCGATCAGGCCGGCGACGATCGGCGCGCCGGAGGCCAGCGCGATGCCCAGCGACAGCGGGATCGCGACGAGGAAGACGACCAGCGAGGCCGGGACGTCGTGGCGGAGGTTGTCCAGCGCGGACCGCCACGAGCGGGGCGGAGCGTGCTCACGCTCCTGGGCAGAGTTGTCAATCATTCACGCCTCCGGTGCGGAAGTGCCCGAACATGGGGATGAACCGAGGGAAGACCGGCCCCAGTGACGGCCTGTAGCACCAGAGATACCGAAAAACGCCCGGGATGTCCGGTATGCAAAGAAATTCTCACGTTTTGTTCACAAAGTGTCATGACTGATGAGTAACGGCGTATTGGCGTCAGGCCATCAGTGTGCGTGACACAGGTCACCTAGCGGCTCGATGATCGACTCGAAACGTGACAGACAGTGCACGTGGGCGCGCTGCGTGGCTCTGATCACACTGAATTGGGTGAATTATTCACGGTGGCAGGTATTAGCGCTTCAGGCCACCCTCACGACTGGTCCCCAGCCGCGCCCGACGGCGTGCGCACGCAGGTGCAGCGCCCGGGCGCGGACGGTGCGGGATGACCGCGGGTGAGCGCGCCGCCCGGTGCAGCACGTCCGGGGTCCCCCGTCCCCGTGAGCCGGCCCCTACCCGCCGCCTCGGCGACAGGCGGGCTCGTCCAGCATCCAGACGTCATCCCTGTCCAGCACCCCAGACGCCATCCCGTGGGCAAGCCACGGGCGCCGCCGGCGTGGAATGACCGGGGCGAGCACACCACCGAGCGCAGCGCGTTACCCGGAGAACAGGCGTCGCCGCCCCGCCTCCACGTCACGGTCGAGCCCGTCCACCACCCAGACGCCGTGCGCGGGCCAATCGCGGCGGGCACCCTGCCGGGCGTGGAATGACCGGGGGCGAGCGCACCACCGAGGGCAGCGCGTTACCCGGAGAACTGCCGCCGCGAGACCTCCGCGTGCGCCATCCGGCGCAGGGCCGCGAACAAGGCGTCGCCGAGGACGGTGCCGACCACCGCGCCCTCGACGACCGCCTCGGTGGCGCCCTGCCGGGCCACCGTCGTCACGTCGCGCTCGGCGACCGAGGCCGCCGCCTCGGCGTAGCAGTCGAGCTCGTCCAGCACCCACTCGTGCCCGACCTCCCGGAGCGCGCACAGCACACCGACCAGCGACTCGACCACCGGCGATCCGGGGTGCACCTCCCAGTCCCGCTGCCGGGCCACCTCCTCGATCCGGCTCAGCGCCCAGGCCCGGTCGTCGGCCGTCACCTCCAGCTTCGCCATCGGCAGGCCGTGCTGCGCCAACCCGAGGATGTCGTGCGTCGACGTGGCGGGGTCGTCGATCGCGGTCAGCACCTCGCCCACCGCGGCCACGGACAGCCCGCCGATCTCCAGCAGGGCACGCACCAGCTTCAGCCGCCGCACGTGGGCGGGCCCGTAGCGGGCCTGGTTGGGACTGGTCAGCTCGCCGGGCGGGAGCAGACCTTCGCGCTGGTAGTACTTGATCGTCGCGACCGGGACGCCCGACTCCCGGCTCAGCTCCGCCATGCGCATCCGGCGTTCCTCCCTCTGGACACAGCCTCATGGGTAGAGTAGCTTCCCATTTCAGATAGTACAGCTATCCATTCTGGAGGCGATGAGGATGACCACCCTGTCCCTGCGCTCGCCCACCACCCGCCGGGCAGTGCTGCACTACGCCGAGATGTGGATCGCCATGGGCCTGGGCATGGCGATCCTCGGACCGCTCGTCCGGCTGGGTTTCGACGCGGCGGGCTGGTCGGCGGTTCTGGACCGCACCGACTGGCGGGCGATGATCATGGCGACCGAGATGGCCCTGCCGATGGCCGCCTGGATGCGGGTCCGCCGGCACAGCCGGCGCTCCGTGCTCGAAATGACCGTGTGGATGTACGTGCCGTTCGTGGTACTGCTCGTGCCGTACTGGACCGGCGCGATCTCCGGCGGCGCGCTGATGGGCATCGGTCACGGCCTGATGGGCGTGGCCATGGCGGTGGTCGTCTACCGCCACCGCCACGACCACCACTGACGTCTCAGCGGACCACCACCGGCAACGTGTTCAGGCCGTGCACGAGCGTGCTCTCCCGCCAGCGGAGCTCGCCCGGGTCGCCGTCGAGCTCGATCACCGGGAACCGGTCGAGCAGGCGGCCGAGCGCCACCTCCGCTTCCAGCCGGGCGAGCGGCGCCCCGACGCAGTAGTGGATGCCGTGGCCGAAAGCCAGGTGGCCGCCCGCAGGGCGGGTGACGTCCAGGCGGTCCGGCTCCGGGAACCGCTCGCCGTCGCGGTTGGCGCCCACCAGCGAGACCATCACGAACTCGTTCGCCGGGATCTCGACGTCGCCGATCGGCACCGGTTCCACCGTGAACCGCAGGGTCGCGATGTTGATCGGCCCCTCGAACCGCAGGAACTCCTCGACGGCGCCGGGCAGCAGCGACGGGTCGGCCCGCAGGGCCGCGAGCTGGTCCGGGTGCCGCAGCAGCGCCAGCACGCTGTTGCCGATCAGGTTGACCGTGGTCTCGTGCCCGGCGACGAGCAGCAGGAACGCCATCGCGACCAGCTCTTCCGGCGACAGCTGGTCACCCTCGTCCGACACGTGCACCAGGTCGGACAGCAGGTCCTGGGTCGGCGCCGCGCGCTTGGCGGCGACCAGCGCGGTGAGGTAGCCGGCCATCGAGCGGGCCGCGTCGTGGAAGTCATCCGCGGGCCCGGAGTTGAGCAGCGTGTTCGACCACTCCCGGAAGTCGCCGCGCTCAGCCTCGGGGATGCCCAGCAGCTCGCAGATCACCGTGATCGGCAGCGGGTAGGCGAACGCGTCCAGCAGGTCCACCCGGCCGCGCGCGGCAACCGAGTCCAGCAGCTCGTCGGTGATCTGCTCGATGCGCGGCCGTAGGCGGGCGATGGTGCGCGCGGTGAAGGCCTTGTTGACCAGCTTGCGCAGCCGCGTGTGGTCGGGCGGGTCGCTGTTGAGCATGTGGTGGCGCAGCAGGCTGCCCGACGGGTCGTCGCCGCCCGTCCCCCCGGTCGCCGTCAGGCGCGTCTCGAACAGCTCCTGCGCCCGGTTGGCGTCCTTGCTCAGCCGCGGGTCCGCCAGCAGCGCCTTGGCCTCCGCGTATCCCGAGACCAGCCAGACCCGCAACCCGCGCGGCATGATCGCGGGCCGGACCGGGCCCTCCTCGCGCAGCGCGCGGTAGAGGGCGTGCGGGTCCTGGATGATGTCGTCGTCGAGCTCGATCGGTTCGTCCACCACGCGCATTCGTGGTCCTCCCAGTGGCGTTCGTGCTCCGGCAAGTCGTCAACGGGCCACGGGCGCGATTGGTGCCCGTCTCACCGTGCGGCGAGCGCGTCGGCGACCCGGTCCACCACCCCCTTCCAGTACTCCCGCTGCACGGAGCGCTCCTCGGCGCCGGCGAGCCACTCCTGGTGGAAGCGGACGACCGTGCTGTTGCCCGACGGCGAGACCGTCACCTGCACCGTCGAATCGTGGTCCCAGTCCTTGGGCCGCCAGGTCAGCCGGATGCGGTCCAGTTCGCGATAACTGCGGACCTCGCCCGCCGTTCCGTCGGCCGTCTCGTAGCGCTCCCCCTTGCCACCGGGCACGCCTGCGCCGGGGCCGAGCCAGATCTCGGCGCCGGCCCTGCTGGTCAGGAACTCCCAGACGGTGGCGGCCGGGTGCGGCAGCGTCCGTGAGACGCCGACCTGCCAGCCCACGTCGGCTGTCCTGCCCACTTCCTTGGTCATGCGCTCATGATGGCAGGAGGCACCGAC
The DNA here is from genome assembly GCF_050958625.1 of Amycolatopsis sp. 3B14. Lineage (NCBI taxonomy): Bacteria > Bacillati > Actinomycetota > Actinomycetes > Pseudonocardiales > Pseudonocardiaceae > Amycolatopsis > Amycolatopsis sp. 3B14. The sequence continues at coordinate 52,539 of NZ_JBHZEN010000027.1, forward strand.
AGTTCCGGGCCCGTCATGGGGCACGATGGGAGATCGTGCGGTATCGGCCCATCACCTTCGAACGCCTTGCCGGGGAACTGGCCGAGCGGGTCCTCGTGCTGGACGCGCCGTGGGTGCGGATCGCCGTGGACGGCCCGGCGGGCACCGCGGCACTCGCCGACGCGCTGGTCGACCCGCTGCGGGTGGGCGGCCGCGCGGTGCAGCGGGTGTCCACTCTGGATTTCCTGCGGCCGGCGTCGCTGCGGTTCGAATACGGCAGGGAGAACCCGGACTCCCGCTACTGGTCCTGGCTGGACGAGGGCGCGTTGCGCCGCGAAGTGCTGGACCCGTTGGGGCGCAACGGAAGCGGCGAGGTGCTGCCCGCGCTGTGGGACGCGGCTCGCGACCGCGCCACGCGGTCCGCGCGGGTGTCGCTGCCCGCGCCGGGCGTGCTGGTCGTGGACGGCGAGATGCTCCTCGGACGTGGCCTGCCGTTCGAGCTGACCGTGCACCTGCAGCTGTCCGCGGGAGCGTTGCGGCGCCGCCTGCCGCAAGACGAGCAGTGGGCGCTGCCCGCGTTCGAGCGGTACGAGGAGGAGGTGCGGCCCGCGGAGATCGCCGACGTGGTGGTGCGCGCCGACGACCCGCGGCACCCGGCGGTGCTGGAGGGGGCCGCGTGACGGTCAGGGCGCGACGGCAGGCTCGCCGCTGAGGAACGCGCGCAACCGGGCGCCCAACAGGTCCCACCGCCACTGCTCGGTCACCCAGGCCCGGCCCGCGGCGCCCATCTTGCGGGCACGCGACGGGTCGTCGAGCAGCGGGGTGAGGGTCTCGACCAGCTGGTGGACGTCGCGGCCGTCGACGACGTGACCGGTCACCTCGTCGAGGACGGTCTCCGGGGCGCCGCCCGAGTTGCCCGCGACGACCGGCAGGCCCGTCGCCGAAGCCTCCAGGTAGACGATGCCGAGGCCTTCCACGTCCAGCCCCTTGCCGCGGGTGCGGGCGGGCATGGCGAAGACGTCGCCTGCCGCGTAGTGCGCGGGCAGTTCGGGCCACGGCACCGAGCCGGTGAAGACGACGTCGCCGGCGACGCCCTGCGCCTCGGCGAGCCGTTCCAGGGACTTCCGGTACGGACCACCGCCGACGAGCAGGAGTGCGACGCCCGGGACGCGGCGGCGCAGCTCGGGAAGGGCGTGGATGAGCATGTCCTGGCCCTTGCGCGGCACGAGCCGGGACACGCAGACGACGGTCGGCCGGTCGCCGAGGCCGTGCCGGGCGCGGATCTCGTCGCGGGCGGCGTCGTCCGGTTTGAACACGTCCGGGTCGACGCCCGGCGGCAGCAGCTCCAGCCCCGCGGACGGGCCGAACGCCGACGCGAACCGGCCGCGGGTGTACTTGCTGACGTAGGTGATCACGTCGGTGGTGTCGCCGATGCGGCGCAGCGCCTGGCGGGCCAGCGGCAGCATCGACCAGCCGACCTCGTGGCCGTGGGTGCTCGCGACGACCCAGTCCGCGCCCGCGGCCCGCAGCGGCTGGGCGAGCAGCGCCAGCGGGGCCGCGGCGCCGAACCAGACGGCCTGGCAGTCGTGCGCGCGCAGGATGTCCTTGGCGCGGCGGAGCACGTCCGGGGTGGGCAACATCAGCGAGGTGGGGTGCCGGACCACCTCGAACGGTGCGGCGGCGTCGAACTCGGGGTGCGACCCGGAGGGCTTGTCCCAGGACGGTGCGTAGACGACGAGCTGGTCCGGCGGCAGCAGGCGCGCGAAGGAGTTCAGGTAGTTCTGGATCCCCCCGGGCCGCGGCGGGAAGTCGTTGGTCACCAGCAGGGTCCGAAGCACGGGCTGGAGACTACTAGGGAGGCATTGCGGGTGCGGCAGCCCCGGGAACGAGACAGGGGCGGCGCCGGCCGTGGCCGGTGCCGCCCCTGTCGGGTGCCGAACTCAGCTCAGCGCGACGCGGCGGGCCGAGACGTAGTTGTTCTGCAGCGGCGAGATCTTGACGACGTCCCCGGTCTCGGGGGCATGCACCATCTTGCCGTCGCCGAGGTAGATGCCCACGTGGTGGATCGGCGAACCGAAGAACACCAGGTCGCCGGGCTGCAGCTGGGCGCGCGAGACCGCGACGCCGGCCGTGGCCTGCTGCTGGCTCGTGCGCGGCAGCGTGATGCCCGCCGCCTTGTAGGCGTACAGCGTCAGGCCCGAGCAGTCGAACGAGCTGGGGCCGGTGTCGCCCCAGCCGTACGGGCTGCCGAGCTTGCTCAACGCGACGTCGATCGCCTCCTGGGCGGCCGCCGTCGGGGCGGGCACGTTCGGCGCGAGGCCGCCCGTGTCCTTCTGCGCGGCCCGCTCGGACGCGGTGAGCCGCTGGCGCACCTGGTCCAGCTGGTCCAGCTGCGTCTGCAGCGCGGCCTGCCGGGCGTGCAGGTCGTTCAGCAGCGTCGCGGCCGCGTCCTTGGCGACCTGCGAGCGCGCCTGGGCGTCGGCTGCCGCGGCCTGGGCGTTGGCAGCCGCCTGGATCGCCGCGTTGTAGTCGGCGAGCGCCTTGTTCTTCTCGTCGGCGAGCACTTCCAGAGCGGAGGAGCGCTCCAGGAAGTCCTGTGCCGAGGTGCCGTTCAGCAAGGCGGACAACTTGTTGAACTGCACGCCGCCGACGAACGAGGCGTCGGCGAACTGGTCGACCACGCCCTGGTACTGGTTCTTCGCGATGAGCGCCTGCTGACCGGCCGCGTTGGCGGCCGCCAGGTCGGCGTTGGCCCGGTCCAGGTCGGCCTGCTTGGCGTCGAGGTCGGCCTGCGCCTGCATGGCCTCCTCGTTCAGCTGCTCGGCCTGTGCGGCGAGCTGCCGGTACTGCGCCAGGGCGTCCGACGACGTGGTGGGCTGCTGTGGGGCGGGGAGGGGGACCGCGCCGGCCGGAGCCGTGGGGAAACCACCGACCGCGAGTACCGCGGCGGCGGCGAGGGCTCCTGCGACCACGCGCTTGATGGGTTGCGACTGCACGCCGCGCGTGTCTCCTTTGCACTCATGTCGCCGCCGGCCGTCGCAGGAGGTCGGGGGACCCTCCACACGCACCGGTGCGGGCGGACACAAGCACCCGTAACCGGTCTACGACGGTAACCCGGCATGTCCAGACGCAGGGGGTAGCGCATCTGGGTCCATGCGTGGGTCCGGCACAGCTCCCCGACAAGCTGCTACGGCGACAATCTCGCGTCGCCGCCGCGGGCGCGACGGCTGCCGGGCGCGAGATCTCGGCCAGGTTACGAAACGACCGCCGTCGCGTCCACCAGGCACCAGGTAAAAACTTTGCGTAATCACCTCTCTTCCCGTTCGGACCAGCAGTTCCCCTGTGGGTGTGACCAAGACAACAGTCAGCAGGATCACGACTACTGACCGTTTGCCGCACGAAGTGACCGTTTGCCGCCTTCGGCGTGTCGGGGTCGCGCCAGGCCCGGCGGCCGCCCTCACCGGCGGGCGACACCGCCGCACCGAGCCAACCGGACATGCGCTTCGCGCCTGGAGACAGGCCCGGGACAAGGCCGCAACCGGGGTCGCTTCTGATCGCTTTCCCGTCCACGCCAGACGCCCCCGTTCGCTCGAAGCGACCGTTGCCTCAGCCGGCGCGGCGCTCGGGCAGCCGCACGTGCGGGCGCCGCCCCCGGGAGATCGTCCGTGGCGGCGGCACCAGGCCGGCGTCGGCGAGCAACTCGACCGCGGCCAGTTCCTCGAAGTCGAGTTCGACGACCGGCGGGGCGTCGACCACGGCGCTCAGCACGCAGTCGCCGCAGGCGCGGCCCCTCAGCGTGCACCGGTTGCACTCGATGATCACGGTGTTGTCGTTCATGGTGTGCCTCCTCGTTGCTACTGGGATGCACGGTACGAGTGACCACCGACAATTTCGGGCTGGCGTATCGAACGAATGGACCAACGGTGCACGAGAAAACCGCTGACCTGCGGAAACACCGGCAAAAAAATCTCTAGACCCGTCCGAGACGCGCCAGAAGCACCGCCGAAGCCACCGGGTGCGCCCCCGATCGCCGCACCGAGTCGGCCACCCCGCGGTCGGTCGAGGCCACCACCAGCGGGCGTCCCTGCGGCTCGGCCGCGACCAGCGACCGGATCACGTCGTCCGCGATCACGCCGGGGTCGGAGAACAACACGCGCACCCCGCGGGCGCTCACGGTCGGCACCGACATCACCTCGGCGCCGTCGAACACCACCGTGATCTCCGCGCCCGTCCGCGCCGCCAGCGCCCCGAGCTGCTGCACCAGCCGGTTCCGCTGGTCGGCCAGCGTGAGCTCCGGATAGCCGGTCTTGGTGACGTTGTAGCCGTCGACGATCAGGTGGACGCTCGGCAACGCGAGCAGCCGGTCCAGCACCGCCGGGTCCCGCACCTGCCGCCCGGCCCCGGTTCCCGACGAAGCGCCCAGCACGGTGTCCGCCGGGCGCCGCGCGCTGGTGTCCAGCGACAGCTCCCGCCGCAACCCCGACACCGCGCCCTGCAGGGTGTCCACGAGCAGTGACAGGCGCACCTCGTCGGCCTCGCGGGCCTCCTTCGCGGATTGGCGCGCGATCTCCGCGTCCGCCGCCGCCCGTTCGGCCCGCGCCCGCTCGGAAGCCGCGCGCTGCCGCTCACGCTCCAGCTGAGCGGTCACCGCGGCCACCTCCTGCTCCCGCCGCACATCGGCCTGCGCCAGCAGCTCACGCGCCTCCTCGGCGGCGTCCTTGGCCTGCCGCAGCTGCGTGCCCTGCTCGCGCAGGCGGTTGCGCAGCTTCGCCAGCTCCTCCTCGCGCTCCACGCGGGCGCCCTCGATCGCCTCCCGCGCCTCCGCCAGCTCCTCGCGCACCCGTGCCAGCTCCGCTTCCAGCCGCTGGCTGCGCGCCACCGCGGCGTCGCGCTCGGCCCGCAGCGCCGTCTCCGCCGCGTTCTTGACCACCAGCCGCACGCGGGTGGCCGCGCTGGCCTCGCCGAGCAGGACGGCCGCCACCGCGGCGGCCACCGGGTCCGGGTCGTTCGGGTCGAGCGCGTCGGGCCGGTACTCGCGCACCCACTCCAGGACGGCGGTGCGGAACGCGGTCGAGTCCTCCAGGGTTGTGAGGAGCGCCGCACCGCCCAGCTTCGCGCGCTTCGCCGGGGCGAACTTCGCGACCGGCCGCAGCTGCTGCGGGATGTCGATGCGCGGGATCTTCCCCAGTGCCTCGGCGGCCAGCTCGGCGAGCCGGCCGCGCACCGGCTCCGGCAGATCGCGCCAGTTCACGGACTTGGCGTCCGGCTCCGGGCGCGCGCTCGCCGCGGGCGCCCGGAGACCGGGGTCTTCGGGCTCTTCGGCGTGCACTGAGGGAAACATCCGTTCAGGGTAGTCCGCTTCGGTAACGATCACCGTTCGTGCCGTGATCCGGGATTGTCGGTGCCCCTCCTTATGGTGCCGATCATGCAACTCGCGGACGGCGCGCAACTGACCTTCGACGAACTCGGCACGCCGCTTCGGGACACCACGTTCGTCGTGTTCGACCTCGAGACGACCGGGACCAAGCCGGGCCCGGACGGCATCACCGAGATCGGCGCGGTCAAGGTCCGCGGCGGTGAGGTCCTGGGTGAGTTCGCCACCCTCGTCGACCCCGGGATGCCCGTCCCGCCGCAGATCGTGGCGCTGACCGGCATCACTTCGGCGATGCTGCACGACGCGCCGAAGATCGACCGCGTGCTGCCCGCGTTCCTGGAGTTCGCCAGCGGCGCGGTGCTGGTCGCGCACAACGCGCCGTTCGACACGTCTTTCATGCGCGCGGCCTGCCTGCACCACGGGTACCCGTGGCCGAAGCCCGCGGTGGTGTGCACGGTCCGGCTCGCGCGCCGCGTGCTGACCAGGCAGGACAGCCCCAGCTTCCGGCTCTCCGCGCTGGCCGCCCTGTTCGGTTCGCCGGTCACGCCGAACCACCGGGCGCTGGACGACGCCCGCGCCACGGTGCACGTGCTGCACGCGCTGCTGGAGCGGGTCGGCAACGTCGGGGTGCAGTCCCTGGAGGAACTGCTCGACTACCTGCCCGAGGTGACGCCGGCCCAGCGGCGCAAGCGCGGGATGGCGGCCCACCTGCCGGAGCGCCCGGGCGTCTACCTGTTCCGCGGGCCGGGCGACGAGGTCCTGTATGTCGGGACGGCGAGCAACCTGCGCCGCCGGGTGCGCCAGTACTTCACCGGTTCGGAGAGCCGCGGCCGGATCCGCGAGATGGTGGCCCTCGCCGAGCGGGTCGACGGCATCGAGTGCAGCCATGCGCTCGAGGCCCAGGTCCGGGAGCTGCGGCTGATCGCCGCGCACCGGCCCTCCTACAACCGGCGCTCCAAGAACCCGCGCAAGTCGTGGTGGATCGTGCTCACCGACGAGGCCTTCCCGCGCCTGTCCGTGGTGCGGCTGCCCAAGGACGGTGCGCTCGGGCCGTTCTCCTCGCAGGTGACGGCCAAGATCGCGGCGGACGCGCTGGCCGGCGCCGTCGGTCTGCGCACGTGCACCCAGCGGATTTCCGCGCACGCGCCGTCCGGCCGGCCGTGCGCGCTCGCCGAGCTCGGCCGGTGCGGGGCGCCGTGCGCCGGCCGCCAGAGCGTGGAGGAGTACTCCCCCGGCGTGCACGCGATCGTCGATCTGGTCGCCGGGCGCGGCACCCAGCCGCTGGAGTCCGCGCGCCGGCAGCTCGACGACCTGGCCGGGGCCGAGCACTTCGAGCAGGCCGCGCGGCGGCGGGACGAGCTCGCCGTGCTGGTGCGCGCGGTCGACCGGGCCCATCGGCTGTCGGCGCTGGCCGCGATCCCGGAACTGGTCGCCGCGGCCCCGGACGGCAACCGCGGGTGGGAGTTCGCGGTGATCCGGCACGGCAGGCTGGCCTCCGCCGGAGTTGCCCGCCGCGGCGTGCCGCCGATGCCGGTGGTCGAGCAGCTCGTGGCGTCGGCGGAGACGGTCGAGCCCGGCCCGGGGCCGCTGTACGGGGCGCCACCGGAGGAGACGTCGATCCTGCTGCGCTGGCTCACCCGGCCCGGCGTCCGCCTCGTGCGCACGGCTGTGCCCTGGTCGGAGCCCGCGCACGGCGCCGGGCCGTGGCGCGGCTGGCTGGAACAGGTCGCCACCGCCGTGTCGCTCGAGCAGGCCGGGTAGGGACGCGGGGAGCTACGATCGCCGCGCTACCCAATTACGCGAGGAGGACGCGAGTGATCACCGCGATCGTGCTGATCCATGCCGTGGCGGACAGCATCCCGGAGACCGCGCAGGCGATCGCCGACATCGACGGCGTGGCGGAGGTGTACTCGTGCGCCGGGGACGTCGACCTGATCGCGATCGTGCGGGTGCACGCCCACGAGGAGCTCGCCGACCTCATCCCGGCCAAGATCGGCAAGGTGCCGGGCGTGATCGACACCGACACGCACATCGCGTTCCGGTCCTACTCCACCGCCGACACCGAGTCCGCGTTCGCGATCGGCGTCGAGGACGCCGACTGAGCCCACCAACGAAGAAGGGCCCCCGGATCGCTCCGGGGGCCCTTCTCGTGACCGTGAACTAGTGGTCCGGTGTCTTCCAGCCGGAGGGGACCTCACCCTTCTCAGGCAGCTCGCCGGGGACGTGGCCGTTGCCGTGCCCGTCGCCGCGGGCGCGGTCGAGCGCCGACGTCTCCTCCACCGGGTCCGGCGCCAGCAGGGTGCCCGGCACCGCACGCCCGGCCGCGCCGAGCTTGTTCATCTTCTTCGGCACCGCCGCACCCTGGTACTCCAGCGGGATGGCGTGGCCGTGGTCGTCCACCCCGCCCAGCGGCTGGTGGATCTCGATGAACTCACCGTGCGGCAGGCGCTTGATGATGCCGGTCTCGATGCCGTGCTCCAGCACCTCCCGGTCGGACCGCTGCAGGCCGAGGCAGATCCGGTAGGTGATGAAGTACGCCAGAGGCGGCAGCACCAGGATGCCGATGCGGCCTGCCCAGGTCGTCGCGTTCAGGGAGATGTTGAACTTGTCCGCGATGATGTCGTTGAACCCGGACAGCTCGATCACCATGAAGAACGCCAGCGCCATCATGCCGATCGAGGTGCGGACCGGTGCGTCACGCGGGCGCTGCAGCAGGTTGTGGTGCGCGGTGTCGCCGGACAGCTTCCGTTCGATGAACGGGTAGCCGATCAGCAGCGCGAACAGGATCGGCATCCAGACCGCACCCGCGAAGAACACCGCCGGCACCGTGTAGTTGCCCAGGTACAGCTCCCACGCGGGGAAGATCCGCAGCATGCCGTCGGCCCAGGCGAGGTACCAGTCGGGCTGCGAGCCCGCCGACACCTGCCCCGGGTTGTACGGGCCCAGGTTCCAGATCGGGTTGATCTGGAAGATGCCCGCCATGATCGACAGGATGCCGGTGACGATGACGAAGAACGCGCCGGCCTTCGCGGCGAACACCGGCATGATCCGCACGCCGACGACGTTGGTCTCCTTGCGCCGCACGCCGGGGAACTGGGTGTGCTTCTGGTACCAGACCAGCGCCAGGTGCACGCCGACCAGCGCGAGCATGATGCCCGGCAGCAGCAGGATGTGCAGCGTGTACATGCGCGGCACGATCTCGTCGCCGGGGAACTCCCCGCCGAACAGCGCCCAGTGCAGCCAGGTGCCCATGATCGGCACCGAGAGCACGATGCCCGACAGGGTGGCGCGGATACCGGTGCCCGACAGCAGGTCGTCCGGCAGCGAGTAGCCGAAGAAGCCCTCGAACATGCCCAGGATCAGCAGCAGGGCGCCGATGACCCAGTTGGCCTCGCGCGGCCTGCGGAACGCTCCGGTGAAGAAGATCCGGAACATGTGCACCATCATCGCCGCGACGAACACCAGCGCGGCCCAGTGGTGCAGCTGGCGGACGAACAGACCGCCGCGGACCTCGAACGAGATCTCCAGGGTCGTCTGGAACGCGCGGGACATCTCGACGCCCTGCAGGTTCTTGAACGGCCCGTTGTAGACGACCTCGGCCATCGACGGATCGAAGAACAGGGTCAGGTAGACACCCGTGATGATCACGACGATGAAGCTGTAGAGCGCGATCTCACCGAGCAGGAACGACCAGTGGGTCGGGAAGACCTTGTTCATCTGGTGCCGCAGGCCCTTGGCCAGGCGGTACCGCTGGTCCATGTTGTTCGCGGCCTCGGCGGCGTGCCGCTCCAGCATGCTGGAGCCCCGTGTCGGCGTGGTGAGTGAACTCATGACTTGCGCTCCCAATAGGCGGGGCCGACCGGCTCGATGAAGTCTCCCCGCGCCACGAAGTAACCCTCATCGTTGACCGTGATGGGCAACTGCGCAAGCGCGCGGGTCGCCGGGCCGAAGACGGGCTTGGCGTAGTGCAGGGCGTCGAACTGCGACTGGTGGCACGGGCACAGGATCCGGTTGGTCCGCTGCTCGTACAGCGAAGTCGGGCAGCCGACGTGGCTGCAGATCTTCGTGTAGGCGTAGTAGTCGCCGAAGTTGAAGTCCTCCTGGCCCTCGCGCTTGACGACCCGCTGGGCGTCCTCGGGACGCAGGCGGATCAGCATGACCGGGGCGTCCGAGCGCATGAAGACCGCGGCGAGCTTCTCGTGGTCGCCGCGCTCGCTCTCGCGGAACGGGTAGACCGTCTCCATCGCGCCCGCGTCCAGGTCCTCGGGGCGCAGCAGGACGACCTCGCCTGCCTTGCCGGTGTAGCGGCGCAGGTAGACGACCTCGCCCGGGTACTCCGGCTTCCACGCGGTGTGGGCCAGGTTGTCCTTGGACTCGGGGTCCTTCCACGGGTTCTTGATGAACGACGCGACCGGCAGCGCGACCAGGCCGAGGCCCATCACGCCGGCGCCGAGGCCCGCGGTGCGCTTGACCAGCGAGCGGCGGCCGATCGTGCTGCGGTTACCGGCGTCGGCCAGCTGCGCGACGATCGTCTTGCGGTCGATCTCGGCCGAGCCCTTGCCGTCGCCGTCGTGGCGCTCCTGCACCGCGAGCTCGTTCGGGATGAACCGCTTCGTGTAGAGCAGCACGCCGATGCCCAGCGCGAGGATCGACAGGCCGAGCGTGAAGCCCAGGACGGGCGTGTAGAGCGCGTACCGCTCGTACTGGCCGGTGTCCGGGGCCTTGTACTCCCACCACTCCGGCCAGCAGATGGTCACCAGGAAGCCGAGACCGGCGAGCGCCGCGATGGTGAACCACAGCGCCACGACCCGCTCCGCGCGCTTCTCCGCGCGGGTGCCCTTGACCGGCCACGGGTCCGGGTAGTCGACCAGTTCGACGCCGTCGAGCTTGGTGCCCAGCTTGACCAGCTGGTCGCGGTCCATCTCGGCCAGTTCGGCCTCGGAAGGCTGGGGAACCCCCGGCTCGCGCCCGGCGCCCGGGTGCTCTTCCATGCTAGTCATGCCCTCGATCCAATCCACAAAGTCACGCCGACGATGGCGCCGATGCCGACGATCCACGCGACGAGCGCCTCCGAGGCCGGCCCAAGACCGCCAAGGCCGTTGCCGCCGGGGTTGTTGTTCCCGTCGGACACGGACTTGACGTAGGCGACGATGTCCCGCTTCTCCTCGGGGGTGAGCTGCCGGTCGGAGAACTTCGGCATGTTCTGCGGACCGCTCAGCATCGCCGTGTAGATCTGCTCTTCGCTGGCCGGGCCGAGCTCCGGCGCGAACTTGCCCGCGGACAGGGCGCCGCCCTGGCCGGTGAAGTTGTGGCACGACGCGCAGTTGAGGCGGAACAGCTCGCCACCGCGCGCCGGGTTGTCACCGCGCAGCGCCTCGCCGGACTCGGCGGGCCGCTCCGGGCCGCCGCCGTTGGCCTGGATGTAGGCGCCGACCGCGTCGATCTCCTCGGGGGTCAGCTTGGCCGGCTTGCGCTCGGCCTGCGCCTCCTGGCGGACCGCCGGCATGCGGCCGGACGAGGTCTGGAAGTACACCGCCGCGTCACCGACGCCGATCAGGCTCGGGCCGCGGTCCTCGACGCCCTGCAGGTTCGCGCCGTGGCAGCTGATGCAGCTGTTGTTGTAGACCTGCTGGCCGAGGCGCAGCTGCGCCGGGTCGTCCTGCGCCTGCGCGGTCTGCGGCTGCGGCACCAGGAGGGCGTAGCCCAGGCCGGCGCCGACCAGCGCCACACCGAGCGCGAGCGCACCGGCGATGCGGCGGCGCAGCTTGGTGCGGGCGCCGAAGCGGCGCCTGGAGGTGTTCTTGCTGGTGGTCATTCTTCGGCAACCCTTGCTGTCAGTTCAGGCCGGTCCATGGGGTGGCTGGCGCGGTCACGGGATGATGTAGATGACCGCGAACAGGCCGATCCACACGATGTCGACGAAGTGCCAGTAGTAGGACACGACGATCGCCGAGGTCGCCTGCGCGGGGGTGAACTTGCTCAGCTTGGTGCGGATGAGCAAGAAGACGAAGGCGACGAGACCACCGATCACGTGCAGACCGTGGAAACCGGTCGCCAGGAAGAACACCGTGCCGAAGGCACCGGACGGGATGGTCACGCCCTCTTCGACGAGCGTGACGTACTCACCAGCCTGACCGGCGACGAAGATCGCGCCCATGATCAGGGTGATGACGTACCAGCGGCGCAGCCCGTAGACGTCACCGCGCTCGGCGGCGAACACGCCGAGCTGGCAGGTGAACGACGACGCCACCAGGATGATGGTGAAGGGCAGCGCGTACGGGATGTCGAGGTGGATGGGCTCGTCGGTCGCCGGGTTGATCGGCGGCCAGACCCCCGTGCTGTTCTGCGCCTTGACCGTGAAGAACATCGCGAACAGCCCGGCGAAGAACATGAGCTCGCTGGAGAGCCACACGATCGTGCCGACGCTGACCATGTTCGGCCGGTTCAGCGAGTGCACCCGCTGGCTGATGGTGGGAGCTGCCGTTGTCACGGGTCGCATTATGTCTCCCTGCGAAGCGACCTGCTTGGTCGGGTCCGGCACGCCGCGCCGGGGGTGTTGGTCACAGCGACGAACGCGGAGGGTGAGGATCAGGGCGTGGGATTCATCGATCGGGTTCGTGACCTGCTGCGAAAGCGTGGCGGGCCGGACCTCACCGTGGACACCGAGGGTGTCGTCGTCGTGGCCGAGGCCTTCGACGTCGCCGAGGCCGACTCGGCTGTGCTGGGCAGATCACACCTCTGGCGGCCGGACGAACCGGCGATTCTGCGCCACCACCTCGTGCTGCCACCGGATCGGGTCACCGAGGCCGCGTCGGTGCTCGCCCAGGACGGGTGGGAGCTGCGCCCCGGCACCGGCGGCGAAGGACCCGTCCGCGTGCACGCGCTGCGCGTGCAGAAGCTCGACGCGCTGCACTGCGCCCAGGAACGGGCCCGGATGGCCGGGCTGGCGCAGCGACTGGACGGCGACTGGCTCGGCTGGGACGCGCTACAGCCGATGGGCCTGGGTGGAACCGGCCGGGACGGCTAGCATCGACACGACCAGTACAGCGACGAAGCCGGAGGGTCGACTTGTCCGAACAGTCCACGCGGATCCTGGTGTTCAGCCACCGTCCCGAAGTCCGGGAGTCGATCATCACGGCGGTCGGCCGCAGGCCCGCCACCGACCTGGGCCGGGTCGACTACGTCGAGGCCGCGGGAGTGGCCGACGTGCTGGCCGAGATGGACGAGGGCGCGGTCGATCTGGCGATCCTGGACGGCGAGGCCCAGCCGACCGGCGGCATCGGGCTGTGCAGGCAGTTGAAGAACGAGATCGACGACTGCCCGCCCATCGTGATCGCCGTGCGGCGCAAGGACGACCGCTGGCTGGCGACCTGGTCGCAGGCCGACGCCGTCCTGGTCCATCCGCTCGACCCGCTGACCGCGGCGGAGACGGTCGCGGACGTGCTGCGGGCCCGCCGGGTCCCGGTCGTCCGGGGCTGAGGCGCCGCGACCGAATGAGGCCGGTTCGCCGGCCGTGAAAGGTGACCATGGGCACGCAGACTTGGCCCACGCTGCTCAACCAGCTGATCGCCGGCGCCGACCTCTCCGCGGAGGACACCGCGTGGGCGATGGACCAGGTGATGTCCGGGGAGGCCACGCCCGCCCAGGTCGGCGGTTTCCTGGTCGCGCTGCGCGCCAAGGGCGAGACGCCGGACGAGATCACCGGCCTCGCGGAAGCGATGCTGTCGCATGCGCGCCGGGTGCGGATCGCGCGGGACGCGGTCGACATCGTCGGCACCGGTGGCGACCGGTCCGGGTCGGTGAACATCTCGACGATGGCCTCGCTGGTCACCGCGGCCGCCGGGGTGCCGGTGGTGAAGCACGGCAACCGGGCGGCGTCGTCGAAGGCCGGGACGGCGGACGTGCTGGAGGCCCTGGGCGTGGCGATCGACCTGCCGCCGGAGGGCGTGCAGCGGTGCGTCGACGAGCTGGGCATCGGGTTCTGCTTCGCGCCGGTGTTCCACCCCGGGTTCCGCCACGCCGGCGCCCCGCGCCGTGAGCTGGGGGTGCCGACCGCGTTCAACCTGCTGGGGCCGCTGACGAACCCGGCGCAGCCGACGGCCGGGCTGATCGGGTGCGCGTTCCCGGACAAGACGGAGGTGCTGGCGCGGGTGTTCGCAGGCCGGGGCACGTCGACGCTGGTGGTCCGCGGGGACGACGGCCTCGACGAGCTCACTACGACCACGACCAGCTCCGTGTGGGTCGTGTCCGGCGGTTCGGTGCGCGCCGAGTCGCTGGATCCGGCCGAGCTGGGCATCGCACGCGCCAGGGCGGAAGACCTGCGGGGTGGCGACCCGGCAGCCAACGCCGAGGTGGTGCGTGAACTGGTGGCCGGCAAGCCGGGTCCGGTGCGGGACGCGGTGCTGCTGAACGCGGCCGGAGCGCTGGCCGCGCACGCCGGGTTCAGCTCGTCGCTGACGGACGATCTCGCGGCGGGGCTGACGCGGGCCGCGGAGGCCGTGGATTCCGGCGCTGCGGCGGATCTGCTGGCCCGCTGGGCGGCTTTCCGCTGAGCTGAGGGGCCGGGATGAATCCCCGCGCTCCACAACGAAAAGGGCCCGCCCGGTGGAAAACCACCGGGCGGGCCCTTTTCGCGGATCAGATCACTCGTGGTTGGGGCCGGTGTGGTACTCGAACACCAGGCCGCCGACCGTGAGCAGGATCAGGATGCCGCCGACGACCAGCATCCAGATGTGGAAGAACGCCAGGCCGAGACCGACGAACGCGGCCGAGGCGGCCAGCCCGATCGGCCAGTAGCTGCCCGGGCTGAAGAAGCCCATCTCACCGGCGCCGTCGCTGATCTCGGCGTCGTCGCGGTCCTCGGGGCGCGGTTCGATCCGGCGGCCGACGAACCGCATGTAGCTGCCCGCCAGGAGGGACAGCCCGCCGGTCAGGATCAGGGCGACCAGGCCGACCGGCTCGACGCCGTAGCCACTGGCCAGGCCGGTCCACACGCCGTACACGATCGCGATGAAGAACGCGAAAGCGGTGACCAAGTCGAAAATCCGGGCTTCGACCTTCATGACGCTGTCCTCACTGTGCTCATGCTTCCAACACCCACGGGAACCAACCGGCTCAGCCGGACTGCGTCCGCAGCGTGCGGTCGGTGTTGAACGGCTTCGTCGTGGTCGCCTGCGGCGCGCACAGCTCGCCGCAGTTCAGCGCGGCCAGCGCCTCGGCGGTGGTGTTCGGCTGCCCGGTGGCCGGGTTGATCTGGGTGCGCAGCTGGATGTACCGGTCGAACTGGTCGGCGGGCAGCGCCCGGACCTCGAAGTTCATGCCCGAGTGGTAGGTGCCGCACAGCTCGGCGCAGCGGCCGACGAACGCACCGGTCCGGTCGATCGTGTTCTGGAACGACGGGTCCTGGTTGTTCTTCTCCGGGTCCGGGAACACGTCCCGCTTGAAGTGGAACTCCGGCACCCAGAACGAGTGGATGACGTCCGCGGAGCGCAGGTTGTACTGGATGCGCTTGCCCACGGGCAGGACCAGGATCGGGATCTCGCTCGAGCTGCCGACGGTCTTGATGACCTGGCCGTTGGCGTCCTTCGGCGCGCTCGGGTAGTCGAACTCCCAGTTCCACTGGAAGGCGATCACGTCGACCGTGACGTCCGGGTCCGGCTCCTCGGCCAGCACCTTGCTCTCGGTGGTCGCG
The DNA here is from genome assembly GCF_050958625.1 of Amycolatopsis sp. 3B14. Taxonomy (NCBI): domain Bacteria; kingdom Bacillati; phylum Actinomycetota; class Actinomycetes; order Pseudonocardiales; family Pseudonocardiaceae; genus Amycolatopsis; species Amycolatopsis sp. 3B14. The sequence continues at coordinate 67,583 of NZ_JBHZEN010000027.1, forward strand.
GTGAAGAAGAACAGCACGCAGACCATCACGAGCGGCAGCACGACGCAGAACAGCTCGAGCGGCACGTTGTACTGGAACTGCCGCGGCAGGTCGCCGGGGCCGTCGGTCTTCTTCTTCCGGTGGAACGCGACCGACCAGAAGATCAGGCCCCACACGATCACACCGACGACGAGCGCGGCGATCACGGACCAGGTCCAGAGGACGCGCATGTCCTCGGACTCCTTGGTCACGCCGACGGGCCACCCGAACCGCAGCACCTCGTCACCGGAGCACCCGGTCGCCAGGAGCGCGACGAGCCCGGCCAGCGCGGCGACCTTACCCACTTTCGCCGAACGTGATGCCGGAGTGCGCTCATCCCTGCCCACTGCGCAGCGCCCTTTCAACCCAGGCCTCCTTGACGATTTCTGGCTTACCAGCGGGAGCCTAGCCGAGCTACCGCGATCCGCAGCCCAAGGGGTGACCGTTCGTGGCGGGGGCTGCGGGCATACTGGGCGCTCGACATCCGGCCACGACCTCGAGGTGTGAATATCCGTGTGCGGCCTGCTTGGACTGGTGTGTGCCACTGAGAACGACGCGGTCAACGCGCGTGACGCGGTCGGCGAAGCCATGCGCTGCCAGCGTCATCGCGGTCCCGACGAGCGCGACACCTGGACCGACGGCGAGGTCGTCTACGGCTTCAACCGGCTCGCGTTCATCGACGTCGAGCACGCTCACCAGCCGCTGACCTGGGGTCCGCCGGAGTCGCCGAACCGGTACACGCTGAACTTCAACGGCGAGATCTACAACTACCGTGAGCTGCGGGAACAGCTCACGGCAGAGCACGGTGCGAAGTTCGCCACAGAGGGCGACGGCGAGGCGATCGTCGCGGCCTACCACCACTGGGGCCGTGCCGCGGTGTCGAAGCTGCGCGGCATGTTCGCGTTCCTGATCTGGGACGCCGAGGAGAAGGTGATCTTCGGCGCACGTGATCCGTTCGGCATCAAGCCGCTGTTCTACACGCACGGGCCGGGCGGCACGGCGTTCTCCAGCGAGAAGAAGTCGCTGCTGGAGCTCTCCGGCGTGCTGGGGATCACCAAGCAACTGGACCGGACCGCGCTGCAGCACTACCTGACGCTGCAGTACGTGCCGGAGCCGGAGACGCTGCACACGCGCATCCGCCGCATCGAGTCCGGCACCTCGTTCACCGTCTCCCCCGGCGGCGCCCCGAAGATCGAGCGCTACTTCTTCCCCGAGTTCGCCGCGAAGCCGGTTCGCGGCGAGGCCGAAGCGAAGATCCTGCACGAGCGGATCCGCGACGTGATGCGCGACTCGGTCGGCAAGCACATGATCGCCGACCCGGACATCACCGTCGGCACGTTCCTGTCCGGCGGCATCGACTCGACCGCGATCGCGGCGCTGGCCAAGGAGCACAACCCGAACCTGATCGCGTTCACCACCGGGTTCGAGCGCGAGGGCTACTCCGAGGTCGACGTGGCGGCCGAGTCCGCGGCGGCGATCGGCGTGAAGCACGTCATCCGGACGGTGTCGGCCGACGAGATGATGGAGGCGCTGCCGCTCATCGTCTGGTACCTCGACGACCCGGTGGCCGACCCGGCGCTGGTGCCGTTGTGGTTCATCGCGCGGGAGGCGCGCAAGCACGTCAAGGCGGTGCTGTCCGGCGAGGGCTCGGACGAGCTGTTCGGCGGCTACACGATCTACAACGAGCCGCTGTCGCTCGCGCCGTTCGAGAAGGTGCCGGGCAGCCTGCGCAAGGTCATCGGCAAGGTGTCGGAGCGGATCCCGGAAGGCACGCGCGGCAAGGACCTGCTGCGCCGCGGCGCGCTGCCGCTGGAGGAGCGCTACTACGGCAACGCCCGCATCTTCCGCGACGACCAGCTGCGCGGGGTGCTGAAGACCTTCCAGGAGGGTGTCGGGCACAAGGACGTCACCGCGGAGCACTACCGCACGTCGGCGAACTGGGACCCGGTCGCGCGGATGCAGCACGTGGACCTGTTCACCTGGCTGCGCGGCGACATCCTGGTCAAGGCCGACAAGATGACCATGGCGAACTCGCTGGAGCTGCGGGTGCCGTTCCTGGACGCGGAGGTGTTCAAGGTCGCGGCCGGCATCCCGCTGGACCAGAAGATCACCAAGGAGACCACGAAGTACGCGCTGCGCCGCGCGCTGGAGGGCATCGTGCCCGCGCACGTGCTCAACCGGCGCAAGCTGGGCTTCCCGGTGCCGATCCGGCTGTGGCTGCGGGACGAGATGTACGACTGGGCGCGCGGCATCATCGCCGATTCGCAGACCGGCGAGCTGCTGGACAAGCAGGCCGTGCAGCGCCTGCTGGACGAGCACAAGGCGGGCACGCTGGACCACAGCAGGCGGATCTGGGCGCTGCTGGTGTTCATGATCTGGCACGGCATCTTCATCGAGCACCGCATCAAGCCGGAGATCCCGGAGCCGGTCTACCCGGTGCGCATCTGAGGCGCGAACGTCGGACGGGCCGCGGCCGGAGGGCCGCGGCCCGTTTTTTGTTGGCTGGCCGGGTAAGCAGCGCGGAGGCTTGATCGTGCTGCGTCACCCGGCCGCCGGCCAGGCGGCGGCCGGCGAGTTGTGCTGCTGGCGCCGCTTGCGGCCATTGCGAGTCAGACGGACAGCGCGGCGCCAGACCGTGCCGCGTCGCCCCGAGCCTGGTGGCACCTACGGCAACGCAGGCTGCGCTGCCAGACAGCCCGGCGCCAGACCCTGCCACGTCACCCCACACCGGGTGGCACCCACGGCAACCCAGGCCGCGCTGCCAGGCAGCGGCGCCAGACCCTGCCACGTCACCCCACACCGGGTGGCACCCACGGCAACCCAGACTGCGCTGCCAGACAGCCCGGCCCCAGACCCTGCCACGTCACCCCACACCGCGGGGCACCCACGGCAGGCGGGTGGGCCTGCCGGGCAGCGATCGAGTTCGTGCTGGGCGGTCTGCGCCATCGAACCGCCGGCTGGTGCGGACCGGGGTGGGTGGCCGTTCGGCCGACCAGGCCCGCGGGCCCGTCAGGCAGGCAGTGCGGGGGCGATCTCCGCTGCGGCGTCGGGGCCGAACGCGGCTCCGATGCGGGACAGCGCGGACTCCCGGTCGAGGGTCCACTCCTGCGTGCCGACGGTCTCCAGCACCAGCACGGCGATCATCGACCCCAGCTGGGCCGAGCGCTCCAGGCTCAGGTCCGCGTTCAGGCCGGCCAGGAAGCCCGCCCGGAAGCCGTCGCCGACGCCGGTCGGGTCGGCCTTCGCCAGCTCGGGCACCGCGCCGACCTCGAGGGCCAGCCCGTCCTTGCCCACGATCTCCACACCCTTCTCGCCGAGGGTGGTGATGCGGATGCCGACGTGGTCCAGCACGTCGGCCTCGGACCAGGCCGTCTTCTGGAGCAGCAGCTCCCACTCGTAGTCGTTGGTGAACAGGTACTTCGCCCCGGCGACGAACCGGCGCGCCTGCTCGCCGCTCATGCGGGCCAGCTGCTGCGACGGGTCCACCGCGAAGTCGATCCCGCGCTGGCGGCACTCGTCCGCGTGCCGGAGCATGCCGTCCGGGTCGTCCGGGCCGATCAGCATCAGCCCGATCCCGCCGACGCGGTCCGCGATCGGGCCGAGCTCGATGTTGCGGGCCTCGGCCATCGCGCCGGCGTAGAAGGTAGCGATCTGGTTGAGGTCGTCGTCCGTGGTGCACACGAACCGGGCGGTGTGGGCCAGCTCCGAGATCAGCACGCCCGACGCGTCCACGCCGTGGCGCTCCAGCCAGGACCGGTAGTCGGCGAAGTCCGCGCCCGCCGCGCCGACCAGCACCGGCTTCGCGCCGAGCACCCCGAGGCCGAATGCGATGTTGGCGCCGATCCCGCCGCGGCGGACCACCAGGTCGTCGGCCAGGAAACTCAGCGAGATGCGGTGCAGCTGGTCCGCGACCAGCTGCTCGGCGAACCGGCCGGGAAAGTGCATGAGATGGTCGGTTGCGATGCTGCCGGAAACGGCTATGCGGGCGTTGATGGCCACCGGTGCTCTGCTCCCTCTGGCTGGCTCGAACTCAAGTTACCGGCGGGAAATACCCCGTCGGAGCTAAATCTGACCCGCTGACCGACACTACTAGCTGGTAGACCTGTCCGGCTCGCGCCGGTCGTCCTAGCGTCGCCTGCGTGAGCACCGTGACGGAACCGGAGACCATCGCCGAGCTGATCGACGACTGCGCCGACATCCCCGCCGAACTGCGCGCGGCACACGCCTCGGCGCCCCGCCCGCCTGCGCCGCGGGGCTGGGCGGTCGACGACGCCTGCCACGCACAGGTAGTCGGGCTGGAGGACTATTAGTTACGCGGACATGCGAAAAGGGCGCCGGTCGAACCTCGACCGGCGCCCTTTCGCGTGTAGCTGGCTCAGTGGAACGAGTCGCCGCAGGCGCAGGAGCCCGTGGCGTTCGGGTTCTCGATGGTGAAGCCCTGCTTCTCGATCGAGTCGACGAAGTCGATCACCGCACCCTCGACGTACGGCGCGCTCATGCGGTCGACCGCCACGCGCAGGCCGTCGAAGTCGCGGAACAGGTCGCCGTCGAGCGTGCGCTCGTCGAAGAACAGCTGGTAGCGCAGGCCCGCGCAACCACCGGGCTGGACCGCGATGCGCAGGTGCATGTCGTCGCGGCCTTCCTGCTCGAGCAGGGCCTTCGCCTTGCTCGCCGCGGCGTCGCTCAACGTGACGCCGTGGGTGGCCTCGGCCTCGGCCTGCGTGCTGGTCTGCTCAGCGGCAGTCATAGCTCTCCCTCGGGGTCTTGCCGTGCACCGGGTGGGGGGTGCTCCTCCCTACTGGAACACCGGTGCCACCCGTTCTGTTCCCGGGCTGGTTCCCGCCTTGGCGCTGATCCCATGGTTACACATCGGCGAGGGGGTTGAACACGCACGCCGCTGTCTGGAATAAGCTGGTTGGGTGAGGTTTCTCCGTCGTAACAGCACGACCACCGCAGACAGCCCCGAGATCGAGGCGGCCGAGGTGGCCGAAAGCGTCGAATCTCACACCCGTGGCTACACCCCGGGCAAGGGCAGGCCGACGCCGAAGCGCAAGGAGGCCGAGGGCAAGCGCCGCGGCCCCGTCGCGCCCCCGCCGAGGACCATGCGGGAGGCGATGAAGCGCAACCGCGAGCTGCGCAAGTCGAACCCGGTGGACAAGGAAGAGCGCCGCAGGCTGGCCAAGGAGCGCCAGGAGCGGATGGCCGCGGGCGACGACCGCTACCTGCTGCCGCGCGACAAGGGTCCGGTCAAGGCGTACGTGCGCGACCTGGTCGACTCGCGCCGCCACTTCCTCGGCGCGTTCATGCCGCTCGCGATCCTCGTGTTCGTCGTGCTGCTGGTGCCGTACCCGGTGATCCAGCAGTACGTGACGCTGCTGTGCATGGCCGCGCTGCTGGTCATGGCCGTCGAGGGCTACTTCAACGGGCGCCGCATCACGCGCCTGGCCAGGGCGAAGTTCCCGAAGGAGAACATCAACGGCCGGTCGCTGGGCTGGTACGCGTTCGTGCGGGCGAGCCAGATCCGCAAGCTCCGGATGCCCAAGCCGCGCGTGAAGGTCGGCGACACGGTCTCCTGACCACTGGAGCGCGCTCCAGGTCGTTAGCAAGGCGAACCATTTCCGGTAGGCTGCCGGACATGGAGTTTCGCCGTCTCGGCCGCAGTGGCCTGTCCGTCAGTGAGATCGCCTACGGGAACTGGCTCACCCACGGCTCCCAGATCGAGGAGGAGCAGGCCCAGGCCTGCATCAGGGCCGCGCTGGACGCGGGGATCACGACCTTCGACACCGCCGACGTCTACCAGTGACGACGGCGGTGCGGGTCAGGTAGGCACCTTTGGAAGAAGCGGCTCTACCCGCTCAGCCAAACTTCGTGCGTCCGGGCAGGCCTGCGGATTATTTCGAGGAGATGCCATATTGACGTTGATCAAGGCGCGCGCATGGGGACCGACTTCGACTGCGATAGCGCATCCCCCGATCTCCCCGAAAACCTCAAGCGCTTTTCGGCCGTTAATGATGATCTCACTCGCACCTGGATCAGTTTGCCGAAATTCCGCAAGCCCTTGAACCGGATCTAATGCCAGACCGTTCGCCCCATATTCGTATTTAGACGCCGTACACTCATTGCGCTTGCTGATGTTCCTACCGCGCTCGAACCCTTGTCCGGCATTGAGCTGGTCCAGAATCTGACATGCGTTCATGCCTGCGAACACGTCCTCGCTGCTAGCAGACGAGGACGCCGGGGATGCTTGAGAAGCAGGCGAGGGCACCCCTGAAACTGTCGAGGTGCAGCCGCCCGCCGCCAGACAAAGACAAGCAAAGGCACCCAACGCCCTGCCCCCGCGAATATTGATCCTCAAATTGTTTCCTCAGTCCTTGAATTTCCCAAGATACTTTGTCGCCGCCTCATCGGACGCGTCGTATCGAGAGACTGCCTCGTCGATTGCCTGTACGAGGCTATCCAGATTCTGCACCAGCGCGTAGAAGACCCTGACCAGAGACTGATCGTCCGAATCCATTGCTCGCAAGAAATGGTTGGCAGCCAACTGCGCGTAGGCATCGTTGCCGAACTTCGGCGCTCGCTGCAGACGTGAGATGTTCACCTCGATCGCAGACAAACGCTGCTGCATCTGAACGACCGCTCGCCGAAGATGCGAGCCAGTCTCCTCGTCGACGGCCCAATCACCGGCTCGCGCCGCATCCAACATTCGCTGGGCCTCGGCGCCCATAGCCTTCAACTGCTCTTCGCTGCCGAGGGCAGCACCGACATTCGTCCAGTCCGCCACGTTCGTCCCTCCCCTGGGGCTGAACGTGACACTATCGCGCGATCGCGCAGCCGTCAGGAACTCAGGGTCATCCGTTAGGCGCGCTTGGTCACCGACCTTCATCCACGACCTTCGACACCGCCGACGTCTACGCGAACACGGTGGCCGAGTCGGTGCTCGGCCGCGGTCTCGCCGGTCAGCGCCGGGAGAGCCTGGAGATCTGCACGAAGGTGTTCTGGCCGACCGGCCCCGGCGGCCCGAACGACCGCGGGCTGGGCCGCAAGCACATCATCGAGTCCTGCCACGCCTCGCTGAAGCGGCTGCAGACCGACCACATCGACCTCTACCAGGCACACCGGTTCGACCCGACCGTGCCGCTGGAGGAGACCATGTCGGCCTTCGCCGACCTGGTCCGCCAGGGCAAGGTGCTCTACGTCGGGGTGTCCGAGTGGAACGCCGAGGAGATCACCCGCGGCGCCGCGCTGGCCCGCGAGCTGCGGATCCCGTTCGTGTCGAACCAGCCGCAGTACAACATGCTCTGGCGCGTCATCGAGGCGCAGGTCGTGCCCGCGAGCGAGCGCGAGGGCCTGAGCCAGATCGTCTGGTCGCCGATCGCGCAGGGTGTGCTGACCGGCAAGTACAAGCCGGGCCAGCCGCCGCCCGCCGGGTCGCGCGCCACCGACGAGAACGGCTCGCGGTTCGTGCAACGCTTCCTGCGCGACGAGGTGCTCGAGCGGGTCGCCCGGCTGGAGCCGCTGGCCGCGCAGGCCGGGCTGACGCTGGCGCAGCTGGCGGTGGCCTGGGTGCTGCAGAACCCGAACGTCTCCTCGGCGATCGTCGGCGCTTCGCGGCCGGAGCAGGTGCACGAGAACGTGAAGGCGGCCGGCGTGAAGCTCGACGCCGACCTGCTGACCGAGATCGACTCGGTGCTGCTGGGCGTGGTCGAGGACGATCCGCGCCTGACCGCCCGCGCAGGCTGACGATAGGTTTGGCGCCGTGACTGACGTGTCGTTCGCCGATGTCCCCCAGCCCGACGAAGCCGCCCGCGCCGAGGCGGTGCGGCGGCACGCCGAGCTGCTCAAACCGGTGTCCGCGCTGGGTGAGCTGGAGGCGCTCGGCGCGTGGGTCGCGGCCTGCCAGGGCTCGGCGCCGCCGCGGCGGTTCCAGCGGCCACGGGTGATCGTGTTCGCCGGGGACCACGGGATCGCCGCGAAGGGCGTGTCCGCCTACCGGCCGGAGGTCACCGGGCAGCTGGTGGACAACCTGCTCAAGGGCGCCGGGCCGGTCGCGGTCGCCGCCGCGGTGGCCGACGCCGGGCTGCGTGTGGTGGACATCGCGGTGGACGGGGAGACGCCGGTCGCCGAATACAAGGTGCGGGCGGGCTCGGGGTCGATCGACGTCGAGGACGCCCTCAGCGAGGACGAGGTGCGGGCCGCCCTGCGGGCCGGCATGGCGATCGCGGACGCCGAGGTGGACGAGGGCGCCGATCTGCTCGTCGCGGGCAGCGTCGGGGTCGGGGCGACCACCCCGGCCGCGGTGCTGGTCGCCGCGCTGACCGGCGCCGAGCCGGTGGCCGTGGTCGGCCGCGGATCGGGTATCGACGACAACGCGTGGATGCGCAAGACCGTGGCGATCCGGGACGCGCTGCGACGGGCGCGGGCGGTGCTGCCCGACCCGGTCGCGCTGCTGCGCACCGGGGGTGGCGCGGACCTGGCCGCGTTGACGGGTTTCCTGGCGCAGGCCGCGGTGCGGCGCACGCCGGTGCTGCTGGACGGGCTCGCGGTGGGCGCGGCGGCGCTGGTGGCGGAGGAACTGGCGCCCGGTGCGCGTTCGTGGTGGCAGGCCGCGCACCGCGACGCCGAGCCGGCGCACCAGATGGCGCTGGACCACCTGGACCTCAAGCCGGTCGTCGACCTGGGCATCCGGCTCGGCGACGGCACCGGCGCCGCGACGGCCCTCCCGCTGCTGATCACGGCCGCCCGGCTGCTCACGGACCTGCCGACGCACGCGGAAGCCGGGGTCACGCCGCCGAACGCTTGATCCTCACGTGACGTCAGGTCCCAGCGTCGTCCACACCGGTGCAAAGGCGCTGGGGAAGTGGGTGAACGGCAGGTTCTCCAAGGTCGGCGAGCTGGCGCGATGCGCACGCTCCGGGCGCACCTCACCACGATGCCGGCGGCCGTCGACGGACCGGCAGGCGTCACCGGCTGCCTGGCTCTGATCCGGGAGGTGACCGCCGTGGACGAGACGGTGAAGCAGTCCTTCAGCGGAACCCAGCCGGCGGAGCTGGCCGAGCGCCGATCGCGGCTCGGCGAGCAGGAGGACGTCCAGCGGAGGTGGCAGGACCTGATCCCCCGCGTGCAGCGGGCCGTCGAGACCGGGGTCGCCCCCGGCTTCGGCGGAGGGGCGGGAGCTCGCGGCCGAGTGGATGCGCCTGCTGGAGGCTTTCCACGGTGGCGACACCGGCTGCGGGACTCGCTCCACCGCATGCAGGCGGACAACAGCGAGCGGATCCAGCGTGAGCACGGCACCCGTCGTCGGAGCAGCTGGAGTTCATCCGGCGCGCCCGCGCCTCCTGAACAACGACGAAGGGCCACCCCGCGGGAACGGGGTGGCCCTTCACGTCGAAGCGATCAGGACAGCTTGTGCATCCAGCCGTGCGGGTCGGGGCGCGTGCCCTCCTGGATGCCGGTCAGCTCGGCGCGCAGCTTCATCGTCACCTCGCCCGGCTCGCCGCCCGCGATGGTGAACTCGCCGCCCGCGTGCTTGACCCGGCCGACCGGCGTGATGACCGCCGCGGTGCCGCACGCGAACACCTCGGTCAGCTCACCGGACGCGGCCGCCTTCTCCCACTCGTCGGTGGAGATCCGGCGCTCCTCGATGCCGAGGCCGTGGTCCGCGGCCAGCTTGAGCAGCGAATCACGCGTGACGCCGGGCAGCAGCGAACCGGACAGCTCCGGCGTGACGATCCGGGCATCCGAACCCGAGCCGAACACGAAGAACAGGTTCATGCCGCCCATCTCCTCGACGAAGCGGCGCTCCACCGCGTCGAGCCACACCACCTGGTCGCAGCCCTTCTCCACGGCCTGCGACTGCGCCACGAAGGACGCCGCGTAGTTGCCGGCGAACTTCGCCGCGCCGGTGCCGCCCGGGGCGGCCCGCACGTACTCGGTGGACAGCCACACGCTCACCGGCTTGATCCCGCCGGTGAAGTACGAGCCGGCGGGCGAGGCGATCACCAGGTACAGGTACTCGCTCGCCGGCGCGTTCACGCCGAGCCCCACCGAGGTGGAGATCATGAACGGGCGCAGGTACAGCGTGTCGCCCGGGTTGCTGGGCACCCACCGCTCGTCGGCCGCGATCAGCTCCTGCAACGAGCCGAGGAACAGCTCCTCGGGCAGCTCCGGCATCGCGATGCGGGCCGCCGACTTGCGGAACCGGGCCGCGTTGGCGTCCGGGCGGAAGGCCGCGACCGACCCGTCCGGCTGGCGGTAGGCCTTAAGGCCCTCGAAGATCGCCTGCGCGTAGTGCAGCACGGAGGTGGCGGGGTCGAGCGTGACCGGCTCGTAAGGGCCGACGTTCGCGTCGTACCAGCCGCGGTCCTTGCTGTACTTGATCGTGACCATGTGGTCGGTGAAGAACGTCCCGAAGCCCGGCTTCGCCAGTACCTCGGCTACACGCTCCGCGGAAGCGGGAGACGGGTGCGGGGTACGGGTGAAGGGCAACGTGGTCGTCATTCGACCAGGATAACTGTTAGTTGGACTTCCGAGAATCGCCTACTCCCCTACCATGGCGGCGTGACCGCCAACGTGCCGCAGACCGCCACGCCGAACTCCGTGTCCGCCGGACCCGCCTCCGACGTCAAGACCTTCGTCACCGCCGTCCTGCTCACCTTCGCGGTGGGCGAGCTGACGCTCCTCGGCTACGCCCTGCTCGGCGTGTTCGGCGGGATCATCGGCCTGGTCGGCGGCATCTTCGGAATCGTGTGGTGGCGCAGCGTCCACGACAAGAAGGTGTTCCCGCGCGACCTGCCGGCGAAGTCGCTGATCGTCCTCACCGTCGCCACCGCGCTGATCACGCTGCTGGCGTTCCTGCTCGTCGCGTGACGGCGGCGCCTGCCGCGACGGCGACCACCGTCCCCAGTAGATAGACCGGCGGCAGCCAGGCCAGCAGCGTCACGGCAAGTACCGCCGCGATCACGCCGCGCGCGGTGATCCCGGTGATCATCGACAGCACCGCGGTCACCAGCACCTCGGCCAGCGCGGCCGCCGCGGCCAGCAGCAGCGCCTGGTCCGGGTCCAGCAGCACGGCCGCGACCGCGGCGATCAGTCCACAAGCGACGGACGCGCGCGGCCACGCCAGCTCCTCGCGGGCGCCGCCGATCGCGAGCAGTGCGGCGGGCACAGTGGACAGCACGACGACCCCGGCCAGCAACGGGTTCAGCACCTGTCCGTCCAGTGCGGCCAGCGCGTCCCGCACCGGCACGCCGGACAACGCCAGCCGCACCGGGCCGAGCTGGTACAGCGCGCCCGCGCCGATGGCCAGCACCACCATCACCGAACCCGCGAGCCAAGACGGGTTGTGCCGCGGCAGCAACGGGAACACCACCGCGCCCGCCGCGAACAGCCCGCCGATCGTGAAGTGCGGCGCGGTCACCGGTTGCGCGGGCTCGATCGCGAAGCTCAGCGCCACGAAACCGGCCCCAGCGACCAGCAGGATGCCCAGCAGCCACGCCCGCGCGTACCTCGCCAGCCGCAGCCCGGCCGCGTCGGCCGCGGTGACCACCAGCGCGACGACCGCGCCCGCCCACGGCTGCCCGGGGAACAGGTAGGCGGTGAACACCGACGCGAACAGCGGCACCAGCGCGAGGCGGGACACCAGGCGCGTGGCGGCCACCAGCCGGGCGGGGTTCGGCTCCAGCGCGGGAGGCTCGGGCACGCAGAACGCCAGCAGCGCCGCCACCACGGCGCCGCCGAGCAGCCACCAGCCGCCCGCCTGCGCGCCCACGGCCAGCGCGATCAGCAGTCCCGCCGCCAGCCGCACGCCCACCACCTGCCTCTCCTGCCGGGCTCCGTCCTCATTAGCATGGCTCACTACCTGGCCGGGTACCCCACCCGGCACGACCGTCGATGGATGCGCGAGGAGCCACAAGTGACCGTGCCGAAGTTTGCCCTGATCGAGAACACCGGCGCCGCGCTCGGCAAGAGCCGGGCCGAGGTCGTCGTGGTCGGGACGCTCCAGGGCGACAAGGCCGTGACGCTGGCGCCGGGCGCGGAGGCCGTCGACGAGGCCTTCGACGGCTCGCTGGCCGAGCTGCTGGCCACCGTGGGCGCCTCCGGCAAGGCCGAGGAGGTCGTGAAGCTGCCCACGCTGGGCAAGCTGCCCGCCGCGGTCGTGCTGGCGGTCGGCCTCGGCCGCGCCGACGGGGACGGCACCGTGACGGCCGAGCAGGTGCGCCGCGCCGCGGGGGCCGCCGGGCGCGCGCTGGCCGGCACCGCGCGGGCCGTGTCCACGCTGTCCGCTGTGGACCTGCAGGCCGCGGTGGAGGGCACCGCGCTGGGCGCCTACAAGTTCACCGAGTACAAGTCCGAGCCGGGTGACGCACCGGTCGCGGCGGTCGACTTCGCCACGCCGGCCGACGGCACCAAGCGCGCGCACACCGCGACGCTGAAGGCCGCGACCGCGATCGCCGAGGCCGTGATCATCGCCCGCGACCTGATCAACACCCCGCCCAACGACCTGTTCCCGGCCTCCTTCGCGGAGCGCGCCCGCAAGCTCGCCGAGGCCAACGACCTCGACTTCGAGGTGCTCGACGAGAAGCAGCTCAAGCGCAAGGGCTTCGGCGGGATCCTCGGCGTCGGCGGCGGCTCGTCCCGCCCGCCGCAGCTGGTCCGCGTGTCCTACAAGGGCCCCAAGGCGGCCAAGAAGGTCGCTCTGGTCGGCAAGGGCATCACGTTCGACTCGGGCGGCATCTCGATCAAGCCCGCCGCGAACATGGACCACATGACCTCGGACATGTCCGGGGCCGCCGCGGTGCTCGCCTCGGTCGTGCTCGCGGCCAAGCTCAAGTACCCGCTCGAGGTCACCGCCAACATCCCGCTCGCGGAGAACCTGCCGTCGGGCACCTCCTACCGGCCGGGCGACGTGCTGAGCATGTACGGCGGCAAGACAGTCGAGGTGCTCAACACCGACGCCGAGGGCCGCCTGGTGCTGGCCGACGCGATCGTGCGCGCCGCCGAGGACGACCCGGACTACCTGATCGAGACCTCGACCCTGACCGGCGCGCAGATGGTGGCGCTGGGCAACCGGACCGCCGGGATCATGGGCTCGGACGAGTTCCGTGACCGGGTGGCGGCGATCGCGCAGGCGACCGGCGAGGGCGGCTGGCCGATGCCGCTGCCCGAGGAGCTGCGCGGCGACCTGGACTCGCGGCTGGCCGACCTGGCGAACGTGACCGGGCACCGCTGGGGCGGGATGCTCGCGGCGGGCATCTTCCTGCGCGAGTTCGTCGCCGAGGGCCTGCCGTGGGCGCACATCGACATCGCTGGCCCGTCGTTCAACACCGGCGCGCCGTGGGGCTACACCGGCAAGGGCGGCACCGGCGTCCCGGTCCGCACCATCGCCGCCGTGCTGGCGGACATCGCCGACCAGGGCTAGTCCGGCGTCACGGCGCGGCGAACCGCTTCGCGGAGGAGCGCCCGGCGGCGGTCGTGGACCTCGCCGGGCTCCTCGGCCGTCGCGGCGTAGACGTTGCTCACCGGGGACCACGCCATCGACAGGGCGATCACCAGCGCCATGATGTCGAACGGGTCCCCGGGCACCACCTTGCCCGCGGCCTGCGCCTCGGCGATCGCGCGCAGCTTGTGGTCGTCGAGGCGGTCTGCGTCCTCGACGAGGTGCCCGGCGGGCCTGCGCTCCAGCCGCGCCCAGGTGGCGAGCCGGATGAGGTCGGGCCGGCGGAGGTACTCGTCGTAGAGCCGCACCGCCCAGTCCGCCAGGTCGCGCGCGTCGATGGGCACGACGTTCACGATCCGTTCCAGTGAGGCGGAGAAGATCGCGTCGAACAGCCCTTCCTTGCTGCCGAAGTAGCCGTAAAGCTGCGCCTTGTTGGTGCGCGCCGCGGCGACGATGCGCTCGACGCGGGCACCGGCGATCCCGTGTTCGGCGAACTCGCGGGTCGCCTCCTCCAGGATGCGCTGACGGGTCGCGGCGCCGCGGGCGGTGGCGGGCAGATCGGACATGAGCCGACCCTAGCAAACAGACTGTTCGGTCTGTTACGGTCGAAACAAACCGAACAGTCTGTTTGAAGGAGGCGTCCATGCGGACGACGACGGGATGGCACGCGGTCGCGGGGACGCTACGACAGGCGCCCGTCCAGCGGCGGGAGCTGCGGCCCGACGACCTGGCGGTCCGGGTCGACTACTGCGGCGTCTGCCACACCGACCTGCACGCGGTGCGGGCCGGCGACACTCCACTCGTGCCCGGCCACGAGTTCACCGGCGTGGTCACCGCCACGGGATCCGCGGTGACCGACTTCGCCGCCGGGGACGCGGTCGCCGTCGGCAACATCGTGGACTCCTGCGGGACCTGCGCCATGTGCCTCGCGGGGCAGGAGAACTTCTGCCACGACTTCCCCACCCTCACCTACGGCGGCACCGACCGCCACGACGGCTCCACGACACTGGGCGGCTACTCACGGGAGTACGTCGTCCGCGACCGGTTCGCCTACCCGCTCCCGGCAGGCCTCGGCCCCGCGGGCGCCGCACCACTGATGTGCGCCGGGATCACCGTGTGGGAACCGCTGCACAGCCTGGGCGCCGGGCCGGGCACCCGGGTCGCCGTGGCCGGGCTGGGCGGGCTGGGTCACCTCGCGGTCAAGTTCGCGGTGGCGCTCGGCGCCGAGACCACGGTGATCAGCCGGTCGGCGGACAAGGCGGGTGACGCGCGCCGGCTCGGCGCGGCCGACCTGCTCGACTCGACGGACCCGGCTCGCATGGCGGACGCGCGGGGGCGGTTCGACATCCTGATCGACACCATCTCCGCGCCCCACGACCTGGGCGCCTACCTGCGCCTCGTGGCGCTGGACGGCACGCTCAGCCACCTCGGGCACCTGGGGCCGGTCACGGTGGAGACCCTCGACCTGCTGGTCGGGCGCAAGAAGCTCAGCTCGGCGGGCAGCGGTGGCAGGCCCGCGACCGCCGCCATGCTCGCCTTCTGCGCCGCCCACGGGATCACCGCCGACGTCGAGGTGCTCCCCTCGGCCGGGGTGAACGACGCGCTGGAGGGGCTGGCCCGGGGCGACGTCCGCTACCGCTTCGTCCTCGATCTGTCCGACCTGGACTGAATCTCAGCCCTTGGCGCGCTTCTGCCGCTCTGTGTATTCGCGCATGCGCTTCGGGTAACCGACTTTCGCGACCTCGTACACCGGGATCGAATGCTTGCGCCCGAACTGCTGCGCGGCGTCCAGGCTGCCGATCCGGCGCCGCGTCCATTCGCCGTCGTGCGCGACCAGGACGACGGTGGTCTCGGTGACCGTCGTCCGCGGCTCGACGAACGCCTCGACGCCCCGCCGCGCGGCCGCCCAGCCCTCCAGATGACGCAGGTCAGCGTCACTGGCACGGCGCAGCGTGCCCGGTTTCCCGGCGCCGCGTCTGCGCTTCAGACCGTCGAACAGACCCACCTCGACCACCTCATCTCCGCCTGCCCTCCCCCGCCATTATCCCGGGGATCAGAAGTGCGCCGATTAACACACCCGGCTACCTCGCAGGGCCGGACTACGTAGTGACAAGATGATGAGGGTTTGGACGTAAAACGAGGAGTAAACGACGTGAGCGACGCTGGCGCCGACCTGGTGATCCTCGGTGGCGGATCCGGCGGCTACGCCGCGGCCTTCCGCGCCGCGGAGCTGGGCCAGTCCGTCATCCTGATCGAGAAGGACAAGCTGGGCGGGACGTGCCTGCATCGCGGCTGCATCCCGACCAAGGCCCTGCTCCACGCGGCCGAAGTCGCCGACACCGCCCGCGAGGGCGAGCAGTTCGGCGTGAAGACCACCCTGGAGGGCGTCGACATCGCCGGCGTCCACAAGTACAAGGACGGCGTCATCAGCCGCCTCTACAAGGGGCTGCAGGGCCTGGCCAAGGCCCACAAGGTGACCGTCGTCGAGGGCACCGGCACATTCGTCGGCGGCACCACAGTCGAGGTCGACGGCACCCGGTACACGGGCAAGAACCTGGTCCTGGCCACCGGCTCGTACTCGAAGACCCTGCCGGGCCTGGAGCTGGGCGGCCGGATCATCGCCAGCGACGAGGCGCTGACCCTGGACTGGATCCCGGAGAAGGTCGTCGTGCTCGGCGGCGGCGTCATCGGCGTCGAGTTCGCCAGCGTGTGGGCCTCCTTCGGCGTGGACGTGACGATCGTCGAGGCGCTGCCGCGGCTGGTCCCGGCCGAGGACGAGTTCGCCAGCAAGCAGCTCGAGCGGGCGTTCCGCCGTCGCAAGATCAACTTCAAGACCGGCGTGAAGTTCACCGGCGCCAAGCAGGACGACAACGGCGTGACCGTGTCCCTGGAGTCCGGTGAGACGCTGGAGGCCGACCTGCTGCTGGTCGCCGTCGGCCGGGGCCCCAACACCGCGGGCCACGGCTACGAGGAGGCCGGCGTCCGGATGGAGCGCGGCTTCGTCATCACCGACGAGCGCCTGCGCACCAACCTGCCGAACGTCTACGCCGTCGGCGACATCGTCCCCGGCCTGCAGCTCGCGCACCGCGGCTTCGCCCAGGGCATCTTCGTCGCCGAGGAGATCGCCGGCCTGGAGCCGAAGGCGATCGACGAAGCCGGCATCCCGCGCGTCACCTACAGCCACCCCGAGGTCGCTTCCGTCGGCCTGAGCGAGGCGGCTGCCAAGGAGCGCTACGGCTCGGACGTGCAGACCTTCACGTACGACCTGGCCGGCAACGGCAAGAGCCAGATCCTCAAGACTTCCGGCGCGATCAAGGTGATCAAGGCGCCGGACGGGCCGGTCGTCGGCCTGCACCTGGTCGGGGACCGGGTCGGCGAACTGATCGGCGAAGCCCAGCTGATCTACAACTGGGAGGCCTTCCCGGAGGACGTCGCTCCGCTGATCCACGCCCACCCGACCCAGACCGAGGCCCTCGGCGAAGCACACCTTGCCCTGGCCGGCAAGCCACTGCACGTGCACAGCTGACCGGACCGCAGCCGACAAAGATTCAAGGGAGTCAATTCACGATGGCCTTCTCCGTCACACTGCCGGAGCTCGGGGAGAGCGTTACCGAGGGCACCGTCACCCGCTGGCTCAAGCAGGAGGGTGACACGGTCGCGGTCGACGAGCCGTTGCTGGAGATCTCGACCGACAAGGTCGACACCGAGGTCCCGTCGCCGGTCGCAGGCACGCTGCAGAAGATCGTCGCCCAGGAGGACGAGACCGTCGAGGTCGGCGGCGAGCTCGCCGTGATCGACGACGGTTCCGGCGGCGGTTCCGCCCCCGCGCAGGAGCAGGCGCCCGCGCAGCAGGCCCAGCCCGAGCCGGAGCCCGAGCCCGAGCCGGAGCAGTCCGCGCCGCAGCAGCAGTCCGCCCCGGAGGCGCAGCCCGCGCCGAGCGGTTCCGCTCAGGGCACGCCGGTCACGCTGCCCGAGCTGGGCGAGAGCGTCACCGAGGGCACCGTCACCCGCTGGCTGAAGTCGGTCGGCGACACGGTCGAGGTGGACGAGCCGCTGCTGGAGATCTCGACCGACAAGGTCGACACCGAGGTCCCGTCGCCAATCGCGGGCACGCTGCTGGAGATCAGCGTCGGTGAGGACGAGACCGTCGAGGTCGGCGGCACGCTCGCCATCATCGGCGACGCGAGCGCCGCGCCCGCCCAGCAGCAGGAGCAGCCGAAGGCGCCGGAGCCCAAGGCCGAGCCGAAGCCGGAACCGAAGCCCGAGCCCACCCCGGCCGCGCAGGCGCCCGCTCCGCAGCAGGCTCCCCAGCAGCCGGCCCCGCAGCAGCCCGCGCCGCAGCAGCCGGCTCCGCAGCCGCAGGCCGCCCCGGCCGCGAGCGACGGCAACGGCAGCGGCCCGTACGTCACCCCGCTGGTGCGCAAGCTCGCCACCGAGCACGGCATCGACCTGGCGTCGGTGACCGGCAGCGGTGTCGGCGGCCGCATCCGCAAGCAGGACGTGCTGGCGGCGGCCGAGGCGAAGCAGAAGCAGAGCGCCCCGGCCGCCCAGGCGCCCGCCGCGCAGGCCCCGGCCGCCGCGCCGAGCGCCCCCGCCGCCAAGGCCCCGGCTGCCCCGTCGCCGGAGCTGGCCGCACTGCGTGGCACCACGCAGAAGGCGAGCCGGATCCGCCAGGTCATCGCGCAGCGCACCCGCGAGTCGCTGCAGACCTCGGCGCAGCTCACCCAGGTGTTCGAGGTGGACGTCACCAAGATCGCCCGGCTGCGCCAGCAGGCGAAGGCCTCCTTCCAGGAGCGGGAGGGCGTGAAGCTCACCTTCCTGCCGTTCTTCGCCAAGGCGACGGTCGAGGCGCTCAAGCAGCACCCGAACATCAACGCCTACCTGGACG
This sequence comes from Amycolatopsis sp. 3B14, assembly GCF_050958625.1. Classification (NCBI taxonomy): domain Bacteria; kingdom Bacillati; phylum Actinomycetota; class Actinomycetes; order Pseudonocardiales; family Pseudonocardiaceae; genus Amycolatopsis; species Amycolatopsis sp. 3B14. Next base: position 85,924 of record NZ_JBHZEN010000027.1, read on the forward strand.
AGGAGAAGAAGGAGATCACCTACTTCGGCGAGGAGCACCTCGCCGTCGCGGTGGACACCGAGAAGGGCCTGATCTCCCCGGTCATCCACAAGGCGGGCGAGCTGAACCTGGCGGGCCTGGCCCGGGCGATCGCGGACGTCGCGGCCCGCACCCGCGCGAACAAGATCAAGCCGGACGAGCTGTCGGGCGGCACCTTCACGGTGACCAACCTGGGCAGCAACGGCGCCCTGTTCGACACGCCGATCATCAACCAGCCGCAGTCCGGGATCCTGGGCGTCGGCGCGGTGGTGAAGCGGCCGGTCGTGGTCACCGACGCGGACGGGCAGGACACCATCGCCATCCGGTCGATGGCCTACCTGGCCCTGACCTACGACCACCGCCTGATCGACGGCGCGGACGCGGGCCGGTTCCTGACCACGATCAAGAACCGCCTCGAAGAGGGCCACTTCGAGGACGAGCTGGGTCTGTAGCCGCTTGACCGGAGACCCCCTCCGCCGGTATTCCGTAATTACGGAAAACTGGAGGAGGGGGTCTTCGTGCTTTCCCGGCGCACTCTGCTCGGCTCCGCGGCGCTCGCCGGCGTGGCCACGCTCGCCGTGCCCGCGACCGCGGTCGCCGACACGTCCACCCCGCAGGGCTGGTTCGACTGGATCGCCCGGCACCGCGACCGGGTCGGCGCGCTGGCCGTGGACGCCGACGGGCGCCGGGTGGCGCACCGGCCGCACGCCCCGCAGATCCTGGCTTCCACGATCAAGGTCGTGCACCTCGCCGCCTACGCCACGGCGGTCGAGCGCGGCCTGGACCCGGACGAGCCGGTGCGGCTCGGCGACTGGGAGGCGTTCTACCCGTTCGGCGGCGACGGCGGCGCGCACCTGTTCGCGCTCCAGGAACTCGGCATCCCGCACACCGACCGGGGCAACGCGCTCGACCCGGACGCGACGGTCCCGCTGGACCGGCTGGCCCGCGCGATGATCGTCTTCAGCGACAACTCCGCGGCCGACTACCTGCGCCACCGCCTCGGCGACCAGACCCTGACCGCGGCGGCCGCCCGCGGCGCCTGGCTCCGGCCCGACCTCCGGTCGTTCTGCGGCGAGGTGCTCCTGCTGCTGTTCCCCGAGTTCCTCCCGCGCTCCCCCGCGCTGCGGGCCGGCGCGGGCGACCGGCTGGCGCGCCGGTTCGCCACCGAGCCGGCGTTCCGGGACGAGGTGCTCGCCCGCTTCCAGACCCCGCCGGGCGCCGAGGCCCAGGTGGCCTGGACGCGCGGGCACGGGCGTGGGAGCGCGGCCGGACTGTTCGCGATGCACCGGGCGCTCGCGGCCGGCCGCTTCGGCGAGACCGTCGTGCGGCGCCACCTGGAAGAGCCGTTCGCCGCGCTCGTCCCGCCCGGCGCCGCCGCGGTCGCGTTCAAGGGCGGCAGCCTGCCGCGCGTGCTGGCCACCGGGATGACCGTGCGGTGGCCGGACGGACGCGCCGCGACCCTCGCGCTCCTGCTCGACGACGTGGCCGACGCGGATTTCGCCAACCAGGGGCCGTTCCTGCGCGCCGGGCTCGCCGCACTGTCCACGCGGGAGGGTTTCGACGGGCTCGTGCGGGCGCTGCACGGCTGACCGTCATGCTGGGTCCGTGAACGACGACGTGCTCAACCGTCTGGCGGACCTGGAACGCCGGGTGGCCGCGCTGGAAAGCGGCGCCAGGGCGGACGGGACGGGGATGGTCGGTTACCGCGGCCGCACCGAGGAGCCCCTCGAACTCGAGTGGGAGATCACCGTGACCCCGGCCCGCGCGCTGGCTCTCGACGACGGTCCCCGCGCGGAAGTGCTGGCGGCGCTGGGCAATCCGGCGCGCCTGGCGATCGTGCGGGCGCTGGCCGCGCGCGGGCCGCAGCCTGCCGCCGCGCTGCAGGAGGCCGCCGGGCTCGGCTCGACCGGGCAGCTGTACCACCACCTCAAAGCGTTGACCGGCGCCGGGATCGTCGAGCCGGACAAGCGCGGCAGCTACCGGTTGCCCGCCCGCGCAACGATCCCCGTGCTCGTGTTGCTGACCGCGGCCGCCGACGTCGCCGGGCAACTGCGGTGAGGGAACGTGCGCGAAACGGCGGCGTGAGCAACGATCGGGGTATGCGAGTACTGATCGCCGGATCCAGCGGGCTACTCGGCTCGGCGCTCGTCGCCACGCTGCGCGACTCGGGGCACGACGTGCGCCGGCTGGTACGGCGTCCGGCCAGGGCAGCCGACGAGCACTCGTGGGACCCGCCCGCGGGCCGGATCGACGACCGCGCGTTCGAAGACGTCACCACCGTCGTCAACCTGTGCGGCTCGCCGATGGGGCTGCGGTGGAGCGCGGCCCGCAAGCAGATGATCCGCGACAGCCGGATCGAGCCCACCGAGGTGCTGGCCGAGGCCGTCGCGGAGTACCGCATCCCGACCCTCGTCAACGCCTCCGGGATCGGCTACTACGGCGACACCGGCGACACCGTGGTGACCGAGACCGCGCCACGGGGTCAGGGGTTCCTGGCCGAGCTGTGCGAGGCGTGGGAGGCGGCGACCGCGCCTGCGACCGAGGCGGGCTCGCGCGTGGTGAACCTGCGCACCGGTCTGGTGCTGTCCAAGGAGGGCCTGCTCGGGCCGCTCAAGCCGCTGTTCTGGCTCGGCCTCGGCGGCAAGCTGGGTGACGGCAAGCAGTACATGCCGTGGATCAGCCTGCGCGACCACGTGTCCGCGATGCGGTTCCTGATCGAGCACGAGACGCTGTCCGGCCCGGTGAACGTGTGCAACCCGGAGCCGGCGACCAACGCCGAGTTCACCCGCGCGATGGGGCACGTGCTGCGGCGGCCCGCCCCGTGGTGGGCGCCCGGGTTCGCGTTGCGGGCGGCGCTCGGCGAGGTGGCCGACGAGATGGCGCTGATCTCGCAGCGGGCGGTGCCTGCGGTGCTGGAGAAGGCCGGGTTCACGTTCGTGCACACCGACCTCGAGGGCGCGTTGGCGGTCGCCCTTTGACCAGGTGGCTTCCGCTCGGCGGCGCGTTCTTCGTCCTGTTCCTCGGGCTGGGCGTGGCGGTGGCGCGGCCGCCGTACGCCGTCGATCTGGCCGTAGCCGGCCTGGTGCAGGGCTGGTGGCGCGGCACGCCGGGACGGGTGGCGCAGGTGGTCAGCGACGCGTTCGGACCGGTCGTGCCCGCGATCTTCGCGATCGCGCTCGCGGTCGGGATCGTCGTGTGCCTGCGGCGCGGCATGCGGTACCAGGCGGGCGTGGCGCTGCGGGTGCTGGCCGTGCTCGCCGCCACCCGGCTGGTGAGCGTGGTCTTCAAGCCGCTGTTCGTGCGCGACCGGCCCCGCGAGTACCCGGAGTTCAGCTACCCCAGCGGCCACGTGGTGTCGATCTCCAGCACCGGGCTCGCGGCGGCGCTGCTGTGCCTGTGGCTCGCGCCGAAGCTGACGAAGTGGGTCGTGGTGTTCTTCTCGGTCGCGACGGTGCTGTGCGCGGCGAGCCGGGTGATACTCGGGGTGCACTGGGTCAGCGACACCGTCGGCGCCGTGCTCGGCGTGCTCGGCGTGGGTTTTCTCACGGGGTGGGCGGTGCGGTTGTTACCGCCACAGCCCGTGCCGTCGGCGGCGCGGTCGGCGTAACCTGCCAGTCGTGAGTCCCAAGTCCTGCCGCGCCGCCAGCACCCCCGTCACCGTCAAGAACATCGGCACCATCGACTACCTGCAAGCCTGGGAGTTGCAGCGGGAGCTGGTGAACGCGCGGGCGGACTGCTCGGAGGCCCCGGACACACTCCTGCTGCTGGAGCACCCGTCGGTCTACACCGCGGGCAAGCGCACCGAGGACGCCGACCGGCCGACCGACGGCACGCCGGTGATCGACGTCGACCGGGGCGGGAAGATCACCTGGCACGGGCCGGGACAGCTGGTCGGCTACCCCATCGTCAAGCTGGGTGACCCGATCGACGTCGTGCACTACGTGCGGCGCCTGGAGGAGGCGCTGATCCGGGTGTGCGACCAGTTCGGCGTCTACACCGGGCGGGTCGAGGGCCGCAGCGGCGTGTGGGTGCCCGCCGACGAGCGCGGCCCGGAGCGCAAGATCGCGGCGATCGGCATCCGCGTGCAGCGCGGCGTGACGATGCACGGCTTCGAGCTGAACTGCAACGCGGACCTGACGGCGTTCGACAAGATCGTGCCGTGCGGGATCCGGGACGCCGGCGTGACGTCGCTGTCGTTCGAGCTGGAGCGGGACGTCCCGGTCGCCGAGGCGCTCCCCCTGGCCCGTGACGCCGTGCTGGCCGCGCTGGACGGCGAGCTGGCGGTGTCGGACGACCGGTGGCTGCGCCGCGAGGATTCGGCGCCCTCGGCGCCGGGCGTGACGTTCGCCCTCCGGCCCTGAGCCGAGCCCAGGACCGGAGGACGCGCGGTCACAGCTGCGGGGCGACCTTCGAGGCGATCAGCTCGAGGTGGTCCAGGTCGGACAGGTCCAGCACCTGCAGGTAGAGGCGGGTGACGCCGGTGGCCTCGCGGTAGCGGCCGATCTTGTCGACCACCTCGTCCACGGTGCCTGCCAGGCCGTTCT
>NZ_JBHZEN010000028.1:0-210587 GCF_050958625.1 Amycolatopsis sp. 3B14
TCGTCGCTCCCGAGCTGCGGCTGGTCGTGCTCACCGAGGCCGACCTGACCGGCCGCGGCGCCACCGCCGGCTCGGCGACGCGCGACCTGGGCACGAAGATGCCCTCCCGCCGCCGCAACGCGGTCGACCCGCTGGCGCTCAAGCCCGGCGACTACGTGGTGCACGACCAGCACGGCATCGGCCGGTTCGTGGAGATGGTGCAGCGCACCGTCGGCGGCGCCACCCGCGAGTACCTGGTGCTGGAGTACGCCTCGTCCAAGCGCGGCCACCCGGGCGACCGGCTGTACGTGCCGAGCGACCAGCTCGACGAGGTGTCCCGCTACGTCGGCGGCGAGCTGCCCACGCTGAACAAGCTGGGCGGCTCGGACTGGAAGAACACCAAGGCCAAGGCGCGCAAGGCGGTCAAGGAGATCGCCGCCGAGCTGGTGCAGCTCTACGCCGCCCGCCAGGCCTCGCCCGGCCACCCGTTCGGGCCGGACACGCCGTGGCAGCGCGAGCTGGAGGACGCGTTCCCGTTCACCGAGACCAACGACCAGCTCGCCGCGATCGACGAGGTCAAGGCGGACATGGAGCGCGGCGTGCCGATGGACCGCGTCATCTGCGGTGACGTCGGCTACGGCAAGACCGAGATCGCGGTGCGCGCGGCGTTCAAGGCGGTGCAGGACGGCAAGCAGGTCGCGGTGCTGGTGCCGACCACCCTGCTCGCGCAGCAGCACCTGAACACGTTCGCCGGCCGGATGGCGTCGTTCCCGGTGACCATCAAGGGCTTGTCCCGGTTCACCGACAAGATCGAGGCGGAGGCGACGCTGGCCGGGCTCGCCGACGGCACCGTCGACATCGTGATCGGCACGCACCGCCTGCTGCAGACCGGCATCCGCTACAAGGACCTGGGCCTGGTCATCGTCGACGAGGAGCAGCGGTTCGGCGTCGAGCACAAGGAGCACATCAAGGCGCTGCGCACGCACGTCGACGTGCTGACCATGTCGGCCACGCCGATCCCGCGCACGCTGGAGATGTCGCTGGCCGGCATCCGTGAGATGTCCACGATCCTGACCCCGCCGGAGGACCGGCACCCGATCCTGACCTACGTCGGCGCGTACGACGACAAGCAGGTGGCCGCCGCTATCCGGCGTGAGCTGCTGCGCGACGGCCAGGTGTTCTACGTGCACAACCGGGTGTCCTCGATCGAGAAGGCGGCGCGCCGGATCCGCGAGCTGGTGCCCGAGGCGCGGGTGGTCACCGCGCACGGCCAGATGAACGAGGAGAAGCTCGAAAAGATCATCCAGGGCTTCTGGGAGCGCGAGTACGACGTGCTGGTCTGCACGACGATCGTGGAGACCGGCCTGGACATCTCGAACGCGAACACGCTCATCGTCGAGCGCGGCGACCTGCTCGGGCTGGCGCAGCTGCACCAGCTGCGCGGCCGCGTCGGGCGCGGGCGGGAGCGCGGCTACGCGTACTTCCTGTACCCGCCGGAGAGCCCGCTGACCGAGACCGCGCACGACCGGCTCGCGACGATCGCGCAGAACACCGAGCTGGGCGCGGGCATGGCGGTCGCGATGAAGGACCTGGAGATCCGCGGCGCCGGGAACATCCTCGGCGCCGAGCAGTCCGGGCACATCGCGGGCGTCGGGTTCGACCTGTACGTGCGGCTGGTCGGCGAGGCGGTCGACGTGTTCCGCCGCAGCGCCGGCGAGGCGCCCGCCGAGGAGGAGGAGCTGCGCGAGGTCCGCGTCGACCTGCCGGTGGACGCGCACATCCCGCACGACTACGTCCCCGGCGAGCGGCTGCGCCTGGAGGCCTACCGCAAGATCGCGGCCGCGGTGGACGACGACGAGCTGCGCGCGGTCGAGGAGGAGCTGATCGACCGCTACGGCCAGCCGCCCGCTCCGGTGCAGCGGCTGCTCGCGGTGGCGCGGTTCCGGCACGTCTGCCGCTCGGCGGGCGTCACCGAGGTTTCCGCACAGGGCAACAACATCCGCTTCGCGCCGCTGGAGCTGATGGACTCGCAGATGGTGCGGCTGAAGCGGCTGTACCCGAAGGCGAACTACAAGGCCGCGATGCGGATGGTGACGGTGCCGAAGCCGACCGAAGGCCCGGCGGGCGGCCGCATGGGCGCGCCCGCGCTGCGTGACGACGCATTGCTGGACTGGTGCACCAAGCTATTGATCAACTTGACCAAGAAACCCGCCCCCGTCGGTTAGGAGACGCCGTGGTCACGCGGAACGAAGAGAAGAGCCGCTACGAGATCTTCGTCGAGGACAAGCTGGGCGGGTTCGCCGAGTACCGCGAGCGCGGCGACAACGTGATCTTCACGCACACCGAGATCGACGACGCGTTCTCCGGACAGGGCCTCGGCTCGAAGCTCGCCAAGGCGGCCGTCGAGGACGTGGTGGAGCGCGGCAAGACGATCGTGCCGCTGTGCCCGTTCATCGCGGCGTACCTGCGCAAGCACCCCGAGCACGACGCGCACGTGCGGTGGCCGCAGGGGCAGTGAGGTTCGCCCGTTCGGGTCCGGTATGAGAGGGTACGCGGTGTGATGCGGATCATGGGTCGCTCCCGGTCGCTGCTCGCCGCGCTCGCCGCCTGCCTGCTGCTCGCCGGCTGCGGGTCCGGGCCGAGCCAGGTGGGCTCCGCAGTGATCTTCAGCGACCGCGAGGTCACCGTGGACCAGGTGCAGGACCTGCTGGACAAGGCTGTGCGCGAGCAGCCGGTCGCGCAGCAGCTGTCCCAGCAGCACAAGCTGGACCTGCTCGGCCGCGAGATCGTGCGCCAGCTGGTGGTCCACGACGTCCTCATGCGCGCCGCCCAGCGGGAGGGGCTGGCCGTCGACCCCCGGTTGCTCGACCAGTTCCTCGCCGCCGACCCGCTCGCCGACCCGGTCGACACCGCGGGCGCGGATCCTTCGCAGCTGGCGCAGCAGATCGCCAACCGGGTGCGCGACCACCGCGAGGTGATCACCGACAGCCTGCTGCTGCAGGCGCTGGGGCAGAAGTATCTCGACCGCATGTCGGTCACGTTCGACTACACGTCGGTGTCCTCCGACATCGGTGGTGACCAGCCGCTGGACCGGCGGGAGCGCGCGATCGCCAAGGCCGAGGAGATGGCGCAGAGCCCGACGGCCGCCGCCGAGGTCATCCGGGCCGATGCGGCCGCGGGGGAGCGCACGAGCACCGGCGAGGTGGTGCCGGCCGCGCAAGCCCCGGACCTCGCCACGCTGGTCCTGTTCGGGGTGCAGCCCGGCACGGTGGTCGCGTTCCAGCCGAGCCAGGAGCAGGCGGTGTGGATCGTCGCGATCGTGCGGGAGCGGAACCTGAACGCGCCGTCGTCGGGCGAGCAGGTCACGCAGCCGTCGGCGGGGCAGCTCGCGGCCATCGGCCAGCGGCTGCTGCAGCCGTACGTCGAGGAGGCCGGCGTTCGCATCAACCCGCGCTACGGCGTGTGGGATCCTGTGGCCATGAACCTCGCTCCGAGCAGCGCCGAAACCACCGGCGCCGTCGTGCCGGTGAAGGGTGCCGCACAGCCGTGACGGTCGTGCTCCTGCCCTACCCGGACGCCGGGATCCCGCCGGCCGCCGTGCCGTTCCTGCGCAGCGCGCACACCGTGTACGCGTCCGGGATCGACAGTGAGCTGGCCGACCTGCTGGGCGCGAAGCCGGCGCCGGACGACCTGGCCGCCGAGCCGGGCCCGGTGGTGCTGTTCGCCGCGGACGCCGAAGACCCCGCGGTGGCGGCCCTGGTGCGGGCCGGTTCGCGGGTGATCGCCCAGCCCTCCGGCGCGGGTCTGGTCGAGGCCGCGAAGGTGATGGACCGGCTCCGCTCCCCGGGCGGTTGCCCGTGGGACGCCGAGCAGACCCACGACTCGCTGCGGCAGTACCTGGTCGAGGAGACCTACGAGCTGCTGGACGCGATCGAGGAGGGCGACCGCGCCGCGCTGCGCGAGGAGCTGGGCGACGTGCTGCTCCAGGTGCTCTTCCACGCGCGGGTGGCCGCCGAGGACGCCGAGGACCCGTTCGACGTGGACGCGGTGGCGTCCGCGCTGGTCGCCAAGCTGGTCGGGCGGCACCCGCACGTGTTCACCGACGCCGAGCGCGTGCACACCGCGGCGCACCAGCAGGTGCGCTGGGAGGAGCTGAAGCAGGCCGAGAAGCGCCGCGAGTCCAGCGTGGACGGTGTGGCACTCGGGCAGCCCGCGGTGGCGCTGGCGGGGAAGCTCGGGCAGCGCACCGGCCGCGCCGGCCTGCCCGCGGAGCTGTTCCCCGGTGGCGATTCGCCCGCCGAGCAGCTGTTCCGGCTGGCCGCCTCCGCGCGGCGGTCCGGGGTCGACCCGGAGGGCGAGCTGCGCGCCGTGGCGAAGCGGTTCGCGGCGGACGTGCGGGCGGCGGAGAAGGCGGCCAGGGCGGCCGGACTGGACCCGGCGGCGATGGACGCCGACGCCTGGCGCGCCCACTGGCCTCAGGCGAACAGCGACTCACCCCAGTAGCCGGTCTCGGTCACGCCGGGCGGAACCGCGAACAGCGCCGAGCCGGTGTGTTCGACGTACTCCATCATCGAGTCCTTCGCCGACAACGCCTTCTGCATCGGCACGAACTGGGTGCGCGGGTCGCGGTTGAAGCAGATGAAGAACAGGCCCGCTTCGAGGTGCCCGACGCCGTCCGAGCCGTCGACGAAGTTGTAGCCGCGGCGCAGGATCCGGGCCCCGTTCAGGTTCTCCGCCGACGCCAGCCGGATGTGGGCGTCCGTGGCGATCAGCGGTTCGCCGTCCGCGCCACCGACGTGCAGGTCGACCGGGTCGAACTCGGCGGCCTGCCCGAGCGGCGCCCCGGTGCCCTTCGCGCGGCCGACGATGCGCTCCTGCTCGTCCAGCGACGTCCGGTCCCACGTCTCGATGTGCATGCGGATCCGTCGTGCGACCAGGTAGCTGCCGCCCGCCATCCACTCCGGGCCGTCGCCCGGCGCCACCCACACGTGCTGCGCCAGCGCGGCCGGGTCCTCGGCCTTGAGGTTGTTCGTCCCGTCCTTGAAGCCGAACAAGTTCCGCGGTGTCACCTGCGACGTCGACGTCGAGGCGCTGCGCCCGAACCCGAGCTGCGACCAGCGCACCTCGGTGGTGCCGAACCCGATCCGCACCAGGTTGCGCACCGCGTGCACCGCGACCTGCGGGTCGTTCGCGCACGCCTGGATGCAGAGATCACCGCCGCTGCGGGCCGGGTCCAGGTTGTCCTTCGGGAACGCGGGCAGGTCGGCCAGCGCGGCCGGCCGCTTGCCTGCGAGCCCGAAGCGGTCGTCGAACAGCGACGGGCCGAACCCGATCGTCAACGTCAGCGACGCCGCGGGCAGGTCGAGCGCCTCGCCGGTGTCGCCCGGCGGCGCGGCGCCCGCGCCGCCCACCGCGCCACCCTGGACCACTTCCTGCCCGGCGGTCATCCGGCGGGCGGCGTCGGTCCACTTGCGCAGCAACGAAACCAGCTTCGCCCGGTCCTTCGTCGTCACGTCGAGCGCGGCGAAGTGCAGGTGTTCCTGCGCGGGTGTGACGATCCCGGCCTGGTGCTCGCCGTGGAAGGGCACGATCTCCGGCGTGGCCTGCGCTTGCGGAGCGGACAGCGCGTGGTCGATCCCGGCGCCGGCCGCCGCGCCGGCTCCGGCGAGAGCGACGCCGGCACCCGCGATCCCCAGCAGCCGGCGGCGGGACACCTGCGTCATTGCGCGACGACCTCCGCGGTCCTGCTCAGCGGTTCGCTCAGCGCGTCCACGGCCGAGGCGAACTCGCGGATCTGGTCCTGGGACAGCTCGGTGTAGTACTTGAACCCGTCGCCGGCGCGCTGCGCGTCGAGCAGGGTCTGCACGTTCTTGAACTGCGCGTCCACTTCGGACACCAACTGCGGGTCGCGTTCGGCCAGCACCGGTCGCAGCGCCTGGATCGCGGCCTCGGAGCCGTCCAGGTTGGCCTGGAAGTCCCACAGGTCGGTGTGCGAGAAGATCTCCTCCTCGCCGGTGATCTTGCCGGTCGCGACCTCGTCGAGCAGTTCCTTGGCGCCGTTGGCCAGGTCGAGCGGCGTGAGCTGGATGGCCTTCGCCTGCGTCACCAGGGTGGTGACGTCGGCGACGAGCTTGTCGGCGACCTGCGCGCTGTCGGCCTGCAGCCCGGTGACCCACAGGTCCTTCTCCAGCCGGTGGAAGCCGGTGAACTGCTGGCCCTCTTCGAGGTCGGCCTCGCGGACGTCGATGGCCGGGTCGAGGTCGCCGAACTTCTCCGCGACCGGCTCGATGCGCTCGTAGTAGACGCGGGTCGGCGCGTAGCGGGCCTTGGCGTCGTCGACGTTGCCGGACTTGACGGCGTCGGCGAACTTCTGCGTCTCGGTCAGCAGCGCGTCGCTCTGGCTGGCCACGTAGGTGGCGTAGCTCTTGGTGGCGTCGCCCAGCTTGGTGTTGGCGTCGGCCTGGCGCGTGGCGCCACCGGTGACGGTGAACGCGCCGCGGATGCCGTCCCCGGTCATGCCCGGCTTGCACGCCGTCTGGTAGGTGCCGGCTTCGGGCACCTCGACGGTCAGCTTCCGGGTCAGCCCTGGGGCGATGTTCTCGACCTCACCCATGATCCGGTCGCCCTCGGCGTAGAGGTAGAACTCGGTGACCTTGGTGCCCTTGTTGGTCACTTCGAACGTCACGTTGCCCGCGTTCGCGGTCGTCGCCGACACGGTGCACGCGGTGTCGGTGGCGTCGACCGTGATCGGGCCGCCGGCAGCGGCGTTCTGGTCACCGCCGGAGCAGGCGGACAGCACGAGCAGCGCGCCGAGTCCCGCGGCGGCGAGTGGGGTCTTGCGCAAGGTCACTCCTTGGAACCGGCCACCACGGGGGTGGTCCTGTCTGCGGGCCGCCGCAGGAACAGCGGCAGCACGATCACGACGTAGGCGATCCAGGCGATGGCCTGGAGCACGGTCGTCTGCTGCGAGTAGTTGAAGACGCCCTTGAGCAGCGCGCCGTACCACGAGGTCTCCGGGATGGCGGTGGACGCGTCGAAGGCGAGGGTGTGCAGGCCGGGCAGGAAACCGGCTTCCTGCAGGTCGTGCAGGCCGTAGCCGAGGACACCGGCCGCGACGAACACCAGCAGCACGCCGGTGATCGTGAAGAACTTGCCGAGGTCGAAGCGGATGGCGCCGCGGTAGAGGCCGTAGGCGATCGCGACGGCGATGGCGATGCCGACGGCGAACCCGATCAACGGCTGCGTGGTGCCGCCCTGCGCGGTCTGCACGGCGGCGTAGAAGAAGACCGCGGTCTCCAGGCCTTCCCGCCCGACGGCGAGGAAGGACAGCAGCAGGACCGCGAGCGGCCCGACCGCGAGCGCCTCGTCCATCTTGCCGCGCAGTTCGGCCGCGATGCTCTTCGACGCCTTGCGCATCCAGAAGATCATCGCGGTGACGAACCCGACGGCCACGATCGACAGGCTCCCGCCCAGCAGTTCCTGTTGCTCGAACGACAACTGGGCGGTGGTGAAGGTCAGGATCGCGCCGACGCCGATCGAGAGGATCACGGCCGCGGCGATGCCCGGCCAGACCCAGCGCAGCGCCGATCGCCTGCCGGTCTTCACCAGGAAGGCGACGAGGATGCTCACGACGAGGGCGGCCTCCAGGCCTTCCCGGAGGCCGATGAGCAGGCTCGAGAACAACACGGCGGCCTCCCTGGACGCATCGGACGGCTTAGGTTTAGGTAAGGCTCACCTGAAAGTCCACCCCGATCTTGTTCGCCTGAACGGCGTAACCTCGCAAATCCGGCACTACGTATCGTGTTTGCGCAGCTAGCCGGCATGGGAACGGGTCGATAACGAAGTTGTGTGATTCCTCTGGCAGTGGGACTGGATAACCTGTCCGGGTGGCAGAACCCACTCAGCCGGGGGACGCCCGGATCCGGCGGTTTTCCCTGCGCGTCCTCACCGGGGCGGCGGTGGCCGGGACCGGGCTGGTGCTCATCCTGACCATCGGCGTGACGCGCCCCGGCGAGACGCCGCCGCAGACCCAGCCCGCCGCCGCTGCCCGGACCTCGGGGCCTCCGCCCGGCGCGACCGCCCCGCCACCCGGCCGGCTCGCACCGGAGGACCGCCCGCGCGAGTCGGACCTGCGGGCCCTGGACACGTGGTCGAACGAGATCGCCGCGGCGACGAAGCTGCCGGCGCGCCTGCTGGCCGGTTACGGCCGGGCGGAGATGTGGATGCGCGCGGAGTGGTCCGGATGCCACCTGTCGTGGGCGACGCTCGCCGCGATCGGCCAGGCGGAGGCGGTCGGCACCGGTCCGCTCCCGGTCCCGGAGGACAGCTGGAAGCAGTGGTCGGCCAGGGCGACGGGCGACGGAAAGCAGCCGGACCCGAAGGACATCGACGACGCGGCGCTGACGGTGGCGAGATCTCTGTGCTCGACGGGCGCCGACCTGGCCACCCCGCAAGGCTGGTGGGCCGCGATCACCGGCAGCCCCACCCTGGCCCCCGAGGCGCAGCTGATCTTCGACACCGCCACCACACTCGCCCAAGCAGCGCCACGCGCCTGATCTTCGAACCGACGCCGAGCCGGGTGGTCATCCCGGAGCCTGCCCGTCCGGCGAGGACATCCCTTGATCTGTGAAGCCGCGCGAACCCCGGCGAAGAGATCAGCCGGCGATCAGCCCTCCTGCAACCGCACCCGCGCATTCACCTCGGACAGCGCGTCCTGGTACTCCGGCACCGGGTTCATCGCCCAGGCCATGCGCAGCTGTCCCAGAGCTTCGACCAGCCGTCCCAACCTCTGGAGCGTGCGTCCCAGCACGAAGCGGGCGTAGTGGTCGGACGGATCGAGTTCGAGGACCCGCGTCAGCGCCTGCTCGGCGCGGTTGAGCTGGGCGGAGTGGAAGTAGGCGCGCCCGGCGAGAAGCTGGACGCTCGGCTTGTCCGGTTCGCTTTCCAGCACCGGCTGCAGCGCCTTCAGCGCGTCCAGCGGACGCCGCTTCTCGACGAGATCCTCCGCCTCGCGAAAAGCGTGCAGCGGGTGCCGGCCTGCTGTTCCCCGCGGGGGCTCTGAGTCTTCCATCTTCTGATCGACGTTACCCCCGGAAAGCGCGTTTCGGCAGGGGCGATCAGGGTGGCTCGGGGCGGCATGATGCACTAACCGGTCATGAGCGAAGAACCGCGGTATCTCGGACTCTCGCCCTACCTGTACTACACCGATGCCACGGAGGCGCTCGACTGGCTGGTGCGCGTCTTCGGCTTCACCGAGAAGGTCCGCTACGTGGACGCGTCCGGCCAGGTCTTCCAGGCCGTGGTCGCCGCCGGTGACGCCGAGATCGTGCTCGCCGGGGTCGGCGCCGACTACTGGGAGGCGAAGGGCGTCGACCGCCCGGTCGGGCAGCTCAACGTCGTGTACGTGCCCGACGCCGACGCGCAGCACGAGTACGTCTGCGCGGCGCTCGGAGAGGGCTGCGACGTGCCGCCGCCGCAGGACCAGCCGTACGGGGCGCGGGTGTTCACGGTGCTGGACTGCGGGGGCAACAGCTGGACGTTCTGGCAGCAGATCTCGGACACCGCCGATCTGCCGTCCGGGTGGCAGGAGGTCAGGGCCGACGAGTGACGCGTGCCTCCACCGGGTGAACTGCGATGGCGGCTACGCTGGTCGCGTCTTCGCTGGACAAACCGATGAGGAGCAGTTGTGGCGGTCATTGAGCAGGTAGGCGCGCGCGAGATCCTGGATTCGCGTGGCAACCCGACCGTTGAGGTGGAGGTGGCTCTCGACGACGGCACGCTGGCGCGGGCCGCTGTCCCGTCGGGCGCGTCCACCGGCGAACACGAGGCCGTCGAGCTGCGCGACGGTGACCCCAAGCGCTACAACGGCAAGGGTGTCGAGCGCGCGGTCGCCGCGGTGCTCGACGAGATCGGCCCCGAGCTGGCCGGTGTGGACGCCGTCGACCAGCGGATCGTGGACCAGAAGCTGGTCGACCTGGACGGCACCCCGGACAAGTCGCGGCTGGGCGCGAACGCGCTGCTGGGTGTGTCGCTCGCCGTCGCGAAGGCCGCCGCCGAGTCGGCCGAGCTGGAGCTGTTCCGGTACCTGGGCGGCCCGAACGCGCACGTGCTGCCGGTGCCGATGATGAACATCCTCAACGGTGGCGCGCACGCCGACACCGACGTGGACATCCAGGAGTTCATGATCGCCCCGATCGGCGCGGAGTCCTTCCGCGAGGCGCTGCGCTGGGGCACCGAGGTGTACCACTCGCTCAAGTCGGTGCTGAAGGGCCGCGGCCTGGCCACCGGTCTGGGTGACGAGGGCGGGTTCGCCCCGAGCCTGTCCAGCAACCGCGAGGCGCTGGACCTGATCACCACGGCCATCGAGAAGGCCGGGTACGCCCCGGGCCGGGACATCGCGCTGGCGCTGGACGTCGCCGCCACCGAGTTCTTCTCCGCGGGCTCCTACACGTTCGAGGGCAGCAAGCGCACCGCCGAGCAGATGGGCGCCTACTACCGCGAGCTGGTGGACGCCTACCCGCTCGTGTCGATCGAGGACCCGCTGTCCGAGGACGACTGGGACGGCTGGGTCGCGCTGACCCAGCAGATCGGCGACCGCGTCCAGCTCGTCGGCGACGACCTGTTCGTCACCAACCCGGACCGCCTCGAGGACGGCATCAACCGCGGCGCCGCGAACGCGCTGCTGGTGAAGGTGAACCAGATCGGCACGCTGTCGGAGACGCTCGACGCGATCGCGCTGGCCACGTCCAGCGGCTACAAGTCGATGATGAGCCACCGCTCCGGCGAGACCGAGGACACCACGATCGCCGACCTCGCGGTCGCGACCGGGGTCGGCCAGATCAAGACCGGCGCGCCGGCGCGCAGCGAGCGCGTGGCGAAGTACAACCAGCTGCTGCGCATCGAGGAGACCCTCGGCGACGCCGCCCGGTACGCCGGTGAGCTGGCGTTCCCGCGGTTCTCGGCGGAGAGCTGACCGGCGTAGATGACGCAACGCGGATCCCAGCGCGTGAGGCGCCCCCGGCGCACGGAGGGCTCGTCGGCCCGCCGTACGGAGGGGGCGCCCGCGCGCCGTCCGCAGCTGGCCCGGCGGGTGGCCGCCGGGAAGGCGCGCCTGCGCCGGAGCCAGGGCAAGCCCGGCGCCGGCGCCGCGCGGGTGCTGGGGATGTCCACGACGCGGCGGGCCGCGGTGCTCGCGATCGTGGTGTGCGCGCTGGCGTTCACGGTCGCGGTGCCGTTGCGCACGTACCTCGCGCAGCGCGCCGAGGTGGCCGAACAGGAGCAGCGGCAGGCGCAGCTGCAGCACGACGTGCAACTCCTGGAGCAGCGCAAGGCCGCGGTGTCGGACCCGGCGCAGGTCGAGGCGGAGGCCCGGCGGCGGCTGCGGTACGTCATGCCCGGGGAAACGCCCTACATCGTGCAGCTGCCTGGTGAGGGGGCTGTTGCGCCTGCGGGGGACGCTGCGGATCCGGTGGCCTCCGGGGATGCCGCCTGGTATCAGCAGTTGTGGAGCACCGTCGGCGGTTGACCGCGCGGTGGCTGCGACATGTCGTGCGCGGGGAGGCGCTCTGCATCGTGCAGTTCCCTGGCGAGGGGCTGTTGCGCCCGCGGGGCAGGCCGCTGGGTCCGGGATGGCGCCCGGTATCAGCAGCTGTGAAGCACCGTCGGCGCTTGATCGCGCGGTTGGTGAAGGGTCCGTCGCGCCCGCGGGGCAGACGCCGGGTCGGTGGCCTCGGGCGACGCGGCGTGGTATCAGCAGTTGTGGAGCACCGTCGGCGGTTGACCGCGCGGTGGCTGCGACAATGGGTTCGTGAGCAAGACGGACCTGCCCTCGTTCGAACCGGTCACCGAGGCTGACCGGATCATCATCTCCGAGCAGCTCGGCCGGCCCGCGCGTGCGCTGCGGGCGGTGGCCGCGCGCTGCCCGAGCGGGCACCCGTCCGTCGTGCAGACCAACCCGCGGCTGGAGAACGGCACCCCGTTCCCGACGTTGTACTACCTGACCTGCCCGAGGCTGACGTCGCTGGTCGGCAGGCTGGAGGCGTCCGGGATCATGAAGGAGATGACCGAGCGGCTCGCGGAGGACGCCGAGCTCGCGGCGGCGTACCAGCGGGCCCACGAGTCGTACCTGGCCCAGCGGGACGCGCTGGAGCCGCTCGGACACCAGGTCACGGCGGGCGGCATGCCGGGGCGGGTCAAGTGCCTGCACGTGCACCTCGCCCACAGCCTCGCGATGGGCCCGGGGGTGAACCCGTTCGGCGACGAGACGCTGGAGCTGCTCAAGGCGGACTGGCCCAGCGGCGACTGCGCGAAGTAGCTCCGTCGGCGGTGGGTGCTGGGCGCTGAGCGCGCCTCCGTTGCACGGTCCGTTCAACCCTGCCCACCACCATTGGGCCGTTCGGGCGCAAGCGATCCGCCAATTCGCCTCAAGAGCCACGCGCCCGAAAGCCGTGTAACACCACGACATTCCCACTCGCGCACCCACCATTGGCCACTTCGTGCCAACAAAAACCCGCACCCGCCGCACAAAAACCCCTACCAACGTCGGAACTTCCGGCTAACACTTCTGGCCGGTTCCGGCGATCCCCTTATCGGTAACACGGACTTCACATCCCGCGGTTCAGCATCGGATGTGTCGCCGCTCGGGGAGGGATGAGGATGTGCGCCGGACTCGTGTGAGGGCTGCCCGCCGCAAGGCGCGAAGAATCGGCTTGGCCCACAAGACCACGCTCGCCGCCATGGGGGGTGTCCTCGCCGTGATCCCGGCCGGCCTGGCCGGCGGCGGCACCGAGACCTGGACGGCCGCCACCCCGGTCGACCAGAACCGCGCGATCGGCCCGATCCAGGGCGCGCCGCCGGAGATCCTGCGCGTCAGCGTCAACGGCGAGCTGCCGAAACCACCGGAACCGGTCCCCGCGGAGGACCTGCCCACCGGCCCTCTCGGCATCCCGGGCACGGCCCTCAAGGCCTACCGCAACGCGGCCGACGTGATGACGCTCGAACGCCCGGAGTGCCACATCGACTGGGCACTGATCGCGAGCATCGGCCGCATCGAGTCCAACCACGCGCGTGGCGGCTACCTCGACGCGAACGGCACCACGCGCGAGCCGATCCTCGGCCCTCAGCTCAACGGCATCGGCCCGGTGGCCGCGATCCCGGACAGCGACGGCGGCCGCTGGGACCGCGACACGGTGTGGGACCGCGCGGTCGGCCCCACCCAGTTCATCCCGACCACCTGGAACTTCTACGGCGCCGACGGCAACCACGACGGCGTCGCCGACCCGAACAACATCTACGACGCCGCCCTGGCCACCGCGCGCTACCTGTGCTCCGGCGGTCTGGACCTCGCCGACCCGGCGCAGCTGCGCGCCGCCATCTACCGCTACAACAACTCCGACGCCTACGTGGAAACGGTGATCCGCTGGGCCGAGGCCTACCGCAGCGGGGTCGCCCTGCTGCCGGACAGCGACGTGCCGGTCGGCGCGCCGTCCGCGACCGCCGTCCCGACCCCGCCACCGGTCACGCCGCCGCCGGCGATCCTCGCGGCGCCGCCGCCCAGCACCCTGCCGTCGCCGTCCGGGCGCACCGACCTGGTCACCACCACGACCACGGGCAGCACCACGACGACGACCACCACCACGACCACGACGACCACGACCACGACCACCCCGCCCCCGGAAACCACGCCGACCTGCGAATCCCCCACGTCGCCGGCCTCGCCGACGTCCACCACGGCGCCGCCCACGTCGGAGACCCCGTCGCCGTGCGCGCCGCCCGGGACGGGCGCGGAGACCTCGACCACGGGTTCGACGACCGGGCCGACCCCGTAGGGTGGGCGCATGCCCCGTGTTGCCGCGATCGACTGTGGAACGAACTCCATCCGTCTGCTGGTGGCCGAGCTGACCGAGCGTCACGACGGCACCTTCGACCTGCGTGACCTGCATCGGGAGATGCGGATCGTGCGGCTCGGGCAGGGCGTGGACGCGACCGGACGGCTGGCGCCCGAGGCGCTGGAGCGCACACGCGCCGCGCTGACGGACTACACCATCGCCGCCCGGCGCAAGGGTGTGGAGAAGGTCCGCATGGTCGCCACGTCGGCGACCCGCGACGCGAGCAACCGCGACGAGTTCTTCGCGATGACGCGCGAGGTCCTCGGCGTCGAGGCCGAGGTGATCTCCGGCGACGAGGAGGCCCGGCTGTCGTTCATGGGCGCGGTCGGCGAGCAGGACCCGGACGACGGCCCGTTCCTGGTGGTCGACGTCGGCGGCGGCTCGACCGAGCTGGTGCTCGGCGAGTGGGACGGCAAGCGCGCCACGGTCACCGCGGCGAAGTCGGTCGACATCGGCTGCGTGCGGATCACCGAGCGCGCGCTGAAGTCGGACCCGCCGACGTCCAACGAGATCGTGGCGGCGCGCGAATTCGCCACCGGCGTGCTGGCCGAGGCGTTCGACGTGGTGGACGTGTCGAAGGCGCGCACCTGGATCGGCGTCGCGGGCACGGTGACCACGTTGTCCGCGGTGGCCCAGGACCTGCCCGAGTACGACTCGGAGCGGACGCACCTGTCGCGCCTGACTCCGGCCGACATCACCCGCGTGTCGGGGCACCTGCTGGAGGCCGACCACGAGGCGCGCGCCGCGAACCCGGTGATCCACCCCGGCCGGGTCGACGTCATCGGCGGCGGCGGGCTGATCGTGCAGATCCTCGCCGAGGAGATCGGACGCCGCGGCGGACCGGCCGAACTGGTGGTCAGCGAGCACGACATCCTCGACGGGATCGCGCTCTCGCTCGCCTGAGCCGCGGCTCCCGCACCCGACGAAGGTAGGGTTTTCGTACCGGATCGGGCGATCCGGAAGGTAGGTTCCTCCTCACCTTGATGAGGAGGAGTTCCTTGAGACGAACCAGGTTGCTCATCGCGGCGCTCGCGGTCCCGCTGATCGGCGGGGCCGTCGTTCTTCCCAGCGCGAGCGCACAACCCGCCGCGCTGTCCGGGCCGACCACGGAGTTCACCGTGCTGGCCTCCGGCGAACAGAGCGTCGCCGCCGCCGAGCAGGCCGTCCGCGCGGCGGGCGGAACCGTGGTGCGGACCAACACGGCGGTCGGCCTGATCACGGCCACCGCCCCGGCGAACGGCTTCGTGCAGCGCGTGTCGGCCGACGACGCGGTCTACGGCGCGGCGAAGGCGACGGCCATCGGCCAGGCGCCCACCGGCAAGGTCGCGCCCAAGCGGTCCGACGTGGAGAAGGAAGGCCGCCAGGCGCCGAAGAGCAGCGGCGCGACGACCGGCGCCACCGGCACCGACCCGCTGGACGACCAGCTGTGGGGCCTCAAGTCGGTGCGCTCGGACATGTCGCGCACCGTGCAGCCGGGCGACAAGCGCGTCAAGGTGGGCATCATCGACACCGGTGTGGACGGCACGCACCCGGACATCGCCCCCAACTTCGACCGCGGCGCGTCCCGCAACTTCACCCGCGACATCCCGACCGACCCGACCGGTGCGGTCGTGGACGGGCCGTGCGAGTTCCGCGGTTGCGTCGACCCGGCCGACCACGACGACAACGGGCACGGCACCCACGTCGCGGGCACGATCGCCGCGGCCGCGGACGGGTTCGGCATCTCCGGGGTCGCGCCGAACGTGACACTGGTGAACCTGCGTGCCGGCCAGGACTCCGGGTTCTTCTTCCTCCAGCCGGTCGTCGACGCGATCACCTACGCCGGTGACGCGGGCGTCGACGTCGTCAACATGAGCTTCTACGTCGACCCGTGGCTCTACAACTGCGCCTCGAACCCGGCGGACTCGGCCGAGCAGCAGCTGGAACAGCGCACGATCACCGAGGCCATGACGCGGGCGATGAACTACGCCTACCGCAAGGGCGTCACCGAGGTCGCGGCGCTGGGCAACCAGCACACCGACCTGGGCGCGCCGCAGCCGGACACGACGAGCCCGGACTACCCGGCGTCGTCGACCCACCCGCGCACGATCGACAACGCGACCTGCCTGTCGCTGCCGGTCGAGGGCCCGCACACCATCGGGGTCTCCGCGTTCGGCCCGTCCGGCGCGAAGGCGGACTACTCGAACTACGGCCTGGAGCAGATCTCGGTGTCCGCGCCGGGCGGCTACTTCCGCGACGGGTTCGGCACGGACTGGTACCGCACGAACGAGAACATGATCCTGTCCGCGTACCCGCGCAACGTGGGTGTCGCCGAGGGCACGATCGACGCGGACGGCAACGTGACCCCCGACGGTGCGGCCGCGGGCGTGCAGAAGGCGGTCACGAAGGACGGCCGGGCGGCGTACTACCAGTTCCTGCAGGGCACGTCGATGGCCACCCCGCACGCGAGCGGCGTGGCGGCGCTGATCGTGTCCGAGTACGGCCGGGCGAGCCGCGGCGGGATCACGATGAGCCCGGACGCGGTGCAGCGGATCATCGAAGGCACGGCGGCGCCGATCGCGTGCCCGGTGCCCGCGACAGTCGACTACCTGGACGAGGGCCGGGACGACTCGTACACCGCGACCTGCCAGGGCAGCCCGTCGTTCAACGGTTTCTACGGCCACGGAGCGGTGGACGCCTACGCCGCGGTGACCAGGGGAGCCGCGTACCTGCGCGGCTGAGGTGGTGACGGAAGGGCCGCTCCCGCACATGCGGGGGCGGCCCTTCTCACGCTGAGCGGATGTGCGCGTACTGCCACCAGCCGAGGGTGGCGCCGACAGCGAGACCGGCCATGGGAGCGGCGGCTGTGGAGATGCTCACCCAGCCGGCGGCGACGGCCAGCACCGCCGTGAGCAGAGCGACCGTCACCAGGGTCGAGCCGATGCGCAGGCGGCGGCGCATCGAGGCGAGCACCGCCGGGTCCGGTTCCTCCGCCACGCCGGCCGGGTTCCCCGCCTGCCGGGAACCAACTGCTCCGAGTGGAGCAATCTCCACCGTGGTGAGGACCTCCACCGTGCCGCCCCGCCCGCTGAGCGGGGCGGCACGCGACGTCAGCGGTTGCTGCTCGACCGCACGAACTCCGCCAGGTCCTTGGACTGCTGCACCCGCGACGGCTCGTGCACGTACATCATGTGCCCGGCCGGGTAGTAGGCCGATTCGATGTTGCCGCGCAGGTTCTCCGGGATCTGCAGGTGCGCCAGCACGTGCTCGGCGGCGTAGTAGGGCGTCGCGCCGTCGTAGTAGCCCAGCGCCACGTGCACCTTCAGGTGCGGGTTGGCCCGCATCGCCGCGCTCAGCGCCTCCACCGCGGACACCGCGCGGCCCTCGAACTCCGAGTACGACCAGTTCCGCACCACGTCCATCGACAGGACCTCGTACGGCAGATCGTTCTCGTAGCCAAGCTCGGACCGGACGTAGTGGTTGAAGCCGGCCGAATACGCCCCGATGATCCGCGACACCGAGGCGTCGTCGCTCATCAGTTCGCGTCCGCCGTCCGGCTCCCACGTCGTGAAGCGGCCGTCCATCCGGCCCGTGGTCAGCCCGCGCTCCCGCAGCAGCTCGGTGAAGAACCGCACGTGCTCGATCCGCAGGTTCACCCGGTCCACATAGGACTCGTCCAGTCCGGTCAGCGTCGCCAGCTTCCGCACCGCCGCCGCCTTCTCCTCCGGCGTCAGCCGCGCACCCCGCTGCAGCGCCCACGGCAGCTCGCGCGCGGCGAACTCCTCCGCCTCGGCCAGCACGTCCGCCAGCTTCCGCTTGCCGTGCTTGCCGTGGTAGTGCGCGATCGCCGCGTACGTGGGCACGAACAGCGGGTACGGCTGGTCGTTGCCCTCGGTGAACCGGATCGTGCCGAAGTCCAGCACGCTCGAGATGAGCATCAGGCCGTTGAGGTAGAACCCGTGCCGCTCCTGCAGGTGCCCGGCCAGCGCCGCCGCCCGCAGCGTGCCGTACGACTCGCCGGCCAGGTACTTCGGCGACAGCCACCGGCCGTTGCGGGACGTCCACAGCCGGATGATCTCCGCCACCGACTCCACATCGGCGGTGAATCCCAGGTAGTCCTTCGCGCTTTCGCCCTTCTTCGGCCGCGAGTAGCCGGTGGACACCGGGTCGATGAACACCAGGTCGCTGTGTGCCAGCAGCGTTTCCGGGTTGTCCACCACGCGGTACGGCGGCGGCTCGGGCGAGTCGACGTCGCCGGACACCACCCGCCGTGGCCCCAGCACGCCCATGTGCAGCCACACGCTCGCCGAGCCGGGGCCGCCGTTGAACGCGAACGTCACCGGCCGCGAACCCGGCTCCGCGCCGTCGAGCGTGTAGGAGGTGAGGAACACCTCGGCCTTGGCGGTGTGGCCGTCGAACTTGCCGTCGGTGTGCACTTCCTTGCGCAGCACGATCCGACCGGTCTGGGCGGTGTACGCGAGTTTGCGCCGCTTGACGGTGAGCGTGTGCTGGGTGGTGACGAGGTCGTCGCTCGGCTCGGGCGCGGCCTCGGTCTTCGTCTCCTCTTCGGGGGTTTCCGGCATGGTCGCCAACCTAGCGGAGCACACTGACAACGTGCCCCGACCGAAACCCCGCACACTGACCGAACTGGACACGGCGGTGAGCGAGTGCCGCCGCTGCCCGCGTCTCGTCGCGTGGCGCGAGGAGGTCGCCGCGACCAAGCGGGCCGCCTTCGCGGACTGGACGTACTGGGGCCGCCCGGTGCCCGGGTTCGGGCCCGCGGACGCGTCGCTGGCCATCGTCGGGCTCGCCCCGGCCGCGCACGGCGCGAACCGCACCGGCCGGATGTTCACCGGCGACCGCTCGGGCGACTTCCTCTACCAGGCGCTTTACGACATCGGGCTGGCGTCGCAGCCGACGTCCACCCACATCGGCGACGGCCTGGAGTTGCGGGGTGTGCGCATCACCGCGCCGGTCAAGTGCGCGCCGCCGGCCAACAAGCCGCTGCCGTCGGAGCGGGACAACTGCCGCCCGTGGCTGGTGCGGGAGTTCGAGCTGTTACTTCCGACACTCCGCGCGGTGGTCGTGCTCGGCGCGTTCGGCTGGCAGGCGCTGCTGCCGGTGCTGGCGCAGACCTGGACGGTGCCGAAACCCGCGCCGAAGTTCGGCCACGGCGCTCACTTCGTCCTGTCCGGGAGCCCCGATCTTCACCTTTTTGGGTCATTTCACGTCTCGCAGCAGAACACTTTCACCGGACGCCTCACCCCGGCCATGCTGCGCGACGTGCTGGGCCGTGCGGCCACTGTGGCCGGACTCCTCTGAATCGTTTCGCGCTGGTCCGCGACCCTGGTCACAGGTGAGGAGGGTCTACGAGCGCCCAGCCGGTGGGAGTGGGAAGATGTGTCTATGGCCGCAGCGAAGTCGGAACCGACTCGGATCCTCATTCTGGGTGGCGGTTACGTCGGGCTCTACACCGCGTTGGGACTCCAGAAGAAGCTCCGCGCCAACGAAGCCTCCGTGACGATCGTCGACCCTCAGCCGCACATGACCTATCAGCCGTTCCTGCCGGAAGCGGCGGCTGGGGCCATCGAACCGCGCCACGTCGTGGTGCCGCTGCGGCGCGTGCTCAAGCGTTGCCACGTGCTCACCGCGCGGGTCAACAAGATCGAGCACGAGCGCAAGACCGTCACGGTGGAGGCCGCCGACGGGCACATCGAGCAGCTGAACTACGACGTGCTCGTGGTCGCGCTCGGCGCCGTGCCGCGGCTGCTGCCGATCCCCGGCCTCGCCGAAGAGGGCATCGGCATCAAGACCATCGGTGAGGCCATCTACCTGCGCAACCACGTGCTGACCAAGCTCGACGAGGCGGCCAGCACGCTGGACCCCGAGCTGCGCAAGCGCCTGCTCACCTTCACCGTCGTCGGCGGCGGGTTCGCGGGCATCGAGGCGCTGGCCGAGCTCGAGGACATGACCCGGTTCGCGACGCGGTACTACGAGAACATCCAGCCCGAGGACATCCGCTGGGTGCTCGTCGAGGCCGCGGGCCGGATCCTGCCCGAGGTGCGCGAGACGCTCGGCGTGTGGACGGTCGAGCAGCTGGAGAAGCGCGGCATCGAGGTCTACCTGTCGACCGCGGCGAAGTCGTTCGAGAACGGCCGGGTGGTCCTCTCGGACGGCACCGAGTTCGACAGCGACACGATCATCTGGACCGCCGGCGTGAAGGCCAACCCGGTGCTGGCCAACTCGGACCTGCCGATCGACAAGCGCGGCCGCGTCGAGGCGACCGCCGCGCTGCAGGTCGTCGGCCACCCGGACGTCTGGACCGCGGGCGACAACGCCGCGGTGCCGGACTTGTCGCGCACCGAGAGCGACCCGACGGCCACCTGCCCGCCGAACGCGCAGCACGCGGTCCGGCAGGCGCGGCACCTGGCGAAGAACATCATCAAGACGCTGCGCGGCGGCCAGCCGGTGGACTACTACCACAAGAACCTCGGCGCGGTGGCCGGCCTCGGCCTGCACAAGGGCGTCGCGGACGCGCTGAACCTGAAGATCAAGGGCTTCCCGGCCTGGCTCTTCCACCGCGGCTACCACCTCAAGGCGATGCCCACGTTCAACCGCAAGGTGCACATCCTGCTGGACTGGATGCTGGGCGGCCTGTTCCGGCGCGAGGTCGTCTCGCTGGGGCAGATCAACAACCCGAAGGAAGAGTTCACGCGGGCTTCGAAGTCCTGACCTGCGGTGGGGCTACGGGCGCCGTTCGCCTAGGCTGACGGTGCCCCCGTAGCCCAACCGGCAGAGGCAGTCGACTTAAAATCGATTCAGTGCGGGTTCGAACCCCGTCGGGGGCACTGACCTGTCGATGTGGCCGAGCGCGGGGTGCGTCTCCGGCAACCGCTGACTCTTGCCGGAGGTAACCGTGCTCCGCCGGATCGGGCCGCTCGTGCTGGCGGCTCTCCTGTTCGTCCCCGGGGTCGCCTCCGCCGAGGAGGAGTTGCGTCCCGACCTCGGCATGGCGCCGCTCACCGACGTGAAGGTCACGACGAGCCCGGCCGGCCAGCAGCAGCTCCGGTTCTCGGCGACGATCGTGAACGTGGGCCGGGGTCCGTTCGAGGTCGAGGCGTCCCGTGTGTCGGTGGACGCGCCGTTCCGGGTCGTGCAGCGGGTCTCGCGGGCGGATGGCTCGCGGGCGGACGTGGGCGTGCCGGCCGGGCTCGTGTACGGCGGCGACGGGCACGACCACTGGCACATCCGCGACCTCGAGACCTACCAGCTCGTTCGGCTGGACGGCGGCGTGGTGAGCGTGGCCGCGAAGGCCGGGTTCTGCTTCTACGACACGAGCTCCTACCGGCGCTCGTTGCCCGGCGCACCGCGGTCCAAAGTGTACTCGGAAAGCGGTTGCGGGGACCGCAGTTCGCTCACGGTGACGATGGGACTGTCGGTCGGGTGGGCGGACCGGTACGCGTCGACGCTGCCGGACCAGTTCGTGGACATCACCGGCATCCCCGACGGCCGCTACCGGCTCATCGCCACGGCAGACGCGCAGGGGCGGTTCACCGAGGCGGACCGTACCAACAACGCGACGTGGGTGGACCTCTCGCTGACCAGCCGGAAGGGCCGCACGACGGTGCGGGTCCTCGCACACGGCCCGGCGGCCTGAGCGGGCTCGGGTCTCAGGCGCCGAACCGCCTGCGGACCTCGACCGCCTCGTCGCCTGTCAACCAGGTGATCGCGAATTCCCGTCCGTAGCAGTCGAAGCTGCCGGAGGACAGTTCGGCCACGGCGTCCTCGGTGAACATCCAGCCGCCGTCAGTTCGCGATGTGGGTCCGCAGTCGCACCCGACCGGTATGCGGTGGGGAAGGACGTTTTCCGGCCTGGTTTCGGACGCTGCTGCTGCCCGCGATGTCCCGGCTGGTGAACCGCGCGCCACCCGTTGTCGCGCTGTCTGCTAGCCGCCTGTGGAAAGCACCTCCCGCAGCTTCTCCAGCACCGCGGGGTCCTCGATCGTCGACGGGACTGCCTCGGCGCGGCCTTCGGCGATTGCGCGCATCGATTTGCGCAGGATCTTGCCCGATCGCGTCTTCGGCAGCGCGTCGACGACGGTGACCGAGCGGAACGCCGCCACCGCGCCGATGTCCCGGCGCACCGCGGCGATCAGCTCCTCCGCCAGGCCCTCCGCGGACGCACCGGCCTTCAACACGACGAAACCCCGCGGCAGCTGGCCCTTCAACGAGTCCGCCACCCCGACCACGGCGCACTCCGCCACCGCGGGATGCGCCGCCAGCACGGCCTCCATCGCGCCCGTCGACAACCGGTGGCCCGCCACGTTGATCACGTCGTCGGTCCGGCCCATCACGAACAGGTACCCGTCCTGGTCGACAAATCCACCGTCGCCGGTCAGGTAGTACCCGGGGTACCGCGACAGGTACGACGTCACGTACCGCGAATCGTCGTTCCACAAGCCCAGCAGCGTGCCCGGCGGCAGCGGCAGCCGGACGCATACCGCGCCCTCCGCGCCGCGCGGCACCTCCTCGCCGGACTCCGCCAGGATCCGCACGTCGTAACCGGGCATCGGCACGCTCGGCGAGCCCGGCTTCAGCGGCAGCGGCTCCAGCCCGCGCGGGTTGGCCGCGATCGCCCAGCCCGTCTCGGTCTGCCACCAGTGGTCCACCACTGGCACCCCGAGCCGCGCCGTCGCCCACTGGTACGTCTCGGGGTCCAGCCGCTCGCCGGCCAGGAACAGCGTCCGCAGCGTCGGCATGTCCCGCAGGAGCTCACCCGACGGGTCCACCTTCTTGATCGCCCGCATCGCCGTCGGCGCGGTGAACAGCGCCTTCACCCCGTACGTCGAGATCACGCGCCAGAACGCGCCGGCGTCCGGCGTGCCGACCGGTTTCCCTTCGTACAGCACGGTCGTCGCCCCGACCAGCAGCGGTCCGTACACGATGTAGGAATGCCCGACGACCCACCCGACGTCGGACGCGGTCCACCACACGTCGCCCGGCCCGATGTCGTAGATGTTCGCCATCGACCAGGCCAGCGCGACCGCGTGCCCGCCGTTGTCCCGCACCACGCCCTTCGGCTTGCCCGTCGTGCCGGACGTGTACAGCACGTACAACGGGTCGGTCGCGGCAACCTCCACACAGGACACCGGCGAAGCGTCCGCCACCAGGTCAGCCCAGTCGTGTTCACCCGGTCGTAGCGCAGCCCGCACCTGATCCCGCTGGAACACCACCACCTGGGGCGACTCGCCAGACAACGCGATCGCCTCGTCCACGATCGGCTTGTACTCGATCACCCGCGCCGGCTCGATGCCGCACGAACCGCACACCACCACCTTCGGACGCGCGTCGGCGATCCGCACCGCCAACTCTTTCGGCGCGAACCCGCCGAACACCACCGAATGCACCGCGCCCAGCCGCGCGCACGCCAGCATCGCGATCACGGCCTGCGGGATCATCGGCAGGTAGAGCACCACCCGGTCGCCGCGCTCGACGCCCAGCCCGCGCAGCGCACCGGCGAACCGCGAGACCTCGTCCAGCAACTCCGCATAGGTGTAGCGGGCCGACGAACCGGTGACCGGTGAGTCGTAGATCAGCGCGACGCGGTCACCGTGCCCGGCGGCGACGTGCCGGTCCAGCGCGTTGTAGCAGGTGTTCAGCCTGCCGCCGGGGAACCACCGGTACCAGGGCGGGTGCTCGGCGTCCAGCGCGCGGTCCGGCTGCCTCGTCCAGCTGATCGCCGACGCCGCGGACAGCCAGAAACCCTCCGGATCACGCAGACTTTCCTCGTAGACGCCGGCGTACCCGCCCATGCCCCGTCCTCTCAGTCCAAAGCAGACAACTCTTCGTCGGTCAGCAACCGCGACCGGATCAGGAACCGCACACCCTCCGGGGCCTCCAGCGAGAACCCGCTGCCCCGGCCGGGAACCACGTCGATCGTCAGGTGCGTGTGCCGCCAGTACTCGAACTGCGCGGCCGACATCCACACCGGGATCGGGTCCGGCACCCCGGCGACCGTGAGGTCGCCGAGGTGCACGTCGGATCCGCCGGTGCGGAACTCCCCGGCCGGGTAGCACATCGGCGCGCTGCCGTCACAACACCCACCGGACTGGTGGAACATCAGCGGACCGTGCTGTCCGGTCAGCCGCCGCAGCAGGTCCGCGGCGGCGTCGGTGAGATCCACCCGGCTCATGATCAGAAGAACCCCTGCGCGTTCGGCGAGTACGACACCAGCAGGTTCTTCGTCTGCTGGTAGTGGTCGAGCATCATCTTGTGGGTCTCGCGCCCGATGCCGGACTGCTTGTAGCCGCCGAACGCCGCGTGCGCCGGGTAGGCGTGGTAGCAGTTCGTCCACACGCGACCGGCCTGGATCTCGCGTCCGGCGCGGAACGCGGTGTTGCCGTCGCGCGACCAGACACCCGCGCCCAGCCCGTACAGCGTGTCGTTGGCGATCTTGATGGCGTCGTCGTAGTCGTCGAACTTCGTCACCGACACGACCGGGCCGAAGATCTCCTCCTGGAAGATCCGCATCTTGTTGTCACCGGCGAACACGGTCGGCTGGATGTAGTAGCCGCCGGCCAGCTCGCCGCCGAGGTCGGCCTTCCCGCCGCCGGTGAGGACCTGCGCGCCCTCCTGCCTGCCGATGTCGATGTAGGACAGGATCTTCTCGAACTGGTCGTTCGAGGCCTGCGCGCCGATCATCGTGTCGGTGTCCAGCGGGTGGCCCTGCTTGATCTTCTCGACGCGCGCGACGCCGTCGGCGAGGAAACGGTCGTAGATGGACGACTGGATCAGCGCGCGCGACGGGCAGGTGCAGACCTCGCCCTGGTTGAGGGCGAACATCGCGAAGCCCTCCTGCGCCTTGTCGTAGAACGCGTCCTGCTCGGCGGCGACGTCGGCGAAGAAGATGTTCGGGCTCTTGCCGCCCAGCTCCAGCGTGACCGGGATGATGTTCTCGCTGGCGTACTGCATGATCAGGCGGCCGGTGGTGGTCTCACCGGTGAAGGCGACCTTGCGGATGCCCTTGTGCTGGGCCAGTGGCTTGCCCGCCTCGACACCGAAGCCGTTGACGACGTTGATGACGCCGGCCGGGACGACGTCCGCGATCAGGCTCAGCAGCACGTGGATCGACGCCGGGGTCTGCTCCGCGGGCTTGAGCACGACGCAGTTGCCCGCCGCCAGCGCGGGGGCCAGCTTCCACGCGGCCATCAGGATCGGGAAGTTCCACGGGATGATCTGGCCGACCACACCCAGCGGCTCGTGGAAGTGGTAGGCGACCGTGTCGGCGTCGATCTCGGCGATGCTGCCTTCCTGCCCGCGGATGGCGCCCGCGAAGTAGCGGAAGTGGTCGACGGCCAGCGGCAGGTCGGCGGCCAGGGTCTCGCGGACCGGCTTGCCGTTCTCCCAGGTCTCGGCCACCGCGAGCTTCTCGAGGTTGGCTTCCATCAGGTCGGCGATCTTGAGCAGCACGGCGGCGCGCTCGGCGGGGGAGGTGCGACCCCACGCGGCGGCCGCCCCGGTGGCGGCGGCGACCGCGCGGTCGACGTCCTCGGCCGTCCCGCGCGCGACCTCGGTGAAGGTCTTGCCGGTGACCGGCGTCGGGTTCTCGAAGTACTCGCCCTTCGCCGGCGGGACGTACTCGCCGCCGATGAAGTGGTCGTACCGCGGTTCGAACGCGACGACGCTGCCGGTTTCGCCCGGCGCGGCGTACTTCGTCATGAGCCTGCCTCCTGGATCGGTGTTCGGTGCGAACGGCTTCGGCGCACCGGGCGCCAAGCTAGGGAAGGCGACGTTGCAGCGTCGTTGCAACGGTTGCCGAACGCGGCACGCGCCCGGCATGCTTTCGGTGCCCGTTCCGTCGACGACGCCGGAGTGCTCAATGGACGCCGAAACCGTGACCGACGCCCCGACGGCGCTGCACCTGGCGTCGGACCCGGCGGCGCAGTTCGAGGTGCTGCAACAGGTTCGCGATGCGACTCTGAGTGGTGCTCGCGCGCAGTTTTCACCCCGTCCGGTGATTTCCGAGTCCTGGCAACGCTCACTCGCCGCGCACATCGATCCGGACGATTTCCGTCCACCGATCGTCTACGCGCCGGACGAAGTCGCCGACGTCCGCGATGCCCACCCGTTGCACGCCGTTCTGCCGACGCTGCGGGAACTGCTGGGCAGCATCGCCGACGAGTCGCGGCACGTCATGATCGTCACCGACGCCGAGGGCACGATCCTGTGGCGGGAGGGGCCCGCCAACCTGTGCAGCCAGGCCGACCCGGTCGGGCTGTGCGAGGGGACCGGCTGGTCGGAGCGGGCGATCGGCACCAACGCGATGGGCACCGCGCTCGCCGTGGACGCCCCGGTGCAGATCTACTCGGCCGAGCACCTGGTGAAGACCTACCACGGCTGGACCTGCGCGGCCGCCCCGATCCACGACCCGGACACCGGCGACCTGCTCGGCGCGATCGACGTCAGTGGGCTGCTCGACACGCTGCACCCGGCGACGGTTTCGCTGGTCAACGCCACCGCGCAACTCGCCGAGAGCCACCTGCGGCGGCGGATGGAGTGGCTGGACGGCCAGCTGCTGACGAAGAACATGCCGCACCTCGCGCGGCTGCGTGGCGAGCCGGGCGCGCTGCTCACCCCGACCGGGCGGGTGATCGCGGCCGACCGGCTCGGGCGGCTGCCGAAGCGGGTCGCGGTGGACGCCGACCGCGTGCTGCTCGACGACGGCCGGGAGGCGCACGTCGAGCCGCTGCCGGAGGGGTACCTGCTGCGCCTCCGGACGACCACGGCCACCCGGCGCCCGACGCTCGAACTGTCCTTCCTCGGCGACAACCCGGCCGCGGTGATGAACGGCCGCGCCCTGCCGCTCACCCTGCGGCGCGCGGAGATCCTCGCCCTGCTCGCGCTGCACCCCGCCGGGCTGACCGCCGAGCAGCTGGCGTTGCAGCTCTACGGCGACGACGGCAACCCGACGACCGTGCGCGCGGAGATCCACCGGCTGCGCGGTCAGCTCGGCGGCGACGTCATGCGAGCCAAGCCCTACCAGCTGCGAGCCGAGGTCAAGGCCGATTTCCTGCGCGTGCGGCTGGCGTTGAACAGCGGTGATGTCGCCGCGGCGGTGGCGGCCTGCCCGGCGCCGCTGCTGAGCCGGTCGGACGCGCCCGCCATCCGCGCCGAGCGGGAGCAGCTGGTCGCGGCCGTGCGCACCGCCGTGCTCGGGCACCCCGATCCGGACGTGCTGTGGACGTTCGCGCAGAGCGAGACGGGCCGGGACGACGTCGAGGTGTTCGAGCACCTCACCCGCCGCCTGCCTGCCGACGACCCCAGGCGGGCCGTGGCGTCGGCCCGCCTGGAGTGGCTGCTCGGCGAGGACTAGCCGACGAACTTCTCCTCGGCGACCTGCCGCGCGTGCAGCACATCACCGATGAAGAAGTCGTACAGCAGCGCGCCGACCACGGCGCCGACCAGCGGGCCGACGATCGGCACCCACAGGTAGGGGGCCATCGCGGTGTCACCCCAGCCGGCGAAGAACGCGAACAGCCGCGGGCCGAAGTCGCGCGCCGGGTTGATCGCGTAGCCGGCGTTCGCGCCGAAGGACAGCCCGATCGCGGCAACCGTGAAGCCGATCAGCAGCGGCCCCATCTTCGGGGAGACCGCCTTGTTGCGGGCGTCGATCAGGGCGAGCACCACCACGAGCAGCACCGCCGTGCCGACGACCTGGTCCAGCAGCGGGCCGAACCAGCTGGCGAAGTACGGCGCCGGGACGGTCGCGAAGATCGAGAACGTCGTCTCGCTCTTCGGCGTCCCGGCCGCGGCGTCGAACGCGCTGATCGCCGGGCGGTAGACGGCGTACACGAGCGCGGCGCCGGTGAACGCGCCGGCCAGCTGCGCGCCGCAGTAGCCGGGCACCTTGCGCCACGGGAACCGCCGCCGCACGGCCATCGCGAGCGTGACGGCGGGGTTGAGGTGCGCCCCGCTGACGCCGCCGGCCACGTAGACCGCGAAGGCCACGGCGAAGGCCCAGCCCCACACGATCAACAGCCAGTCGCCAGTGCCCTGGAAGATCGTGGTGGCGCTGGCGGTGCGCCCGGAGCCGGGCAGGCCGGCGACGGCCATCGCCACGCAGCCGTCGCCGAGCGCGATGAGCAGGAACGTGCCGAAGAACTCGGCGAGCAGGTCGCCGCGGCCGCCGGTCAACCGGTGCAGGCCGGCGGGCCGGCGCAGGGGTGCCACATCGGTCACTGGGTCCTCCTTGACGCAGTACGGATGCCGCACAGGTTGCGAAGCCGCGGGTTGCACCGACGTTGCGCCGCTGGGTTGGCCGCGGTTCGCCCGGGTGTTCGGCTCCTGGCGGGAGTGGCTGCCGTGCCCGCCGGGGAGGGCAGGGGTGGTGCCGGGAGGGACCAACACGGCGCCCGGCGCGGCGAACACGCCGCCGGGAGCGGCGAGCAGGCCACCGCAAGGGGCCATCACGGTGCCGGGGATGACCGCGGCGGGGTGCCAACACGCTGGGGCGGCTGCGGCCCCGTTGGCCCATTCGAGTGGGAGTTCGCCGAGCCGATTGGCCACTCACCTCGAGCCGCGAAGTGCAACGTTGATGCAACGTGACGCCGCTTACGGTCCGGCCCGTGACTACTCCGAGCCAGGTGGACCTCGACCCGGGCCGGGACTACCCGCTCGCGGCGCGGCGCCCCGAACTGCTGAAGACCCCGACCGGAAAACGCCTCGACGAGCTCACCATGGCGGCCGTGCTCGCCGGTGAGGTCGCGCCCGAGGACCTGCGCATCGCGCCGGAGACCCTGCGCCTGCAGGCCCAGATCGCCGAGCGCGTCGGCCGCCCGCAGCTCGCCCAGAACTTCCGCCGCGCGGCGGAGCTGACCGCGCTGCCCGACGAGCTGGTGCTGTCGATCTACAACTCGCTCCGGCCGCGCGCCTCCACCAAGGAACAGCTCGGCGAGATCGCCGACGAACTGGAGTCGAAGTACTCCGCGACGCTGTGCGCGCAGCTCGTCCGCGAGGCCGCCGACGTCTACGAACGACGCGACATCCTGGCACGGGAGGACGGCCGATGACGGGCGCACGACGGTCGAAGCGGACCGAGGCTCTGGAGCAGCGGCCGGTCAACCTCGACGGGTTCGTCGAGGAGTGGCCCGAGGTCGGCATGGTCGCGATGGACAGCCCGTACGACCCGGAGCCGGGCGTGCGCGTCGAGGACGGCGTGATCGTCGAGATGGACGGTAAGCCGCGGGCCGAGTTCGACTTCCTCGACCAGTTCATCGCCGACCACGCCATCGACGTCGAGGCCACCGAGCACGCGATGGCGGTCCCCGCGGTGGAGATCGCGCACCTGCTGGTCGACCCGCGCGCCACCCGGCAGGACGTGCTCGCCCTGACCCGCGGGCTCACCCCGGCGAAGCTGCTCGAGGTCGTCAAGACCATGAACGTGGTCGAGATGATGATGGCGCTGCAGAAGATGCGCGCCCGCCGCACACCGGCGAACCAGGCGCACGCGACCAGCGCGCGGGACAACCCGGTGCAGGTCGCCGCCGACGCCGCGGAAGCCTCGCTGCGCGGGTTCCGCGAGCTGGAGACCACGCTCGGTGTCGTGCGGTACGCGCCGCTGGTGGCGATCGCGCTGCAGGTCGGCGCCCAGGCCGGGACCCCGGGCGTGCTGACCCAGTGCGCGCTCGAAGAGGCCACCGAGCTGGAGCTGGGCATGCGCGGGATCACCGCGTACGCCGAGACGATCTCGGTGTACGGCACGGAGCCGGTGTTCTGCGACGGCGACGACACGCCGTGGTCCAAGGCGTTCCTCGCCTCGGCCTACGCCTCGCGCGGCATCAAGATGCGGTTCACCTCGGGCACCGGGTCGGAGGTGCAGATGGGCAACGCCGAGGGCAAGTCCATGCTGTACCTGGAGATCCGCTGCATCCTGGTGACCAAGGGCGCCGGGGTGCAGGGCCTGCAGAACGGGTCGATCAGCTGCATCGGCGTGCCCGGCGCGGTGCCCGCCGGGATCCGCGCGGTGCTCGCGGAGAACCTGATCGCGAGCATGGTCGACCTCGAGTGCGCCTCCGGCAACGACCAGTCCTTCTCGCACTCGGACATGCGCCGCGTCGCGCGCCTGCTGCCGCAGCTGCTGCCCGGCACCGACTTCGTCTGCTCGGGCTACTCCTCGACGCCGAACTACGACAACATGTTCGCCGGATCCAATGTGGATGCCGAGGACTACGACGACTGGAACGTGCTGCAGCGCGACCTCCAGGTCGACGGCGGACTGCGGCACGTGCCGGAGGCGGAGATCCTCGCCGCCCGCAACCGCGCCGCCCGCGCACTGCAGGGCGTGTTCGCCCAGCTCGACCTGCCGCCGATCACCGACAAGGAGGTCGAGGCGGTCACCTACGCGCACGGCAGCAAGGACCTGCCGCTGCGGGACGTGCTGGAGGACCTGAAGGCGGCGCAGTCGGTGATGGACCGCGGCGTGACCGGGGTGGACATCGTGAAGGCCCTGGACGGCGCGGGGTTCACCGACATGGCCGAGTCGTTGCTGGCGGTGCTGCGGCAGCGCGTGTCCGGGGACCTGCTGCACACGTCGGCCATCCTGACGCCCGAGCTGGAGACGCTGTCCGCGATCAACGACGTAAACGACTACGCGGGCCCGGGCAGCGGCTACCGGCCGACCGGGGCGCGCTGGGAAGAGATGAAGCGTCTGCGCCACGTGGTGAGCGCGCAGAACCCGGAGCAGGAAGTCGTCTGAGGAGGAGTGCCATGACGGACACCAGTGTGGGCAGCCGGCGCACGCTCACCCTCGACGAGCGCGGGCCCGCCGGGCCGGGCACGCGCAGCGACGAGGTGGTCATCGGGTTGTCGCCCGCGTTCGGCGACTTCTTCACCAAGACCATCGTGGACATCCCGCACGCGGAGGTGCTGCGCGAGCTGCTCGCCGGCATCGAGGAGCAGGGCGTGCACGCGCGGGTGATCCGGTTCCGCGGCGGCTCGGACCTCGCGGTGATCGCCCATGCGGCGGCGAAGCTGTCCGGTTCGGGCATCGCGGTCGGTGTGCTGTCCCGGGGTACCACGATGATCCACCAGAAGGACCTGGTGCGACTGTCCAATCTGGAGCTGTTCCCGCAGGCGCCGCTGATGGACCTGGAGACCTTCCGCAAGGTCGGCCGCAACGCCGCCCGCTACGCCAAGGGCGAGTCGCCGGAGCCGGTGCCCGCGCGCAACGACTTCATGGCCCGCCCGCGCTGGCAGGCGAAGGCGGCGTTGCTGCACATCAAGGAGACCGAGTTCGTGGTGCCCGGCGCCGGACCCGTCGAGCTGGACGTGCGGATCCAGCTGGCCGACGCGGGCTGATCGCGATGGCGCTCGTGGTTGGCGTCGACATCGGGAACTCGACCACGGAGGCCTGTGTCGCGGAGATCGGTCCGGGCGGGCGCGTGACGTACCTGTCCGGGGCGCTCACGCCGACGTCCGGGGTGAAGGGCACGACCGACAACGTGCCCGGGGTCGTCGAGGTCGTGCGGCGGGCGCTGTCGTCCGCGGGGCGGCCGGTGCGCGAGCTGAGCGCGGTGCTGGTCAACGAGGCCACGCCGGTGATCAGCGGGCTGGCGATGGAGACGATCACCGAGACGATCGTGACCGAGTCGACGATGATCGGGCACAACCCGGACACGCCCGGCGGCGCGGGACTCGGCGTCGGCGAGACCGTCGCTTTTGGATCGCTGCCGGACTGCGCGCCGGGCGCGAAGGTGATCTGCGTGGTCGGGTCCGGAGTGGACTTCGAGGACGCGGCGGCGGGCATCAACACGGCCGTCGCGCGTGGCGTCGAGGTCACCGGCGCGATCGTGCACGCCGACGACGCGACACTGATCGCGAACCGGTTGTCGGCGCCGATCCCGGTGGTCGACGAGGTCACGCTCGTGGAGAAGGTGCCGCTCGGCATGCCGGCCGCGGTCGAGGTGGCCGAGCCTGGCCGGACCATCCGGACCCTGTCGAACTCCTACGGCATCGCGACCGTCTTCGACCTCGACGCCGAGCAGACGCGGATGATCGCGCCGGTCGCGCGGGCCCTGGTCGGCAACCGGTCCGCGGTCGTCGTGCGCACGCCGAGCGGGGACGTCACCGGGCGGCGCATTCCGGCCGGGAACCTGACGTTGATCGGTGAGCAGGTCAAGCGGTCGGTGGAGATCGACGCCGGTGCCGCGGAGATCATGGCGACCCTGCGCCGGGTCCGGCCGTTGACCGACGCCACCGGCGAGGCGGGCACCCACGTCGGCGGCATGCTGGCGCGGGTGCGGGACACGATGTCCGAGCTGACCGGCACCGCCGTGGGCGCGGTGCGGATCCAGGACGTGCTGGCCGTCGACACGTTCGTGCCGCAGGAGGTGACCGGCGCGCTCGCCGGGGAGTTCGCGCTGGAGAACGCGGTCGCGCTGGCCGCGATGGTGCGCACCAGCCGCGGACCGATGCGGCTGCTCGCCGAGAAGCTGCGTGAGGCGCTGGGCGTCGAGGTGCTGATCGGCGGGGTCGAGGCCGACATGGCGGTGCTCGGCGCGCTGACCACGCCGGGCACCGGGCGGCCGGTCGCGATCCTCGACCTCGGCGGTGGCTCCACGGACGCCGCGGTGGCCGGGGACGGGGTGGTGCGGTCGGTGCACCTGGCCGGGGCGGGCGACCTGGTGACGAAGCTGATCGACTCCGAGCTGGGCCTGGACAACCGCGAGCTGGCCGAGGACATCAAGAAGTACCCGCTGGCCAAGGCCGAGAGCTTCTTCCACGTGCGGATGGAGGACGGCACCGCGCGGTTCTTCGACGAGCCACTGCCGGCGGAGGCGTTCGCGCGGGTGGTCGTGTTGTCCGACGCCGGGATGCGGCCGGTGCCGACCCGGCACAACCTGGAGAAGATCCGCCAGGTGCGGCGCTCGGCGAAGCACAAGGTGTTCGTGGTCAACGCGTTGCGGGCGCTGGAGCAGGTCGCGCCGGGCGGGAACCTGCGGCAGATCGGGTTCGTCGTGGTGCTCGGCGGGTCCGCGCTGGACTTCGAGATCCCGGACATGATCGCGGAAGCGGTGGCCGGGATGGGGATCGTGTGCGGCACGGGCAACGTGCGCGGCAGCGAGGGGCCGCGCAACGCGGTGGCGACCGGGCTGGTCGTGAGCCACGCGCTGGACGTGTCGCTGGAAACGGCGGGCTGATGCAGGGGCCGGCGGTGGTGCTGCGGTGCTTGGACGCGAAGTCGCCCGTGCTGCGGGAGATCCGGGCCGGGCTGGAGGAGGAGGGCGTGCCGCTGGTGGTCGAGGAAGTGTCCGAAGGGGACGCGCTCGTGCTGGGGTACGCGGCGGCCTGCCTGTCCTCTTTGGATGTCGGGATCGGGGTGGCGGACGAGGTGTGCGTCCACCACGCCAAGCGCCCGGCTGGTTCGCCCGCCCTGACCGGGCCGCTGTCCCGCGCGCGGGTGCTCGGGCACAACGCGGCCCGCATGGTCGTCGGAATTCCGCTCAAGTGAAGGAGAAAACGTGGCACCACGTCTCGCACTGGCCGATGCCCAGCCGGTTCTCGAAGCCGCGCTGGCGAAGGCCGAGGAGATCGGGCAGCCGATGAACGTGGCCGTCGTCGACGACGGCGGGCACCTGATCGCGTTCGCCCGGCAGGACGGCGCGATCCTCGGCAGCATCGACATCGCGATCCGCAAGGCGCGCACGGCCGCGCTGCTGAAGATGACGACGGCCCAGCTGGGCGAGGCGGCGGCGCCCGGTGCGCCGCTGTATGGGATCGAGGTGACCAACGGCGGCCTGGTCATCTTCGGCGGCGGGATCCCGCTGGTGCGTGGCCGGGAGGTGGTCGGGGCGATCGGGGTCAGCGCCGGTTCGGTCGAGCAGGACACCGAGGTGGCCGAGGCGGGCGTGGCGGCCTTGCCGAAGCGGGGGCGCCGCTGACAGAGTCCGGGTATGACGGTCTCGCCGCGTTGCTGCCCGCGCGCATCCGCCCGTGCACGCTGCTTCGGGAGGTACCGGTGAGCCGGGAGATCCGCTCGACCGAGGACGTGCTCCGGCTGCTGGACGGGATGGTGGCGCCGGGGATCCGCGGCGGCGGGTGGGACGGCTTCTACGCGGACCGGGACGTGCCGTTCGGGGTGGACAAGCCGGACGAGAACCTGGTCGCTTGGATCGAGGGCGGCCTGATCCCGCCGGCGCGCGCGCTGGACGTGGGCTGCGGGCCGGGGCGCAACGCGCGGTACCTGGCTGCCCAGGGCTTCGACGTGGATGCGGTCGATATATCGCCAATCGCGATCGAGAGGGCGGCTGGGGACGCCGGTGTGCGGTTCCACTGCGGGAACATCTTCGAGGTGTCCCTCCGCGGCGGGTACGACCTGGTCTACGACTCCGGGTGCTTCCACCACCTGCCGCCGCACCGGCGGCTGAGCTACGTGGACATGCTGCGGCGAACGCTGGCCCCTGGCGGCTATTTCGGCCTGGTCAGCTTCGGCGAGGGCGGTGCCACGCTGTCCGACGCGGAGGTGTACGAGCAGGGCAGCACGGGCGGCGGGCTGGCGTACTCGGCGGCGGACCTGCGCGAGATCTTCGCCGAGCTGGACGTGGTCGAGCAGCGGGACATGGCGGAGCAGCCGGAGGGCTCGGAGCTGTTCGGTAAGTCCACCCTGCGGACGGCGCTCTTCCGCGCCCGGGGGCGGCGGGCGCGGGAGGACCGCGCCACGGTGCTGCGCGGGCTGCTGACGATCTACGACCAGCGCCACGACCTGGTCGACGCCCTGTGGGAGGCGACGGACCCGCAGGCCGCGGTGCAGCAGGTGCTCGGCGTCAGCGAGCTGCAGGCGCGGGCGGTGCTGGACCTGCAGTTGCGCCGCCTGACGCCCTGGCAGCGCGACCTGCTGCGCGAGGAGCTGGAGCAGCTGGAGGAGTAGTCAGCACTCGCTCTTCGGCAGGTAGCCCTGCTCGCAGGCGTACTCGCGCTGCAAGTCGCCCGAGGTCTTGCCGCGGCCTGGGCCGCCCGGGTCGAGGTAGCCCTGGTACTCGGGGCACTTCGGGGTGAACCGGCCCGCGTTCACGGCCCGCTGGCCGCAGCCGGGCCCGCTGTCCGCACGCGGC
The DNA here is from genome assembly GCF_050958625.1 of Amycolatopsis sp. 3B14. Lineage (NCBI taxonomy): Bacteria > Bacillati > Actinomycetota > Actinomycetes > Pseudonocardiales > Pseudonocardiaceae > Amycolatopsis > Amycolatopsis sp. 3B14. Next base: position 34,952 of record NZ_JBHZEN010000028.1, read on the forward strand.
GAGCGCTTGGTCGTCAGGCGGGTGGACGTGCTCGCCGATGGTGTGACCGGGACCGGCGAGGGCGGCGAGGTCGCCCCCGACGGCGAACTGGTGGACGGCGCGGACGTGGGCGGAGGCGCGGACGTGGGCGGAGGCGCGGCAGGCTTCTCGCCGCAGGCACTCACGGCGAGGACCACAGCTGCCACCAACCCGGCGACGCGCGCCTTCACATCTGTCAGTCGCAGCCACTGCGGCCGGCGTTAACCCGTTATCACCCGGCTACTCCGGCTTCGTGCCGAGCAAGTGGTGTGCTTCCAGTGCGATTTGCATCTTCAGCCGCTCCTGAGGGTCTCCCAGGCGGGCCCCGAACAGCTCCGTCAGCTGTGCCACCCGGTAGCGCACCGTTTGCGGGTGGATGTCCAGCAACCGCGCGATTTCCAGCGTGCTTCCGTTGCACTTGAGCCACGCCAGGAGCGTCTCGGCCAGCCGTAGCTGCTGCTTAGCCGTCAGGGACGCGAACGGGGCCAGCACCCGGGCCGACAACTCGTCCAGCAGGAAGCGTTCCTGCAGCAACCACAGCGTCGTCAGGTGGTCCGCCGCGTGCACCACCTGCGCGGCCGGGATCACGCCGCCGCGCGCCAGTTCCAGCGTGCGCCTCGCCCAGTGGAGGGACGTTGCGGCGTCTGAGATCCGCACCCGGGGGCCCACAGCCGCCCGCCAGTGGGGCATTTCCGGCAGATCCCGGGACGGGTCCGGGGTGATCAGGCACGGCTCGGCGCCTTCCAGGTCCAGCAACACGTCGTCGCCGAGGGTGGGGGCGAACTGCTCCTCCGTCAGCGGCTCCAGCGCGACCACGGTGACCCACTCGGGCAACGTCCACTGCGCTGCCTTCGCCATCGACGCGACCGCCGCGGGCGATGACGGTGGCGTGGCCAGGATCAGCTCCAGCAGCCGGCGTCGCCGCCGTTCCAGCGTGCCCGTCGCGCGCGCCTGGGCCAGCGTGTAACCCTCCACGGAGTACGACGAGATCTCGTCCACGTACGCGAAAATCGCCTCCGCGCTCACGCACAGCATCGGCACCGGCAGCCGCATCGACTGGCCGAAGCTCGACACGTACCGCCAGGCCGCCTGGCCACCCGCGCGGTACGCCGCCTGCAACGAGTTCAGGCTCCCGCCGTCGTGGTACACGCGCTTGCCCACCTCGTGGAACAACTTGCCCCAACGGTCCGGTGTGGACCGTGTGTCCTCGATGCTGTCCAGGCAACTCAGCACCGCCTGTTCGATCGCCCGCACGATCACCTCGCCGAACTGCCCCTCCAGCGGCTTCGCGTACTCGGGCACCGCGTGCTGGATCTCGTCGAGGATCTTCGTCGCCAGCCGGTCCGCGTGCGGGCGGAACCGCCGGGCGAGCTCCGCGGGCAGCGAGAGCCACAGTCGCCGTGCCTGACCGGTCGCCATATCCCGAATCAACGCACATCCGCCCACACCACGCAACGCTCGCCCGCCGACACTGTCACGCCTGAACGCACCCGCCGCGGAAAATGTGTCACCGGCAGGCGAAAAACCCCGTCACCCCTGTTCCCGCGCGGACGCCGTTGTTAGCTTGGCGCTCCGGCCAGGTTGGGAGGAGGTGGATGGCAGGACTCGCGTCACGGTGCTTCCGGCATGCGCCCTGGGTGATCGCGTTGTGGTTGCTCGCCCTCGCCGGTCTCGTGCTCGCCGCGCAACACGCCGGCGCCGCGTACCGGGACACGGTCGCGTTGCCTGCCGCGGACAGCACGAGCGCCGCAGAGCTGTTGCCCAAGGGCGACACCGAACGCGTGGTCATCACCACCACCGGCACGATCGACGCGGCCAGGGACCAGATCGAACAGCTGCTCCGCAAACTGTCCGATTTGGACCACATCAGCCAAGTGGTTTCGCCGTACGCCGCGCCGGAACTGGTGTCGGCCGACCGGCGAACCGCGGTGATCGTCGTCAGCTTCGACGCCCCCGCCGACCAGCTCGGCCCCGAACTGGCCGGGGAACTCGTCGAAACCGCGCGAACGGACAACCTGACCGTCGGCGTCTCGGGGCAGCTCGCGGCGATGACGGTCGGCGCACCCAACCTCGGCAACGCCGGCATCGGCCTGATCGCGGCCGCGATCGTTCTGCTGATCACGTTCGGCTCGCTCACCTGCGTGGTGCTGCCGGTGTTCACCGCGGCGGTGTCGGTCGGGTCCGCGCTGGCCGTGGTCGTGCTGCTGTCGCACCTGCTGACCGTGCCGAAGATCAGCACCGAGATCGCCGCGCTGCTCGGCCTCGGCGTCGGTGTCGACTATGCGTTGTTCGTGCTCACCCGCTACCGGCAGGGGCTGCGCGAAGGCCTGCCACCGGGTGCGGCGCTGGAACGCGCGGCCGACACCTCGGGCCGCAGCGTGGTGTTCGCCGGGGTCACGGTGTGCGTGTCGCTGGCCGGGATGTTCACCGTCGGCATGGCGTTCCTGAACGGCATCGCCATCACCTCCGCGGTGTCGGTCGGCCTCACCATGCTCGCGGCGCTCACAATGCTCCCGGCGCTGCTGCGGCTCACCGGCATGCGGAAGCTGCCCCGGCATTCCGCGCCCGGACGCGGCTGGGCCGGGCTGGCGCGCTCGGTCACCCGGCGGCCTGCGCCCTACGTGATCGGCGCGGTGCTGGTCATCGCGGTGCTGGCGGCGCCGGCGCTGGGACTGCGGCTGGGCGTGCCCGGCGCCGGCCACGATCCGCCCGGCAGCCCGACGAAGGTCGCCGACACGCTGCTCGCCGAGGGGTTCGGCCCTGGCGCGAACGGCCAGCTGGTCCTCGTTGCCGAGCGGCCCGATCCAGTGGCCGCCGATGCCCTGCGCGAGATCGTGGCCACCAGAGCGGACGTCTCGCCGGGACCGGTCCTCACCGTCATGCCCCGCACCGGCCCGGACGATCCGGCCACCGCGGAACTCGTGGGATGGCTGCGGGAGGTCGCGGGCCCCGGCTGGTACGTCGGTGGCGCGGTCGCCGTGCAGACCGACTTCTCGGCCGCGGTGACCAGCCGGTTGCCGCTCTTCCTCGCCGCCGTCGTGGCGATTTCCGTGCTGCTGCTGGCAATGGTGTTCCGCAGCGTGCTGATCCCGCTGACCGCGGCGGTGATGAACCTGCTCACCGCGGGCGCGACGATCGGCGTGGTGGTGGCAGTGTTCGGGCTCGTCTCGACCGGGCGCACCATCACCGCGGCCGCATTGATCATGGCGCTGGTGTTCGCGGCGTTCGCGTTCGTGGACAGCCGGGTCGTGCGTGAAGCCGGCGTCGGGCTGACCGTCGCGGTGCTGCTGGACGCGGTCGTGATCCGCTGCCTGCTCGTGCCCGCCGTCATGGTCCGGCTGGGCGCGGCGAACTGGTGGCCATCGCGCCGTCGTGAGCATCCGGCCGCGCCGATTCCTGACGCACGTGACAAAGCCGGGTGGATCCATTGAACGGCAAGGGTTTGATCGTTAGCGTCGGCCCGATGAAACACCGCGTGACCGCCGTCGTTCTCGCGTTGCTGGGGACCGTCCTTCCGGGAGTGTCCACCGCCGCCGGGGGTTTCGGCACGCAGTTCCTGGACATCCACGCGGCCGACGGGGTCGCGCTCGGTTCGATGGTGATGGAGCCGTCGTCGCCGGGTCCGCACCCGCTGGCCGTCCTCATCGGAGCGTGGGGCGGCGGCCGGACGCAGAACATCATTCCGGCACGGAACCTGGCGAACCGCGGCTACGTGGTCGTGTCCTACGGCGCACGGGGTTTCGGCGAATCGACCGGCGAGGTCGAGGTCGCCGGGCCGGAGGACATCAGCGACGTCACGACGGTGATCGACTGGGCGCTGCGTAACACCGACACGGATCCGTCCCGCATCGGAGTCGGCGGCGTGTCCTACGGCGCCGGGATCGCGTTGATCGCTTCCGGTTTCGACCCGCGGATCCGGGCCGTGGCCTCGCTGAGCGGGTGGGCCGACCTGGTCGCCTCGCTGAGCACGAACGACACCCGGCATGGCCTCGCCGGCCTGGTGCTCTACCTGTCCGGCAAGGCGAACGGCACGCTCAGCGCGGAAACCGACGCCATGCTGCGGACCTACCTGGAACCACGCATCTCCGACGCCGACTCGGCGGCCGTGATCGAGTGGTCCCGGCCCCGCTCGCCCGCGACGTACCTGGACCGCATCAACGCGAACCGGCCTGCGGTGCTGGCCATCCAGACGTGGAGCGAGACGATGTTCCCGCCGGGCCAGATGGCCGAGTTCTACCAGCGCCTGACCGTGCCGAAGCGCGCCGAGTTCGTGCCCGGCGACCACGCGGCCACCGAATCCGGCGGCCTGCTCGGGCTGCCCAGCGACACCTGGACCTCGGTCTACCGCTGGTTCGACGCCCACGTGGCGGGCACCGACACCTCGATCGCGGGCGAACCGCCGGTCGTCACCCGCGCCCGCCCCGGGATGCAGCGACCGGCGTACCAGTCCACTTGGGACGATGTGCTGGGCGAGCCGAGGCGTGCCTACCTCGGCGCCGACACCCTGCAGGACCAGCCCGCCGCGTGGAGCCGCAGCGTGGCGGCGAACCGGGACACCGTCGCCGACGGCGGCGTGCCGCTGGCGACCTACAGCCTGGAGGCGATGACCGGCAACCCGCCGAACATCTTCCTGCCCCAGGTGGACCCGGGCAGCGGCGCGGTGTGGAACCAGGCGCCCACGGGCGAACCGGTCGAGATCCGCGGCTCGATGCACGCGCACCTGACCGTGATCCCGCCCGCCGCGACCGGCACCGCGGTCGCCTACCTCTACGACGTCGACCCGATCGGCATGGGCAGCCTGATCAGCTACCTGCCCTACAGCTGGAAGACCGCCACGCCCGGACAGCCGTTGCCGGCCGACTTCGTGTTCACCCCCACCGCGTACACCGTCGCCGCGGGCCACCACCTCGCGCTCGTCATCGACTCCAAGGACCCGCTGTTCCTGGACTGGAACTCCGGCGGCGGGCGGCTTGGTTTCGCGTCCACCGCCGCCGATCCGGCCTGGCTCGACGTACCTGTGCAACCCGGGAGGGCTTGAGTGACCACGACCATCCGCGAGGAGTTCACCGCGCTGCGCGCCGGCGGCCTCAACTGGGACGTCCTGCCGCTGCGCCTGTTCGCCAAGGGCAACGCGAAGTTCTGGAACCCGGCCGACATCGACTTCGGCCAGGACGCGCGGGACTGGGCGGCGCTGTCGGACGCGCAGCGGTTCGCCGCGACGATGCTGTGCGCGCAGTTCGCCGGCGGCGAGGAGGCCGTCACGCACGACATCCAGCCGTTCCTGTCCGCGATGGCCGCGGAAGGCCGGTTCGCCGACGAGATGTACCTGACCCAGTTCTGCTTCGAGGAGGCCAAGCACACGCAGGTCTTCCGGCTGTGGCTGGACGCCGTCGGAGTCACCGGGAACCTGCACGAGCACGTCGAGGACAACCCCGGCTACCGGGCGATCTTCTACGATGCCCTGCCCACGGCACTGGAGCGGCTCAAGCACGATCCCTGCCCGGCCAACCAGGTCCGCGCCTCGGTGGTCTACAACCACGTCGTCGAGGGCGTGCTCGCGCTGACCGGGTACTTCGTGTGGAACCGGGCCTGCCGCGCGCACGGCATCCTGCCCGGGATGCAGGAGCTGATCCGCCGCATCGGCGACGACGAACGGCGGCACATGGCGTGGGGCACGTTCACCTGCCGCCGCCACGTCGCGGCTGACGACGCGAACTGGCAGGTCGTGCAGGACGAGATGCAGGCGCTGCTGCCGCACGCCATCGCGCAGATCGAGTGGACCACGAGGAAGCTCGACGGCGACCCGTTCGACTTGCGGCTGGACGGGGTCATGGAGTACGCGGCCGACCACGCGATGCGCCGCCTCAAAGCGATCGAGTCGGCGCGCGGGATGCCGGTGCGCCAGATCGATCTGGACTACAGCCCGGAGCAGCTGGAAGAGGACTTCCACGACGAAGACGCGGCGCGGTGAGCGGCCGTGAACGCGGGCCGCACGCTGCTGGTCGTCGCGCTCGGCGCGTTCGTGACGACCCTGGACAACACGATCGTCGCCGCCGGGGTGCCCTCGATCGGGCACGACCTCTCGCTGGACCTCGCGACGCTGCAGTGGGTCAGCATCGGCTACATGCTGCCGTTCGCGGGCCTGCTGCTGGTCGCCGGGACGCTGGTGGACCGGTGGGGGCAGCGGGGCACGCTGGGCGGCGGGCTCGTCGCCTTCGGGCTGGGCGCGGTGGCCGGCGGCTTCGCGACCACCGGTGCGCTGCTGATCGCGGCGCGCGTGGTGCAGGGCCTGGCCGCGGCGTTCCTGGTGCCGGCCCTGCTCAGCCTGTTGCGCACCAACCTGGACAGCAGGCAACGAGCCATCGGCGCGACGCTGTGGACGGCATGCCTCGCGGTGGCGCTCGCGCTCGGCCCGACGCTGGGTGGGTTGTTGTCCGAGTACCTCGGCTGGAGCTGGATCTTCTTCAGCAACGTGCCGTTCGTGCTGGTCATGCTCGTGTTGCTGCCGGCGACCGCGGGCACCGCACGAGTGCGGGGCGCACGGCGGCCTGCGCTCGGCGCCATGGTGCTCGTGACGGCCGGGCTCGTGCTGGTCGCGGCCGCGATGGTCGGACTCGGCGACGACGCCCGGCTGTCCGAGGCGGCGCCGCTGCTGGGCGGGCCGGCCCTGATCGCCTGGTTCGCGGTGCGGGAACGCCGCGCGCGGGAGCCGCTCGTGCCACGCGAGCTGTTGCGGGAGCGGGTGTTCACGGGCGCGCTGGCCGTGCAACTGCTGTGGGGACTCGGGGTGTCCGGAATCTTCTTCTTCACCCCGTTGCTGCACCAGGACTCGCTGGGCCTGAGCCCGGTGGGCGCGGGCCTGCCGCTGGTGCTCGTCGCGGTCGCCATCATGGCGGTGACCCCGGCGGTGCCGCGGATCATGACCCGTCTCGGTCCACATCGGACGGTGTGCGTCGGGCTGCTGGTCGTGGCGCTCGGTCTGCTCGCGGTGGCCGTGATCAACCACATCCCCGAGGTGCCGCCGCGGATACCCGGCCTGCTCCTGATCGGCGCCGGCTCGGCCTTGACCACACCGCTGACCTCGTACTCCCTGGAAATCATCGAAGAACGGCACGCGGGCACCGCCTCGGGGCTGCTGACGGCGTCCCGTGAGCTGTCCAGTGCCATGGGCGTCGCGTTGATCGGCGCGGTGCTGACCGCCGTGCGTGCCGCCCGGCTGGACGAGGGCGCGCTGGGCGGGCCCGCGCTCGCCACCGGTTACACCGCCGGGCTCATCGTCGCGGCGGCCCTGGAAATCGCCGGCGCGGTGCTCGCCCTGTGGGTGTTCCGCGCTCCCGCCCGCAAAGTTCTGCCCGTCGTGACAACGGAGTCGGCCGGATCCTCGTCCCGCGGTGAGTAACCCGGACACGATCGATTGACACCCCATTCAGCCCGAAAATAACCTCCGGCGCACGGATTTTTCGGGCACGGAAATTCCCCGAGGGACTCGATGACTGAGAACTCTTCGTTCGCGACCATGCTCGGACACTGGTCCCGCGTGCAGGGCGACGAGATCGCCGTGACGTTCCTGGACTACCGCGCCAGCGCCGACGGCAACGCGATTTCCCTGACCTGGCGCGAACTCGACTACCGCGTGAGCGCGGTGGCGGAGCGCGCCCGCGAGCTGGCCCAGCCGGGCGACCGCGCGGCCGTGCTGGTGAACCAGTCCGCCGACTACGTGGTGGCGTTCCTCGCGGCGATCCGCGCCGGCCTGGTCGCCGTCCCGTTGTTCGCGCCGTCCCTGCCCGGGCACGGCGACCGGCTCACCGCGGTGCTTGACGACTGCTCGCCCGCGCTCGTGCTGACCACCGACGACGAGCGCGACGACGTCAAGGGCCTGGTGACCGGACCGGAAATCGTGGTGGTGGACGCGGTTCCGGCCGAGCCGGGCACGCGGGAGTGGCCGGCGCCGGACCCGGACGACCTCGCCTACCTGCAGTACACGTCCGGTTCGACGCGCAGCCCGGCGGGCGTCATGCTGACGCACCGCAACGTGGTCACCAACGCCCAGCAGGCGTTGCGGGCCTACGGCGCGCGACGCGGCGCCACCTCGACGGTGAGCTGGTTGCCGCTGTTCCACGACATGGGCCTGATCCTCGGTGCCGGCGCGCCCGTGGTCGGCGGCCTGACGTCGGTGCTGATGGATCCGCTGGCGTTCCTGGAGCGGCCGGAGCGGTGGCTGCGTGCGTTGTCGGCGAGCCCGGGCGCGATCAGCGCCGCGCCGAACTTCGCCTACGCCTACAGCGCGTCCCGGGTCTCCGAGCGGGAGAAGAGCTACCTGGAACTGAGCCGCGTCGTGTCGCTGATCAACGGCAGCGAGCCTGTTCTGCCGTCGACGATCGCGAAGTTCCAGGACGCGTTCGCCGAGTGCGGGCTACGGCCCGAGGTGCACCGTGCGTCCTACGGGCTGGCGGAGGCGACCGTGCTGGTGTCGGTGACCGACGCCGGATCGCCGTCGCGGCAGGTCACCTTCGACCGGGACCGCCTCGCGGCCGGCACCGCGACCCCCGCGTCCGGCGGCGCCACCACGACACTGGTGTCCTGCGGACGGCCGGTGGACCAGCGGATCCGGATCGTCGACCCGGACGGGGTCCCGGTTCCGGACGGCACGGTCGGCGAGATCTGGGTCAGCGGCCCGAACGTCGGCCGGGGCTACTGGAACCGGCCGGACGCCACGTTCGGCCGCCAGGTGCCCGGTGAGCCCGGCGAGTGGCTGGCGACCGGCGACCTCGGGGTCCTGTTCGAGGGCGAGCTGTTCATGACCGGCCGGATGAAGGACCTGATCATCGTCGACGGCCGCAACCACTACCCGCAGGACGTCGAGCAGACCGTCGAGGCGCACCCGGTGGTGCGGCCGCACTCCGCCGCCGCCTTCTCGGTGCCGGGCGAGGACGGCGAGGCGGCGGTGGTCGTGCTGGAACGAGCCCGCGACACCGAGGCCGACTTCGGCGAAGTGGCGGCCTGGCTGCGGTCCGAGGTGTCCGCGGTGCACGGTCTGCGGCTGCGGGACGTCGTGTTCACCGAACCCGGCGAGGTGCCGAGAACGTCGAGCGGCAAGATCAGCCGGACGCTGACCCGCCAGCGCTACCTGGACGGCTCGCTCGACGCGCGGCGGCTCGCATGACCGGCCTGCGTGCCTGGCTGGTGGACCGGGTGGCCACCACGCTGGGGATCCCCGCCGCCGCGGTCGACCCGGCGAAGCCGTTGCAGGAGACCGGGTTGTCCTCCCGCGACGCGATGACGCTGACCGGCGACCTGGGCCGGTTCCTCGGCCGGTCGCTGCCCGCGACCCTGGTGTGGGAGCACCCGACGATCAACGACCTCGTCGCCGCACTGTCCGATCTGGAGCGGGAGACGGCAGCGCCGTGGACCCCGGAGCCGGGTGAGCCGGTCGCCGTCGTCGGAATCGGGTGCCGCCTGCCCGGCGGCATCACCTCGCCCGGCGGGTTCTGGCGGTTCCTCGAGTCCGGCGGCGACGGGATCGGCGACCGGCCCGAAGGTCGCTGGGAGTCCTTCGCCGACGCCGCCGAGGTGGCCGCGCTGCCGCGCCGGGGCGGGTTCCTAGACGACGCGCTGGGTTTCGACGCCGCCTTCTTCGGCATCACCCCGCGCGAGGCCGAGGCGATGGACCCGCAGCAACGGCTGTTGCTCGAAGTCGCCTGGGAGGCGCTGGAGCACGCGGGCATCGTGCCGTCGTCGCTGCGCGGCACGCGCACCGGCGTGTTCGTCGGGTTGTCGGCCGCCGAATACGGGTACCTGACGATGACCGACGTGTCCGCGATCGACGCGTGGTCCGGCACCGGCGCCGCCGCGAGCATCGCCGCGAACCGGCTGTCGTACCTGCTCGACCTGCGCGGCCCGAGTCTCACGATCGACACCGCGTGCTCGTCCTCGCTGGTCGCCGTCCACCAGGCGGTGCAGAGCCTGCAGCGCGGTGAGATCGGCACCGCGCTGGTCGGCGGAGTGAACCTGCTGCTCACCCCGGGGATCACCGCGAACTTCACCGAGGCCGGGGTGCTCGCCGCGGACGGCCGGTGCAAACCGTTCGACGCGCACGCCGACGGGATCGCCCGCGGCGAAGGCTGCGGGGTCGTCGTGCTGAAGCCGCTGCGTGCGGCGCGCCGCGACGGTGACCGGGTGCTGGCGGTGATCCGCGGCAGCGCGGTCAACTCCGACGGCCGCTCCAACGGCATCACCGCGCCCAACCCGGAGGCGCAGGCCGCGCTGCTGCGGGACGCCTACGCCGCGGCTGGGCTGGATCCGTCCGTTGTGGACTACGTCGAGGCGCACGGCACCGGGACGCTGCTCGGCGACCCGATCGAAGCCCGGGCTTTGAAGCGCGTGCTCGGCCGCGGCGCGGACCGGCCGCTGCTCCTCGGCTCGGTGAAGAGCAACCTCGGCCACCTGGAGGGCGCGGCCGGCATCACCGGCCTCATCAAGACCGTGCTCGCGCTGTCTCGGCGGCAGGTGCCGCCGAGCCTGCACTACCGTGAGCCGAACCCGCACATCGACTTCGACGGCCTGCGCGTGGTTACCGAACCGGCGCCGTGGCCGCGGTACTCCGGTGTGGCCAGGGCGGGCGTGTCCGCGTTCGGGTTCGGCGGTACCAACGCGCACGTCGTGCTGGAGGAGTGGCCGGCGAACCCGCGCTTCGAAGACGACGGCGGGCCGCACGTGTTCGCCGTCTCCGACCGGTCCGCGGACGGGCTGCGGGACCGGCTTGCCGAGCTGACCCGCTGGGTCGAGTCCTCCGACGTCCCGTTGAGCGCGGTGGCCTCGACACTGGCCCACCGCCGCGACAACCTGCCGGTGCGCGCCGCCGTCGTCGCCTCCAGCCGGGAGGAGCTGGCTGCCGCGCTGCGGGACGTGCAGCCGGAGCAGGGCAGGCTCGACGGGGTCGTCTTCGTGTTCTCCGGCTACGGCTCGCAGTGGACCGGGATGGGACGGCGGCTGCTGGAAACCGAGCCCGCGTTCGCTGCCGAGGTGGACCGGCTCGCCCCGGTGTTCCACGCCGAGGCCGGGTTCTCGCTGCGGGAGGTGCTGGCCGGCGAGCCGCCGGACCTCGCCGCGACGCAGCTGGCGCTGTTCGGCATGCAGGTCGCCCTCGCCGGGCTGTGGCGGGCGCACGGCGTGACTCCCGCCGCGGTGCTCGGGCAGTCCATGGGCGAGGTCGCCGCCGCCGTGGTCGCCGGAGCGCTGGACGTCGCCGACGGTCTGCGCGTGATGACGACGCGGGCGCGGCTGCTGGGGGAGATCGACGCGGCCGGCTCGGGCGCGATGGCCGTGGTCGAGGCGTCGGCCACGGAGATCGCCGAGTTCGCCGGGGTCGAGGTCGCGGTGTTCGCGTCGGCGTCGCAGTGCACGGTCACCGGTGACGCCGAAGCGGTCGCGTCACTGGTGTCGCATGTGGAGGGGCAGGGCCGGTTCGCGAAGCTGCTGCCGGTGAGCGGGGCCGGGCACTCGCCCGCGGTCGACGCGATCCTGGACCGCTTCCGCGCCGGGCTGGCGGTGCAGCCGGGCAGCCCGGAGGTGCCCTGCTACACCAGCGTCCTCGACGATCCGCGGGACAAGCCGCTGTTCGACGTGGACTACTGGGCGGCCAACCTGCGCCGCCCGGTGCGGTTCGCGCAGGCATTGGCGGCGGCGGTGGAGGACGGCCACGGCACGTTCGTCGAGATCGCCCCGCACCCGGTGGCCCTCGCGGCGATCGAGCAGGCCGGGGCGACCGGGTTGCCGACGACGAACCGCAAGGCCGACGAGCAGATCACGTTCCTGACCAGCCTCGCCCGCCTGCACGTGCTCGGCCACCCCGACGTGTTGACCACGCGGGAGCCGAAGCAACCGGTTGCCGACCTGCCCGGCGCGGTGTGGCGGCACGAGCGGTTCTGGGCTCACCGGCGGGCACGGGCGGCAGGCCACCCGTTGCTGGGCACGCACGCCGAGGTGCCCGGCAGCAGCCAGCGCGTGTGGCGCGGGGAGATCGGCACGGACCGGCACCCGTGGCTCGCCGACCACGCGGCGTTCGGCACTCCGATCTTCCCGGCGACCGGGTTCGTCGAGCTGGCGCTGTCCGCGGCCGGACCACGCGTCACCGACGTCGAGCTGCGCCAGATCCTGCCGCTCGGCCCCGAGCAGGAGGTCACGACGTCGCTGGCGGACGGCGTGATCAGCGTGCACACCAAGCCGGGCGACTGGGTCTGCCACGCGACCGCCCGAGTCGGCGAGGAGGTGCCGCTGGAGCCGCTCGGCCCGGTCGACGGTGAGCCGGTCGACCTCTACGCCGCGCTGGACGCGATGGGCATGAGCTACGGCCCGGCGTTCCGGCTGCTGCGCGACGTCACCGCGGTGGCGGGACGCGCGTCGGCGGCCGTCGACCTGCCGAAGCCGGCCGGGCACGTGCTGCACCCGGCGCTGGCCGACGCCTGCCTGCACGGCTTGGCCGCCGCGACCGGACCGGCGCTGCGCGAGGCCGACGGGCTGTTCCTGCCGATGTCGATCGGTGCGGTCACGGTCGCCGGTGACCCGGGGACCGGGGTGCGGGTCGACGCCGTCGTGGACTCGCTGTCCGGCGACGACCTGCGTGGCACGGTGCAGCTCGTCGCCGCCGACGGCGCGGTGCTGGCCGAGTTCCGCGACGTGCACGCCCGCCGGTTCCGTCGGTCCGCGCTGCCGGTTCCGTTGTCCGGCAAGCTGTTCGAGGCGTCCTGGACGCGGACCGATCTGCCCGGCGCGGCCGAGGAGGACCGGGCCTGGGTACTCGTGCACCACGGCGAGCCGGGCCTGCGGTTCGGCGACGATCGCGTGGTCGTGGTCCCGCCGGACGACCCGCAGGCTCTGCGTGCCGCACTGGCGACCCGGCCGGACGGCGTCGTGTGGTTCGCCCGGGAGGCGGACGGCCCGGAGCTCGTGCACGAGGTCACGCGGGTGGTCGCGGAGCTCGCCGAATCGCCGGCCCGGCTTTGGCTGGTGACCGGTTCGGCGCTCGCGGTCGACTCCGGCGAGGCGGGCCGCCCGGACCTGGCGTGCCTGCGGGCGCTGGTGCGGGTGCTCGCGTTCGAGCACCCCGAGCTGCACGCGAGCCTGGTCGACCTCGACCCGGAGTCGCTGGACCAGCTGTCCGCGGAGCTGCGCGCGGACGGCCCGGACGACGAGATCGCCTGGCGCCGCGGCGTCCGGCACACCCGGGAGCTGACGCGGCCCCGGCTCGGGACTGCCGAGCGCCCGACGGTGCGCGACGGCGCCTACGTGATCACCGGTGGGCTCGGCGGGCTGGGCCTCGTGGCGGCGCGCTGGCTGGCCGAGCGGGGCGCGACCCGAATCGTCCTGTCGTCCCGGAGCGTGCGCGCGGTCGACATGCCCGGCGCGGTGGTGGTGGCGGGGGACATCGCCGAACCCGGGGTCGCGGAACGGCTCGTCGAGGCCGCGACCAGCGGTGGGGTGCCGCTGCGTGGCGTCCTGCACGCGGCCGGGGTGCTCGCCGACGGCGCGGCCGTGTCGCTGACCCCGGAGCAGCTGGCGACGGCGTGGCGGCCGAAGGCGAGGGGCGCCTGGCGCCTGCACGAGGCCACGCTCGGCCACGACCTGGACTGGTGGCTGGTCTACTCGTCCGCGGCCGCGTTGTTCGGCTCGCCCGGCCAGACCGCCTACGCGACGGCCAATGCGTACGCCGACGCGCTCGTGGCCTGGCGCCGCGCCCACGGCCTGCCCGCCGCGACGATCAACTGGGGCGCGTGGGGCGAGGCAGGCGCCGTGGTCGGCACGACGAACTCGGTGCTCGAACCGCTCGGCACCGCCGAAGCGCTGGAAGCACTGGAGGCCGTCCTGGCCCGCGACCGCGCGGCCACCGGCGTGGCCCGGCTCGACGCGGACGCCGTGCTCGAACTGTTCCCGCGACTCGCCGACCGGCCGTTCTTCGACCTGCTCGTGCCACGGCGCACGGCGGCCTCCGCGTGGCCGGGCATGGCGGCGCTGGAACCGGCGACCGCGCACGCGGCCATCGCCGACCACCTGACGTCGCTGGTCGCCGGGCTGATGGGCTTCGCGCCGGAGCAGGTCGACCGGCACGTGCCGCTCACCCAGCTCGGCCTGGACTCGCTGCTCGCGATGCGGGCGCGGGGCGCGGTCGAGCGGGACTTCGGCCTCCCGCTGCCGGTGCCGATGCTGCTGCGTGGTGCGAGCCTCGCCGAGCTGGCGGCGCATCTCGCGGAGCAAGCCGGGTTCGACGCCGGCCCGGCCGCGGTCACCGAGGTCGTCGTCGGGCCGCGCGATCCCGCCGAGCGGTGGGTCGCCCGGCACTGGCACGACGTGCTCGGCCGCTTCTCCGGGGTGCACGAAGACTTCCCGGGCGATCCGGCCGAGCTGCGGGCGGCGATGTCGGCCGAACTCGCGGACCTGCCCGCGAACCTGTTCGACCGGCCGACGATCGCCGCGATGGCCGACCTGTTGCGCGACCGGATCGAGGGCTCCGGCCCGGTGCGCTGCCTGCGTTCGGGCACCGGGACCCCGGTGTTCCTGTTCCACCCCGCCGGCGGTCCGGCGAGTGTCTACACGCGACTGGTGCGCGACCTGCCGGGCGAGTTCCCGGTGTACGGGTTCGAACGGCTGGACGACCTGGACACCGTCGAGGCCAAGGCGGCCCGTTACCTGGAGATGATCCGCGAGATCCGGCCGCGCGGGCCGTACCGGCTCGGCGGGTGGTCGTTCGGCGGCTGCCTCGCCTACGAGTGCGCGCGGCAGCTGGACGAGCCGGTGGAGCTGGTGTTCCTGATCGACACCATCCTCCCGCTGCCTGCCGGCGCGCCTGCCGAGGACCTGCTGCTGGACCGGTTCGACCGGTTCGCCACGCACATCGAGCAGACCTACGGCGCCGCGCTGGACATTCCGCGGGATGAACTGGCCCGGCTCGGCGAGGGCGAGCAGATCGGGCTCGTGATGCGGCAGCTGGCGGAGAAGGTGCCCGGACTGGGCGAAGGCGTGCTGCACCACCAGTACACGTCCTATGTGGACGCGCGGGTCGCGGAGCGGTACGCGCCGGGCCGCTACCCCGGCCGGGTCGTGCTGTTCCGCGCGCAGGAGCCGCACCCGCTGACCACCGCGCTCGACCCGCGCTACCTGCGTGCCGACGAGGCGCTGGGCTGGGACGAGTTCTGCCCGGACCTGGAGATCGTGCGGGTGCCCGGCGACCACGTCTCGATGATCGACCCGCCGCACGTGTCCGTCATCGCGGCCGCGCTCGGCGACCGGATCACACGGAAGTGAGGACCGCAGTGGACGTCCCGTTCGCCCCGACGACCGCCTACCGGATCGCCGACCTGGCCGCCCGGCAGGACGAGGCCGTGCGCATCGCCGAGAAGCGCGCGATCGACCGGCAGCACGCCAAGGGCAAACTGACCGCCCGCGAGCGCATCGACCTGCTCGTCGACGACGGGTCGTTCGTCGAGCTGGACCAGTTCGCGCGGCACCGCTGCACCGAGTTCGGCATGGACGGCAACCGCCCCTACGGCGACGGCGTGGTCACCGGGCACGCCACTGTGGACGGCCGGCAGGTGTGCCTGTTCTCGCAGGACTTCAGCGTGTTCGGCGGCAGCATGGGCGAGGTCTTCGGCGAGAAGGTCCTCAAGGTGATGGACCTGGCGATGTCGATCGGCTGCCCGGTCATCGGCATCAACGACTCCGGCGGCGCGCGCATCCAGGAAGGCGTGGTGTCGCTGGCCTACTACGCCGAGCTGGGGCGGCGCAACGCGCACGCGTCCGGGGTGATCCCGCAGATCTCCATGATCATGGGCCCGTGCGCGGGCGGCGCGGTGTACTCGCCCGCGATCACCGACTTCACCGTGATGGTCGAGGACACCTCGCACATGTTCGTCACCGGGCCGGATGTCGTGCACGCCGTGACCGGCGAGCGGGTCACCGCGCAGCAGCTCGGCGGCGCGGCGGTCAACAGCGAGATCTCCGGCAACGCCCACCACCGCGCCGCCGACGAGCGGGACGCGATCGACTGGGTGCAGACCCTGCTCGGGTACCTGCCGCTCAACAACCTGGACGCGCCGCCGGAGTACGCGGACGAGACCTCCCGCGAGATCACCCCGGCCGACCTCGAACTGGACCGGATCGTCCCGGACTCGCTCAACCAGGCCTACGACATGACCGAGGTGATCCGGCGGCTGGTCGACGACGGCGAGTTCACCGAGATCCACGGCGCGTTCGCGCCCAACATGATCTGCGCGTTCGGCCGTGTCGAGGGCCGGTCGGTCGGGATCGTGGCGAACCAGCCGCTCCGGCAGGCCGGCGTGATCGACATCGACGCCTCCGAGAAGGCCGCCCGGTTCGTGCGGTTCTGCGACGCGTTCGGCATCCCGGTCCTCACCCTGGCCGACGTGCCCGGCTACCTGCCCGGCACCGAGCAGGAACGGCAGGGCATCATCCGGCGCGGCGCGAAGCTGATCTACGCCTACTCCGAGGCGACGGTGCCGAAGGTGACCGTGGTGACGCGCAAGGCCTACGGCGGCGGGTACGCGGTGATGGGTTCCAAGCACCTCGGGGCGGACGTCAACCTGGCCTGGCCCACCGCGGAGATCGCGGTGATGGGTGCCGAGGGCGCGGTCGGCGTGCTGCACCGGCACGAGCTCGCCGCACTGTCCACATCGGAGCGCGAGGTGGCGCGTCGGCGGCTGACCGAGGAGTACCGCAAGCGCCACGCGAGCCCGTACCTGGCCGCGGAGCGCGGATACGTGGACATGGTCGTGCCGCCGTCCCAGACCCGGCTCCAGGTGGCTCGGGCGCTGCGCACGCTCCGCACGAAACGGCAAACGCTGCCGGCGAAGAAGCACGGCAACATCCCGCTGTGAAACCACCCGAGGAGAACCGATGAGAACCGACCGGGCCGGGCGCCGCCGTCGCCGCTGGGCCTTGCTGGTGTCACCCGTCGTCGCCGTGATCGCCGGTGCCGCGCTTGCCGCGCCGGTGTCGGCCGCCACGGTCAGCGCCGACGATGGAGCGAAAGTGGTCAAGGAGACCTGGATCGACGACCGCACGGTCGACCTGGAGATCGACTCGCCCGCGCTGGGCGAGACCGGCATGGTGCGGCTGATCGTGCCGGTGAAGTGGCGCGCCGAACCCACCCGGACCTGGCCGACACTGTGGCTGCTGCACGGGTGCTGCGAACCGGCGGACTACCAGTCCTGGGACCGGTTCACCGACGTGAAGGCCTTCACCGCGGACAAGGACGCGATCGTCGTCATGCCCTCCGACGGCGAGGCCGGCATGTACACGAAGTGGTGGAACTTCGGGCTCAAGTCCACACCGGACTGGGACCGGTTCCACACCGAGGAGGTCCGCCAGATCGTCGAGCGCGGCTACCGCGGCGGCACGAAACGCGCGGTGGCCGGGGTGTCCATCGGCGGGTACGGCGCGCTGGCGTACGCGTTCCTGCACAAGGGGATGTTCGGCGCGGCCGCCTCCTACAGCGGGATCCCCAACACGTTGTTCCCCGGCACGCCCGAGGTGATCCAAGGCATCCTGATCCGCGCCGGGCACTACAACTTTTTCGACCTGTGGGGCGACGAGAAGGCCAGCTGGCCGATCTGGTGGTCCCGCAACCCGTACGACCACATCGACGACCTGCGCGGCACCGCGCTCTACATCTCGTGCGGCGACGGCCGGACCGGCCCGCTGGATCCGCCGGGGCAGTCCGATCCGCTGGAACCGGCGGCGCTGCTCACGTCCAAGAGCTTCACCGACAAGCTGAAGCGGATGGGCGTTCCGGCCACTGTGGACTACTACGGCGCAGGCACGCACAGCTGGCCGTACTGGGAACGGGCACTGCACAACTCGTGGCCGGTGCTCGCTCCGGCTCTTGGTCTGTGAAGGAGAATCTGTGAAGAACCGCAATTTCCGCCGACGGCTGCTGGCCGCACTGGTGGGTTTCGTGCTGCTCGCCGGCGGCGCGGTGGCCTTCTCGGCGCCGTCCGCGGTGGCGGCGAGCCCAATACTGTCGAGCCCAATACTGTCGGCCCCGGTGCTGCCGGGCCCGTTCGACGACTCGTTCTACACCCCGCCGTCACCGCTCCCGGCAGGCGACGCCGGTGACGTGATCCGCTGGCGGCCCGCGGTGCCGCTGATGAACGCGGCGAACGCGGACGCCTGGGAGGTCATGTACCTGTCGACGAACGCGCTGGGCGCGCGCAACGCGGTGACCGGCACGGTGCTGGTGCCGAAGGGGGTGGACCCGGCGAAGGCGCCGATCGTCGGGTTCGCCGTCGGGACGCAGGGCCCGGCGTTCAAGTGCACCCCGTCGAAGGCGATCGAGCGCGGCACGCTCTACGACCAGCCCGCCATCAACGACTCGCTGGCCAGCGGCTACGCGGTCGCGGTCACCGACTACGAGGGCTACTCGCCGACCACGGTGCCCACCTACATCACCGGCCAGTCCATGGGCCCCGCGGTGATCGACTCGGTGCGCGCGGCGCAGCGGTTGTCGCAGGCGGGGCTGTCCGACGACGCCAAGGTGATCTTCCAGGGCTATTCGCAGGGCGGCGGCGGCGCGCTGTGGGCGGCGGAGAAGCAGCCGGCGTACGCACCGGAGCTGAACCTGGTCGGCGTGGTGGCCGGCGGGGTGCCCGCGGACCTGACCGAGGTGGCGAAGGGGCTGGACGGCTACCTCGGCTTCGGCTTCCTGGCGTTCGCCGCGGTCGGCCTGGACGCGGCGTACCCGGAGCTCCACCTGGACTCCTACCTCAACGACACGGGACGGCAGCAGATCGCCGAGGCCAAGCAGAACGCGTGCGTGGTCGAGCTGCTGACGAACTACGCGTTCAAGAAGATCTCCGACTACACGACGTCGAACCCGTTGGACACCCCGGCGTGGCAGGCGCGACTGGCGGAGAACAAGCTCGGCGCGGCGCCCCCGCGGGTCCCCGTGTTCCAGTACCACGCCGCGACGGACGAGATCGTGAACACGCCGCAGGCGGACGCCCTGCACAAGCAGTACTGCGCGGCGGGCGTGACGGAGCAGTGGAACACCTACGTGTCCGACCACCTTAGCGGCATCTTCGCCGGCAACGCGGATGCCCACCGGTGGATCGTGGACCGGTTCGCCGGGACGGACGCCCCGTCGAACTGCTGAGCGAGGCTCTCGCGTGACGCTGGGCGGTCCGGTTCCCCGGGCCGCCCAGCGACACGGTGAAAATCGCCCCTGGAAAAATCCCCTTCCCGGGTTAGGCCGAACGGCCGCCCCGTCAGTGTCCAGGTTCGTCCCGCCGGTGGTGCCGCCCGGAAGGGGACAGGTGGTGCCGCCACCGCGCCGGCCGGTCGGTTTCGTGCCGATTGCCCGATCTCGAGCCGTTGCCCAGCACGTCCGAGGCGGCCACCCACCGTTGGGCGCCGTCTTCGTCGGTCATCGGGACGCGCAGGCCGTCCTCGCCTGCCCGGCACTCTCCGGACACGACACCCACGCGCACGGTCACCTTGTCCGGCCCGTCGTCGTCGCGGTCGAGGTACATCAGCCGTTCGCCGACCGGGAAGGCGTCCGCCTGCAGTTCGTGGTCGTGGGACGTCGTCGTCATCCGGTGCTCCCCTCGCATTGTCAATTCCAACAGCGGGTACCGCCGGGGTCCGGAGCGGATTCCTCGTCCGCCGTCTGCCTGCCTCCTGGCGACGGCGGAACCCGATGCTAACCGGCGATTGTCCGGAACACGACCCTTCATCGGTCAGAAATCGTTCGGCCGCACCGGGTCGCGACCCTCGACGATGGCCCGCGCGAGGTCCGCGACCCGCTGGTTGTGGTCGCGCGCGTACCGCCGCAGGCCCTCGAACGCCGTGTCCACACCGATCTTGTGCCGTTCCGCCAACATGCCCTTGGCCTGCTCGATCACGACTCGGCTGTCCAAGGCGGTCTGCAGGTGCCGCAACCGCACCCCGAGCTGGTGCAGATCCCGTTGGTGGGCCAGGCGAAGCGCGGCCGCGTGCGCCAGGCGCGGCCCGACGGGGTGGGTATTTCCGCCGACGTCGAACAGGCACAGCGCGCCGAAGATCTCGCCGTCGGCGTCGATCGGCAACGTGTGTACCGATGAGTAACCGGCTTCCGTGCAGGCGGCGGAAAACCGCGGCCACGGGCCGCCGCCCGATGATCCACTGTGGAGGCACTCCGGCGCCGGCCCCTCGCCGAGCTCGAGCTGGAGGCGCACCAGATCGCGCGCGGTCCCGGTGCCGGCGGCGATTTCCGCCGGCTCGGCCGGGAACGACACCAGCACCCCGGCGTCGCGCGCGGGCACGAGGACGGTGGCGCGCTCGGCGAGGTCCTGCGCGAACCGGTGCACGTCGAAGCCCTCGGATTCGCGCGCCAGCAGTTCGAGCAGGGCGTCGATCAGTTCGGTGCGCATGGGCCGCCCTCCCGTGTCCGTCAGCCGTACCCGCGTCCGGCTTGCCGCGAACTGGGCTGATCGGGTGAACCACGATCGGTGCCCGATCGGCTCCCGCTTGTTCTTGACCAGCGTTTACGCCCCCCGCGCGGACGATAGCGCTTGTGTGACGTGTATTACAGTTTTACCGTGTCGCATGACCACCGCGTTCGACACCGCCAGGGCGATCGGCGACGCGGTCCTGTACCGCCCGCGGACGCAGGACTGGCGGTTCGGCGTGCTGATGCCGCCGGCGTTCGCCTCACCGCAGGCCGGTGACTTCGCCGACTGCCGGGTCGAGTGCCTGCTGGAACCCCGCTCCCACGCCGTGCTGCACGTCCGGCTGCGGTTCCTTCAGGGGCAGGAGCGCGTCGTGCGCCAGGACGGCGCCGAGCACGTCAGCTGGGACGAGGCGGTCGAGCGCGAGGTCGACGCCGTGCTCCCGGTCGCCGAGCTGACCGCGCAGCGCACCTGCGTCCCGTTCGTCGTCGGCGGCGCCGAGCGGACCGAGGTCCTCGGCGTGGCGGACCGGCTCGTCCGCCGGACCTGGACGGTCACCGGCGAGCTGCGGCTGAGCGCGCAGGTGCTGGGCGGCCCCAACGGCGGCATCCGGTTGCGGGCCGACGTCGTCAACAACACCGAGTGGTACGAGCCGGACTCGCCGCGGGAAGTCGCGCTCCGGCACGCGATGCTGGCCGCGCACCTGGTGCTCGCGGTGAACGCGGGCCGGTTCGTGTCGCTGACCGACCCGCCGTCGTGGGCGCGGGCGGCCGCCGAGCAGTGCGAAAGTCACCGGCTGTGGCCGGTCCTGCTGGGGGACAACGACGCCGCGGTGCTTGCCGCGCCGGTCGCCCTGTACGACCACCCGGTCGTGGTGCCGGAGGGCGAAGAACGCATCCGGTACGTGCGCCGCGGGCTCCCGGAGGACGTGTGGTGGGATCCCGGCCCGGTGTCACCCGAAACCGACGAGGTGGTGGTCTCCGGAGTCGCGGTGTCGGCCGGGAGCCGGGTGCGCCTCCGCGACGGCCGCACCGGGACCGTCCACGCGGTACTGTCCGATGAGGACGGCGACCTGCACCTGGAGGTCCGGGTGGGGACCCGGTACCAGTACGCGACGCCGGACGAGGTCGAACCCCTCCGGAGGTGACCGGTCAGGGCGCCAGGTCGGCCGCGTTGTACTTGCAGGAGGCGTTCCACAGCAGGAACGAGTCCATCCCGTTGGCGCGCGCGCCGTCCAGCTGCGCCCGGATCTGGTCCCGTCCGTAGTGGACGGACATGCTGAATGCCTGGATCCACGGGATGATCACGGTCTGCGTCCCGGCGGCCTTTTCGGCGAACGCCGCCAGCGAGCGCTGGGTGATCTCCAGCGGCTGCGACTCCGGGTCGGAAACCCCGTACTCGCCGGAGCCCCAGTGCGACGGGTAGATCATCGGCGCGATGTAGTCCACCTTGCGTGCCATGGCCGTGATGTCCTGCCCGATCTGCGTCGGCCGATTGACCGCGATCCCGAACACCGACGCGCCCAGGTATGCACCCTCTGCCCGCACGGCGTTGCGGCTCTCCGCGAGGAAGTCCACGATCCCTTCCTCCGGTGTGCCCTCCAGACCGGGGAATCGCAGCTGCTCGATGGGGCCTTCGGGCCGCCGCACGTAGTCGTAGAGGATGTCGTCGAACCCGGCCCGCGCGGCTTCCGTCGCGAGCGCGATGTTGTACTCCCGCACCTCGCGGTTGGCGAAGTTGGTGAACGCGTACTCGCCGTACCCGCTGGCCCACGGCTGCCCGTCGGCGCTCTGCACGACCCGGTCGCGCTTGCCGGACTCCCACGACGCCCTGGCCAGGACCGGGTCGCGGAAGGCGACCAGCCTGCCGACGACGCGGATGCCCTCCTTGTGCAGCTGCTCGACGACCCCGCGCAGGTCGTAGTAGTTCTTCGCGGCGCCGATCTCCTTCGCCAGCGGCACCTGCGAGTTGTACCCGACCTCGCCGCTCTCGTCCTTGATGTCCAGCTGGACGGTGTCGATGAGCCCGTCCCGCGCCATCTGCAGCACCGGATCCCGCAGAGCCGGAGCCGTCCACGCCACGGCGGTCATGTGCACCCCGCGCATGCCGGGGTGCCGCGCCCGCACCGGGACGCGCCCGGCCGCGCGGTTGCCCGCCGCGTCCTGCGCGCCGATCTCGATCTTCGCCGGGGGAGTCGGGATGGTCGCGGTGAAGTTGCCGAACTCGTTGACCTTCACCTCTTCGCCCTGGACCGTGACCTTTTCCGCGCCCTTGGCCATGCCGCGCAGGGTCACCGGCTTGCGCGGGTCGCTGATCTCGATGGGCTGGAAGCTCAGCTCCGGGGCGGTGTTGTCGACGGTGAAGGTGCGGGTCACCACGGCGTCCGGCAGGCCGGGGACCTCGTTCGGCAGCCGGGCGGCCAGGGTGTGCTCGCCGTCGCCGATCTTCAGCGGCGGCAGGACCAGCCGTCCGCCGTCACGGTTCGTGGTCACCGGCTGGTCGTCGAGGGTGACCGCGACCCGGTCGAGGTCGCTGTCACGCGCCGCCAGCACCCGGATGTCACGCAGCGACTCCGCGTTGGTGGTGACGTCGTCACCGAGGCCCTGGATGGCCAGCCCGAACGGGAGCGACTGCACCACCGCCGGGGTGACCGCGATGGCCATCGTGGCGATGATGGCCACGAGGACCAGAATCGAGTTCTGGGACCGCGTCCGGTGCCTGCCCATGTAACCCTCCCGCGCCGGTTGTGCCGAGCAGCGGGCTCATTCCCCGGATCGACCGGGTCATTCGGGAATCCATCCCTTCGAGTTACACCCCGTTGCCTTCGTGCTACGCAGGGCGCACGTTGGAAGGCGTGACACCCAAGCTGGCTTCCCTCATAGCGGTCCTGTTCCTGCTCACGGCGTGCACCACGGTCGTCGACGGCCAGCCGCACGAGCAGCGCGGCGACGGCCAGGAGTGGGCCGCGTTCGCGCCGCTGCGGTCCGCGGCCCCGGCGGCGCCGGCCCAGCCGGCCGCGGTGCGCGCGAACGAGCTGGGGCGGGTCCCGGTGCTCATGTACCACCGCATCGTGCCCGAGACCGAATCGGTCTACGACCGCACGCCGGAGGACTTCCGGGCGGAGCTGGAACGGCTCGACCGCGAGGGCTACGTGCCCGTGTCGGCCGCCGACTTCACCGCGGGCCGCATCGACGTCCCGGCAGGCTCGCACCCGGTGGTGCTGACCTTCGACGACGGCGACCCCAGCCAGTTCGCGCTCGGCCCGGACGGCAACCCGGTGCCCGGCACGGCGGTCGCGATCATGCTCGACTTCGCCCGCAGCCACCCGCGGTTCCGGCCGGTGGCCACGTTCTACGTCAACGCGGAGCCGTTCGGCGACCCCGGCGGCGCCCGCACCATCCCGTGGTTGCTGGCCAACGGTTTCGACGTCGGCAACCACACCAAGACGCACGCGAACCTGCGCGAGGCCGACAAGGAGACCGCGCAGGCCGAGATCGGCGAGCTGGACGCGCTGATCCGGCGCGCGGCGCCGCAGGCGAACCCGACGACGATCGCGCTGCCGTTCGGCATCCACCCGCGGCCGAAGGAACTCGCCTTGCAGGGCAACGGTTACCGCTACCAGGGCGCGTTCCTGGTGGGCTCGAACCCGTCCGCGTCCCCGTTCACGGCCGACTTCGACCCGCTGAACATCCCGCGCATCCGTTCGCAGAGCGCGACGGGCGAGGAGGCCGAATACGGTTCGGCGGTATGGCTGGACAAGCTCGCCCAGAACGCGGACAGCAGGTACACCTCGGACGGCGACCCGGCGCGGATCTCCTACCCGAAGTCCGACACCGACGAGGTGGCCGCGAAGTTCCGGGACAAGGTGAACCCGTACTAGGGCCGATGCCCGTCCGTCCACACCGGATGGACCAGCCGGGTCGCTAGCGTCGCGCCAGCGCCGCGTTCGCCATCACGTGCTGCATCAGGATCACCAGCACCTGCTTGGTCGACTCCCGGTCCCGCGCGTCGCACAGCAGGATCGGCACCGTGTCGTCCAGTTCGAGCGCGGCGCGCACCTCTTCGGTGCCGTAGCGGTAGGCGTTGTCGAAGCAGTTGACGCCGACCACGAACGGCAGCCCGCGCCGCTCGAAGAAGTCCACGGCCGGGAAGCAACTTTCCAACCTGCGTGTGTCGGCGAGCACCACCGCGCCCAGCGCGCCCTGCGCGAGCTCGTCCCACATGAACCAGAACCGGTCCTGCCCCGGCGTGCCGAACAGGTACAGGATCAGCTCGGGGTTGATCGTGATGCGGCCGAAGTCCAGCGCCACGGTCGTGGTGGTCTTGCTCTCCACCCCGGTGAGGTCGTCGACCCCGGCCGAGGCCTGGGTGATCGATTCCTCCGTCCGCAACGGGGAGATCTCGCTCACCGAGCCGACCATGGTGGTCTTCCCGACCCCGAAGCCGCCTGCGATCAGCAGCTTCACCACGGTGGCGGAGACGTTCCGCCGGGGCTCAGAGCCTGCGAATGCCATCGAGAACCGCCTGAAGTACGTGTTGTTCCGGGGTGTCGGAGATGGGCTGGGACGTCCGGTAGATGACGTGGCCGCGCTCGATGAGGTCGGCCAGCAGCACCTTCACGATCGGCACCGGCAGGTCCAGGTGCGCCGCGACCTCGGCGACCGACAGCGGCCGCTGGCACAGGCGCACGATCCGGGCGTACTCCGGTGCCATGGTGGCCGCTTCGGCCAGTCCGGGCAGGGCGACCACGAGTGACAGCAGCTGCAGGTCGATGTCGCCGGCGTGGGTGCGGCCGCCGGTGATCGTGTACGGCCGGGCGATCGGGCCCGCGGCGTCATCGAACCAGGTGTCGTCGTCCCGCCTGATCATCATGGCGTGCTTTGCTGCTCAACTCGTGGCGCCGCGCTCAGCGCCGCGCCGACCCGCTTGACCATCATGTTCATCGCGTAGGCGACGAGGCCCATGTCGACGTCGGCCGCGGTCAGCAGCGCGAGGCACGCGCCGTGCCCGGCCGTGGTGACGAACAGGAAGGCGTGGTCCATCTCCACGACGGTCTGGCGCACCGCGCCGCCGCCGAAGTGGCGCCCAGTGCCCTTGGCGAGGCTCTGGAACGCCGACGCCACCGCCGACAGGTGCTCGCCGTCCTCTTCGGACAGATTGGTCGACCGGCCGATCAGCAGACCGTCGGCCGACAGCACAACCGCCCGGTCCGCTCCGACGACCTGCTGCAGGAGGTCGTCGAGGAGCCAGTCCAGCTCGTTGATTCCCGCGTTCGTCACGTGTGCTCTCCCAGAATGTCGGTGGTGCTCGGATCCTGTTCACGAGCGCGGCGGGTGCCCTGCTGGAACGCCGAAAGCCGGCTGCGGGCCTGCTCCGGGCTGTCCGAGGGCACGGTGCTGTGGTCGGTGGCGGCGCTGAAAGTGGTGGTCTCCTCGTCCTTCCTCAACTGCGGGGCCAGGTTCTGCTGCCGTCGCCGCCGCGGCAGCGGCGGGCGGTCCGGCGAAATCGGCCCTGCGTGCTGCGGGGGCCGGGCCTGCGGCGGCCGCGTGTCGATCGGCATGCGGGTGTCCAGCGGCGGCCGCGAGTCCAGCGGCGGCCGCAACGGCACCTGCGGCCGCTGCGGTGGCGCGTGGTGCTGCTGCTGCGGGGCGGGCGGCGGTTCCGGCGGAGCGGCCGGGACGTTGGCGCGGAACAGGTCCACCCGCGCCGGCGGCTCCTCGCGGTGCCCGTTGGTGCTGGGCGGCTCGGGCGGGGTGTCGGCCTCTTCCGGCCAGCGGTGCGACGGCACGCTCTGCGCCGGGACCAGCGCCTCCTCGGGCTGCTGTCCGTCCTCCGGCTGCGGCACCGGAGCCAGCAGCTCGGACCGCACGAGCACGATCGCGCGCGTGCCGCCGTAGGCGGAATCGCGCAGGGTCACCGAAATCCCGTGCC
Organism: Amycolatopsis sp. 3B14; assembly: GCF_050958625.1. Lineage (NCBI taxonomy): Bacteria > Bacillati > Actinomycetota > Actinomycetes > Pseudonocardiales > Pseudonocardiaceae > Amycolatopsis > Amycolatopsis sp. 3B14. The sequence goes on from NZ_JBHZEN010000028.1 coordinate 61,336, forward strand.
GGGACGCCAGCCGCGCGACCACGAACAGACCGAGGCGTGGCTCCGCGGACAGCGCCATGACGCTGAAGTCCGGCGGTTCACGCAGCATCGCGTTCAGTTCCTCGGCCTGCTCCGGCTCGATGCCGAGACCCTGGTCCTCGATCTCGATGACCACGCCCTTGCCGACGACGTCGCCGAACACCTCGACGCGCGAGTTCGGCGGCGAGAACGAGGTGGCGTTGTCGAGCAGCTCGGCGAGCAGGTGCACGAGGTCGGCGACGACCGGGCCGGCGACCGCGACGTTCGGCAGCTTGCCGACGGTGACGCGGGCGTAGTCCTCGGTCTCGCCGGTGGCGCCGCGGATCAGGTCGGCCAGCGCGACCGGGTTGCGCCACTGCCGTCCCGGCCGCTCGCCGCCGAGGATGATCAGGTTCTCCGCGTTGCGGCGGGCGCGGGTGGACAGGTGGTCCAGGCGGAACAGCATGTCCAGCTGGTCCGGGTCCTCCTGCTTGCGCTCGGCTTCGTCGAGCGCCTTGAGCTGCCGGTGCACCAGCACCTGGCTGCGGTGCGCGATGTTGAGGAAGACCTTCTTGGTGCCCTCACGGGTCTTGGCCTCGTCGACGGCGGCGGCGATGGCGGTCTGCTGCGCCTTGTTGAACGCGTCGGCGACCTGGCCGATCTCGTCCTCGCCGTGGTCCAGCAGCGCGACCTCGGTGTCGAGGTCGACGGCCTCGCCGGTGCGGACCCGCTCGACCAGCTGCGGCAGCTGCGTCTCGGCGGCCTCCAGGGTCTCCTCGCGGAGCCGGCCGAGGCGCTGGATCAGGCGGTTGGACAGGCGCCAGGCGAAGAAGAACACCGCGAAGGACACGATCAGCGCCGCGGCGCCCGCGATGATCGAGGTGACCAGCGTCCGGTCACCGCTTTCCAGGCCGACGTTCGTGGCGTTGGAGCTCTGCTCGATGTAGAGGCCCATCAGCGCGTTCCCGACCTGGGTCGCGGCGTCGCGCCACTGCGCCTCGGGCACCGGGAGCGAGTCCTGGTTGCCGCGTAGGAAAGCGTTTTCAACGATGCTCAGCGTGTCCCACGCCGGGCTCGCGAGCAGCGCCTCGTACTTGGCGCGCACCGACGGGATCATTTGCGGTGCGGCGACCTCCAGCTCGGCGTGGTAGGCGCCGACCTGGCTGATGTAGGTGCGGAACTCCTCCTCGGACAGACCGCGCCCGGCGATGCCGGCGGCCGCCAGCGCGTCACCGCGGGACATCGCGTCGGCCGCGGTGAACAGCGGCATCGCGGTGACGCGGAGGAACGCGGTCTGCGCGTCCGGCGCGCCCTCGGCGACGCCGTTCAGACCGGTGGCGAACTCGTCGATGATGCGGTTGTAGAAGGCGTAGGCCTCCAGCGGCGACGCTTGCCTGCTGTCCACGCGCTGCCGCAGCTCCGGCAGCTGCGCGAAGTTCGCGCTGGTCTTGGCGATGCTCTGGCGAACCGATTCCGGCGCGTCGTCGACCATGTCCTGCAGCACGGTGGCCATTCGCGCGGCCGTGGTGTCCGTCTTGACGCGGGCCTGGATCAGATCCGCGCCGGGCGCGCCGTTGCTCGCCAGCGTGCGCAGGGTCAGCACGCGCTCGGCGCGCACCGCGCCGAAGAAGAGGGCGCCGGGCTCGGCCGAATCGTGGACCTTCGTCGCGAATTCGCGGGCGTTCACCGCCTGCACGACCAGGTAGCCCGCGAGCGCCACGCCGGCGAGCAGCAGGGCGACGCTGGGCACGATCGCGATCGCGAGCACCCTCGACCGGATCGAAGCACGCCGCCTACGTGTTCCGAATACCTTTTTCAACGCTCTGAAGAGCCTTCCCGCAACTCGATGTGATGGCCTCGGCCCCCGGACCCGAGTTGACGCTGCGCACAGGAACCGCGGCGGGTTCTGCGACCGGGAGAGTGAACCAGCCCGGACAAGTATGAGTCAACTTCACGTTCCGTCCGCGCTCGCCGCCTCTCCGCTGAGTGGTCAGGGGCTTTGTCAGCCGCGCGGATATTGTCGTCCCGCTATATGATCTCGTTACGTCCCGACTGATGGGCCGCGCAGATCCTTGGCGAGTCCGGGGAATGCCGAAGCGTTCCGCGGGTTCTATTCCGCTGGATGGTCTTGCCGGCTACTCCGGATGGTCGTAGCGGGCGGTGTCGCGCTCGTTCCTTCTGTGATCTGTCACACCTTTATCGATGAGGTACCGGGGTTCCGAACGAGATTCTAACTGTGGCGCAAGGGGCCCCGGCCGCGTCGGCGGTCGCGGGTCCTTTTCGGAGAATGGCTCTGATCAGGTCGTCTTACGGTGGGTGCACGCACTGATCACGTTTCGTGCGCCGATAACCGTGACGAATCCGACATCGCCCGGCTCGTTGCGTGATCGGGTGCTCACGCCACCGGCAATTGCGCCGCCAATTGTTCTATAGGGTTTTCCCATGGTGACGGCGAAGGCGCTGGCCGAAGCGGTGCGGGCCGGGACGGTGGACCCGGTGCGGGAGACCGAACGGGTGATCGCGGGCATCGAGGCCGCGGACCGGGTGGTGGGGGCGTTCCGCCGGGTGCGGGCGGACGAGGCCGTGGCGGAGGCCGCGGCGCTGCGCTCGCGTGCGGACCTGGGGGAGCTGCCGCTGGCCGGGGTGCCGGTGGCGGTGAAGGACGTCGCCGGGATCGCGGGCGAGACCGTGACGAACGGGACCGCCACGGCCCGGCCGGTTGGTTCGGACCATTTCGTGGTGCGGCGGCTGCGGGAGGCCGGTGCGGTGGTCGTCGGGATCACGCGCGTGCCGGAGCTGTGCATCTGGCCGATGACCGACTCGCCGGAAGCCGTGACGCGCAACCCGTGGGCGCCGGAGTACACGGCGGGCGGTTCGTCGGGCGGCAGTGCGGCGGCGGTGGCGGCGGGGCTGGTGCCGGTCGCGCACGGCACCGACGGGCTCGGCTCGATCCGGCTGCCCGCGGCGATGTGCGGGCTGGTGGGGATCAAGCCGGGGGCGGACGTGCTGGCCGAGGAGGGCTGGTTCGGGATGTCCGCGCACGGCAGCCTGGCGACGACGGTGGCGGACGCGGCGTTGCTGTTGTCGGTGCTGGCGGGCCGGCCGGAGTTCGCCGAGGTACGCGAGCCGGGGCGGTTGCGGATCGCGGTGTCGACGGAGGTGCCGCTGACGCGCGCGCCGGTGCCGCGCCCGTTGACGGCGGCGGTCGAGCGGGTGGCGGACCTGCTGGCGGCCTCCGGGCATCGCGTGTCTCGCGCGCGGCCGCGGTATGGGGTGGAGCCGGTGGCCGGGATCCTGGAACGGTGGTTCGCCGGCCCGGCCGAGCAGGCGTCCGAGGTGGACTTCGATGCGCTGCAGCCGCGGACGCAGCGGCACGTGCGGATCGGGCGTGCCGTGCGGAGGCTGGTGACACCTGGTACTGCCCGCCGCTGGACGGCACGGGCGGCGGAGTTCTTCACCGGCCAGGACGTGCTGATCACCCCGACCCTCGCGACGATGCCCCCGAAGGCGGCGGCGTGGCACGCGAGGTCGTGCCTGGCGAACGCGCTGCCTTCGGTGGCACTGGCGGGTTTCACGGGCTTGTGGAACCTGTCCGGCTACCCGGCGATCTCCGTGCCGGCCGGCCGCACCCCGAACGGCCTGCCGATCGGGGTGCAGTTGGTGACCCGCCCCGGCGGCGAGTCACGGCTGCTGGCGCTGGCCGCGCAGCTGGAGGCGCTGAACCCCTGGCCCCGCTTGCCCTAGCCGGGTCCCGGCCAGGCTCCACCCTCAGGGCGGTGGGGCTGGCCGGGGTTGCCGCGGACGCCGCCTCCGGCGGCACCGTTCGACCAACTGGCTTGGTGGGCACCAGCCGATGAAGGGATCGGCGGTCGGTGGGGTCACCGCCTCCGGTGGACTACCCGGTCGCGGGGCCCTCCGGCGGCCTACTTCTTGGTGGACTGGGGCCGCTTGGCGAGCGGTTTCGGCGGCTGCTGCCCCTCCGCCATGGCGGCCGGCCCCGCGAGCGCCGCGGGCGGCTTGCCCGTCACGGGGCGGGCACCGCCACCGGGCTTCGGGGCCGGTGCCTTCGGCTGGTTGGGCTTGCCACCTGCCGGAGCTTCACTGGCCGGGCCACTCTGGCTGTCGGTGCCCGAACCGCCCTGGCGACTCGCGCTCGGAGGCGCGCTCGGCGACCGGTCGCCCTGCGCACCGCCTGCACCCGGCGCCGGCTTCGCCGCGGCCCCCGACTGTGCAGCTGCCCCCGGCTGCGCCGGGGCGGCCGGCTTCGCCGCACCGGTCGCGCCACCGGCACCCGGCCCACCGGCACTGGACCCACCGGCGGTCGCGCCACCAGCACTCGGCCCACCAGCACCCGGCCCACCGACCGGCTTCACCACCGCCGTCTTCACTGCCGCGGAGTTCACCGTCGGCGGCTTCACCGCGGGCACCGTCTTCATGCCGTCGGCCGCATCGTCCACCGGGCGGCTCATGTCCACCACGGACTCCTCCCGCAGCGGCTCCAGCGCCGACTGGCTGCGGGCCAGCACCTCGTCGGTCTTGCGGAGCCGCGCGGCGACCTCCGTGCTGATCCGTGTCAGGCGCTCCACCAGCTGCCGCGCCTCGCGTTCGCGCTTCTCGGCCCTCGCGGTGGCGTCCTCGACCATCGCGCGCGCCCTCGCGCTGGCCTCGTCGACCAGGCGCTTCGCCTCGGCGGTCGCCTCCGCGATGCGCCGCTCGGCCTGCTGCTTGCTCGCCGTCTGCTGGTCGGCGATGTGCTTCTCCAGCGCGGCCCGCTGCGACGCCATCGACTGCTCGAAGTCGTGCTGCACGGTGCGCCGCTTGCGCTCGGCCTCGATGTCCAGCTGCGTCCGCCGCCGCGTCGCCTCCGCCGTCAGGCGCTCGACCTCCGCCTTCGTCGCCTCCAGCGCCCGCTTGTGCTCGGCCTGCAGCGCCTGCCCGTGCGTGTCCAGCTCCGCCAGCAGCTTCTGGTACCGCTCACGCAGCTTCCCGGACAGCTCGGTCGTCGCGCTCCAGTGCTCCTCCGCCGCGACCTGCGCGCGCGACGTGATCTCCTCAGCGCGCATCTCCGCCAGCTCCACGGTGCGCTGCATGCGCTCGTCGAGGTCCTCGACCCGCTCCGGCGGCCGCTTCAACTCCTCTACCCGGTTCCGCAGCCGCGCGATCTCCCCGCGCGCGCCCTCCAGTTCGCGCGACAGGTTGGACACCTTGGCCATCGCGTTGTCGCGATCAGCCATCACCCGGCGCAGGTTCGCCTCGACGTGGTCCAGGTACTGCAGCACCTGGCCGCGGTCGAAGCCGTGCCACACCTGGTTGTACTCACGCCGCAACGGGAGCAGGCTGTCGCGCTCAGAGACCATGCGAAAACCGTACCCGCGCACAGCGCGTTAACACGGTCAGGCCCACGCCCGGTGTGTCACTCACCAGTGGAAACCCCTGGTCAGTTTGACGAGGGCGTTCGCCGCGCGGGACAGGTGCCGCTCGCCCTTCCCGATCCGCAGCTCACCACTGCCGCCCGCGGCCGTCGAGTCGGGGAAGACGCGGTAACCCTCGTACGCGATGGCGTCGACGAGCCCCGGCAGCAGCGTGTACGCCGCCTGGATCAGATACCCCTCCGGGGTGCCGATGTGCTTGGGCCGGTTCTTCAGCGCGCGCACCACCATGTCCGCGGCCTGGTCCGGCGACTTCGTCGGGAACGCGTCGTAGATCTTCGTCGGCCGGATCATCGGCGTGCGGACCAGTGGCATGTGGATGGTCGTGAACGTGATGCCGTCACCGTGGGTCTCGGTCGCCGCGATCTTGCTGAAGTAGTCCAGCGCCGCCTTCGACGCGACGTACGCGGAGAACCGCGGCGCGATGCCCTGCACGCCGATCGACGACACGTTGACCACGTGCCCGAACTTCCGCTCGGCCATGTGCGGCAGCACCGCGAGGATCAGCCGGACCGCGCCGAAGTAGTTGATCGCCATGGCGCGCTCGTAGTCGTGGAAGCGGTCGTAGGACAGCTTGATCGAGCGGCGGATCGACCGGCCGGCGTTGTTGACCAGCATGTCGATGCGGCCGTGCTCGGCCAGCATCTGGTCGACGATCTTGCGCACGGCCTCCTCGTCGGTCAGGTCGGCCGGGTAGATCGAGGCGTAGCCGCCCGCGGCGACGATCTCGTCGCGCACCTCCGCCAGCTCCGGCTCCCGCCGCGCGACCAGCAGCGGCACCCCGCCCTCGGCCGCCACCTTCAGCGCGGTCGCCCGCCCGATGCCCGACGACGCGCCGGTGATGATCACCCGGCGGCCGTCCAGCTCGCCCCGCGGCCCGTGCTTGCGGGCGCGGAACGGGTCGAGGTGCTCGCGCCAGTACCGCCACAGCGCGGGCGCGTAGTCCTCGATCCGGGGCACGTCGACACCGCTGGCCGCGAGCTCCTTGCGCGTCGCGGCGGAGGCGAAGACCGACGGGAACGACAGCGTGTCCAGCAGGACGGCCGGGATGCCGAGGCGCTCCAGGAACGCGTCGCGGGTGATCGTGACGCCCGGCACGTGCTCGGTCAGCCGGGCCAGCTTCAGCAGGCCGCGGGACAGCCGCCGGTCCAGCTCGACGTTGATCGTCGGCGCCCCGGCCGCGCGGGCGAAGGCGTTGTAGACGCGGATCACCGACTGCGGTTCCGGGCTGACCAGATGGAACGCGCGCCCGTCCAGACCCGGCTTGACCACCAGCTCCAGCAGCGCCCTGGCGACGTAGTCGACCGGGACGATGTTCGTGTCGCCGAGGTCCGGGCCGGCGAGCGGCACGTTCGGCAACGCGGCGAGCCTGCTGATCGCGGGGAAGAGGTAGTACGGGCCGTCGATCTTGTCCATCTCGCCGGTCTGCGAGTGTCCGACCACGACGGCGGGCCGGTACACCCGCCACGGCACCTCGGACTGCTGCCGCACCAGCCGCTCGGCCTCGAACTTCGTCCGGTGGTACGGCGTCGGCAGGCGCTGACCGGTGTCGAACATGTCCTCGGTGAACACGCCCTCGTGGTCGCCTGCCACCGCCACCGACGACACGTGGTGCAGACAACCGGCGCCGATGTCCGCGGCCAGGTCGAGCACGTGGCGCGTGCCGTCGACGTTGGCCTTGACGCTCGTCGCGTCGTCGGCGGTCAGGTCGTACAGCGCGGCCAGGTGGACCAGACCGTCGACCCGGCCCCGCAGCCCGGCGCGCACATCCTCGGCGATGCCGAGGTCCTCGCGGCCGATGTCGCCGTCGACCAGCGTCACCTTCTCCGGGTGCGGCCAGCCGTTGACCAGGTCCGCCAGCCGCTCCCGCGACTTCTCCCGGACCAGCAGGAACACCCGGTCGACCTCCGCCCGCGCCAGCAGCAGCGGGGTGAACTGGCGTCCGATCAGCCCGGTCGCCCCGGTCACGAGATACCCGGTCATGTGCCTGCCCTCCGCCGTCGTAGCCCGGCTGCATTGTCCGCCGCCGTGGCAGTCGTGACCACAGTCATAGTGCACCGGGTCCCCGGAACGATCAGTGGACGCGAGTAAAGTCGCCTTTACTTGACGGGAACCGGCAGGGCGCTGCCGACGTTGAACCTGATGCAGGTGCCAGTAGATCCAGGAGGATCAGGTGCGTTCCACAAGCAACCCAGCGTTCCGCAACCTGCCCACCGGCAGTGCGGGATACGGCTCCTACGGGCCGAACGTAGGCTTCAACCAGCCCCAGGGCATGCCCGGCTACGGCATGCCGTCGGGGTACGGCGCGCAGCAGGCGCCGGCGACCGAACGCCCCATGACGGTCGACGACGTCGTCATCAAGACCGGCGCGAGCCTCGGCACCGCACTGGTCACCGGTGTGATCGCGGCGATCTGGGCCCACACCCAGGCCGACGCGCAGGCGCTCGGCCCGGTGCTCGGGCTGATGCTCGGCAGCATGGTCGTCGGCTTGGTGCTGTCGCTGATCATGATCTTCCGGCAGAAGCCGAGCGGCCCGATGACGCTGCTGTACTCGGCCGCCGAGGGTGTGTTCCTCGGTGCGATCACCGGGCTCTTCGAGTTCATCTACCCGGGCATCGCGCTGCAGGCGATCCTGGGCACGGCGGGTGTCTTCGTCGCGATGCTGGTGGTCTACAAGACCGGCGCCGTGAAGGTCACGCCGAAGCTCACGAAGTGGATCATCGGCGCCACCGCCGGTGTCGCGATCCTCATGCTCGCCAACCTCGTGCTCGGCCTGTTCGGCGTGAACATGGGCCTGCGGGACGGCGGCGCGCTCGCGATCATCTTCAGCCTGGTCGTGATCGGTGTCGCGGCGTTCAACTTCCTGCTCGACTTCGACATGGCGGACCAGATGATCCGCCAGGGCATGCCGGCCAAGTGGGCGTGGTTCGCCGCGTTCGGCCTGATGACCACCCTGGTCTGGCTCTACCTGGAGATCCTCCGCCTCCTGTCGTACCTGCAGAACGACTAGCGCCTCGGTCGAACATCAGAAGGACACTCGGTTACCAACCGGGTGTCCTTCTGTTTTGTGCTCACCCTTTCGGTGGCCCGGTGATCGTCTCGTTGACTACGCAGTGTTGGATACGAGGACTCCTGTCCAGTTCACACTTGTGAGGTTCGCGTGAGCGTCCCCCCACCGCCGGCTGCGCCTGGAGGGCAGCCGGCGCCCTTCGGCAACCAGCCGCCCGCCGGCAACCAGGGCGCTCCCGGCGGGTTCGGCCAGCCGGGCCAGCCCGGTCAGCCGGGCCAGTTCGGGCAGCCCGCCGGCGCCCCGCCGGCCTTCCCGCCGCCGGGTCAGCCCGGTCAGCCCGGCTCGTTCGGGCCCCCGCCGGGGCAGCCGTTCGGCCCGCCGCCCGGCCAGCCCGCCAAGAAGAGCAAGCTCACCTGGCTGCGGATCGTCCTGCCGATCGTCGTGGTGGTCGGTGTCGGCATCGCCGCGATCATCAACTTCGTCGGGTCCCCGGCATCGGCCGCGGTCGGCGACTGCCTGCAGATCACCGAGTTCAAGACCAACGGCGACGAGCCGACGAAGAAGGACTGCGGCGACCAGAACGCGAACGTCAAGATCGCGGTCAAGCTGGACAACGCGTCCGACAGCTGCCCGACCGGTGACTACGACGAGTACAGCGTCAGCGGCCGCGGCGACTACAAGCTCTGCCTGATGATCAACGCGCACGACGGCGACTGCTTCGCCAACGTGACGTCCTCGACCGACGGCTACAAGCGGGTCCCCTGCACCGACCCGACGGCCGAGATCGAGTTCCTCAAGGTCGTCACCGGCCAGGCCGACGAGGCCGCCTGTGAGGGTCTCGAGATCGACGGCGCGGTCACCTACTCCGAGCCCGCCACCACCATGTGCGCGGTCGCGAAGAACGGCGCCAGCGCCTGATCCACGCACCCGAAAAAGGGGCCCGGCACGCAGCCGGGCCCCTTTTCGCGTGCGGGTCAGCTCAGCCGCTCGATGACCATCGCCATGCCCTGGCCGCCGCCGACGCACATCGTCTCCAGGCCCCACTGCTTGTCGTGGTGCTGCAGCGAGTTGATCAGCGTCGAGGTGATGCGGGCGCCGGTCATGCCGAACGGGTGGCCGACGGCGATCGCGCCGCCGTTGACGTTCAGCCGCTCGATGTCGATGCCCAGGTCCTTGTAGGACGGGATGACCTGCGCGGCGAACGCCTCGTTGATCTCGACCAGGTCGATGTCGCCGATGGACATCCCGGCGCGGGCCAGCGCGCGCTGCGACGCCTCGACCGGGCCGTAGCCCATGATCTCCGGCGACAGACCGGACACGCCGGTCGACACGACCCGCGCCAGCGGCGTGATGCCGAGCTGCTTCGCCTTGGTGTCGGACATGATCACCAGCGCGGCGGCGCCGTCGTTGAGCGGGCAGCAGTTGCCCGCGGTGACCCGGCCGTCGGGGCGGAACACCGGCTTCAGGCCGGACACGCCCTCGATCGTCACGCCGGCGCGCGGACCGTCGTCCTTCGACACGACCGTGCCGTCGGGCAGGGTCACCGGCGTGATGTCCTTGGCCCAGAACCCGTCCGCGATGGCCTTCTCCGCCAGGTTCTGCGACCGCACGCCGAACTCGTCCATCTCCTCGCGGGAGACGTTCTTCAGGCGGGCGAGGTTCTCCGCGGTCTGGCCCATCGCGATGTAGACGTCGGGCAGCTGCCCATTCTCGCGCGGGTCCACCCAGGTGTCGCTGCCCTCGGCCGCGACCTTGGCGGTGCGGGCCTCGGCGTCGGCGAACAGCGGGTTGTGCGTGTCGGGCCAGGAGTCCGAGCTGCCCTTCGCGAACCGCGACACCGTCTCCACCCCGGCGGAGATGAACACGTCACCTTCGCCCGCCTTGATCGCGTGCAGCGCCATCCGGGTGGTCTGCAGGCTGGAGGAGCAGTAGCGGGTGATGGTGCAGCCGGGCAGGTGGTCGTAGCCGAGCTGGACCGCGACGGCGCGGCCCATGTTGAAGCCCGACTCGCCGCCGGGCAGGCCGCAGCCGAGCATGAGGTCGTCGATGTCCTTCGGGTCCAGCTGCGGCACCTTGTCCAGCGCGGCGCGGACCATCTGCGCGGCCAGGTCGTCCGGCCGCATGCTCACCAGCGAGCCCTTCCCGGCGCGGCCGATGGGCGAACGCGCCGCGGAGACGATGACGGCTTCAGGCATGGCTTGACACTCCTTCGGGTCGGACTAAGCGCGTGCTTACCCACATCCTGCACCTTGGGAGCGCGCGGTCAAACCCCTACGCGACCAGTACCACGTCTAGGGTGGGGCCGTGGACTACGTCGAGCACATCGTCGACCTCGTGGGCAACACCCCGCTGGTCAAGCTGAACTCCCTCACCGAGGGCCTGGCGCCGCTCGTGCTGGCGAAGGTGGAGTACTTCAACCCAGGCGGCAGCGTGAAGGACCGCATCGCGCTGCGGATGGTCGAAGCCGCCGAAGCCTCCGGCGAGCTCAAGCCCGGCGGCACCATCGTGGAGCCGACCTCCGGCAACACCGGCGTCGGCCTGGCGATGGTCGCCCAGCGCAAGGGCTACCAGTGCGTCTTCGTCTGCCCGGACAAGGTGAGCGAGGACAAGCGCAACGTGCTGAAGGCCTACGGCGCCCGCGTCGTGGTGTGCCCGACCGCCGTCCCGCCCGAGCACCCGGACTCCTACTACTCCGTCTCCGACCGGCTGGTGCAGGAGATCGAGGGCGCCTGGAAGCCCAACCAGTACGCCAACCAGCAGAACCCGGAGAGCCACTACCACTCGACCGGCCCCGAGATCTGGCAGCAGACGGACGGAAAGATCACCCACTTCGTCGCCGGCGTGGGCACCGGCGGCACGATCTCCGGCACCGGCCGCTACCTGAAGGAAGCCTCCCAGGGCCGCGTCAAGGTCGTCGGCGCCGACCCGGAGGGCTCGGTCTACTCCGGCGGCACCGGGCGGCCCTACCTGGTCGAAGGCGTCGGCGAGGACTTCTGGCCGGACACCTACGACCGCGGCATCGCCGACGAGATCATCGCCATCTCCGACGCCGAGTCCTTCGCCGTCACCCGCCGCCTCGCGCTCGAGGAGGGCCTGCTGGTCGGCGGCTCGTGCGGAATGGCGGTCGCGGCCGCGCTCAAGCTCGCGGAGCGGCTCGGCCCGGACGACGTCATCGTGGTGCTCCTGCCCGACGGCGGCCGCGGTTACCTGGGCAAGGTCTTCAACGACCAGTGGATGGCCGGTTACGGCTTCCTGCCGCCGGACTCCTCCGGCGCCACGGTCGGCGACGTGCTGCGCGCCAAGACCGGATCGCTGCCCGACCTGGTCCACACCCACCCGAACGAGACGGTCGCCGAGGCTGTCGCGATCCTGTCCGAGTTCGACGTCAGCCAGATGCCGGTGGTCAGCGCCGAGCCGCCGGTGATGGCCGCCGAGGTGGTCGGCGCCGTCAACGAGCGGGAGCTGCTGGAGGCCCTGTTCACCGGGAAGGCCCAGCTCGCCGACCGGCTGGACAAGCACATGTCGCCGCCGCTGCCGACCATCGGCGCCAGCGAGGGCGTCGGCGCGGCGATGAAGGCCCTGTCCAACGCGGACGGCGCGCTCGTGCTGGTCGACGGCAAGCCCGCCGGCGTGCTCACCCGGCACGACCTGCTGGGCTACCTCGCCGGACGGTGAACCAGACTTCATCGCGCGGAACCGTCGGGGCGTTACGAGCGTCTATGACCGGTATCCGATAGCGTGTGGCCACCCGGATCAACGTGAATACGCACTGTCAGTCCTCTCGAGGGGGTTCAAGACCCACATGAGCGCTCCGCAGCCGCCCAACCAGCCTTGGGGTGGCGGTCAGCCGCCTCAGGGCCCGCCGAGCGGTCCCCAGCAGCAGCAAGACAACCCGTTCGGCTCGTCGGAGCCGACCCAGGTCGTGCAGCCCGGCCAGTCGCAGCCGTCCGAGGGCGGCTCGTTCGGCGAGACCGCGGAGCCGACCCAGGTGGTCCAGCCGGGTGGGGACCCGAACGCCACGCAGAAGGTCAACCCGGGTGAGCAGCCGGGCGCGGAGTCCACGCAGCTGGTGCCCCCGGGCTCCCAGCCGCCGGCCATCCCGTACTCGCCGCCGCCGAGCGCCGCGGACAACCCCAGTGCGGTGAATCCCCAGCAGGGCTTCGGGCAGCAGGGCTTCGGCCAGCAGCAGCCCGGTTTCGGGCAGCAGCAGCCGGGCCCGTACGGCCAGCCGCCGCAGGGCTACGGCCCGCCGTCGGGTGGGTTCGGCCAGCCGCAGGGCTTCGGCGCGCCGGGCTACCCCCAGCAGGGCGGCGGCGCCGGTGGGGGCAACGCGCTCTTCGGCTACATCGCCGGCGGTGTCGCCGCGCTCCTGGGTCTGCTCTCGGCCATCTTCGTCCTGGTCGACTTCGGCGACGCGAGTGACTACTCGGACGTGTACGAGGGGATCCGCGAGCAGGCCGACCAGTACGGTCTGCCGAGCCCGGGCCTGGTCTGGTTCTACCTGATCATGATCCTGGTCGGCGGCCTCGCGGCGCTGGGTGGTGGCGTGCTGATCGCGCTCGCCGGGCGCCTCAGCGCCTCGCTGAAGAAGATCGCGCCGATCGTCACCGCGGTCGGCGGGTTCCTCCTCCTGCTGTTCGCGATCCTGTTCATGACCGCGTTCCCGAGCGAGGTCGACACGCCCGGCAAGGCGATCATGTACATGATCTTCGGCATCGTGGTGCTGGCGATCGGTGCGCTCGGCATCGTCCCGGCCACGAAGCAGTTCGTCGGTCTCGGCGAGGGTGGCGGTCAGCAGGGCGGCCCGGGTGGCTTCGGCGGTCCCGGCGGCTTCGGTGGACCGCAGAGCGGTGGCTTCCCGCAGCCGGGTCAGCCCGGTCAGTTCGGGCAGCCCCACGGCCAGCCCCAGCACGGCCAGGCACAGTACGGCCAGCCCGGTGGGCCGAACCCGCAGAGCGGTGGCTTCCCGCAGCCCGGCCAACCCGGTCAGTACGGTCAGCCGCCGCAGCAGCCCGGTTACGGTCAGCCCGGCCAGTACGGGCAGCAGCCCGGCTACGGCCAGCCGGGCCAGTACGGCCAGCAGCCGGGTCAGTACGGCCAGCCGCCGCAGCAGCCCGGCCAGTACGGCCAGCCCGGTCAGCCGCCCCAGCAGTGGTGACCAGCTGATCTGACGACGATGCCCCCGGCGCGTGCCGGGGGCATCGTCTTTTTCCCAGTTGATGTCCGTGCGCCGGGAACGCGGCTAGGGTGAGCGCCGGAACGGACCGATCCCCCGGGGGCGCTGTGACGAGTCGAAACGGCCACGAGCCGCGCCCCAGCGGGACCACCGCGATCCTCGCCGGCCTGCTCGGGCTGGTGCTGGCCGGCCTGCTGGGCTACCTGCCGTTGAAGTTCTTCGTCGACTACGGCTTCGCCGGCATGGACGGCGAGGTGCGTGGCGTCCTCGGCGTCTACTCGGCCGCCGCGCTGGTCCTGCTCGCCGGCGCGCTGACCACGTTCTTCCGCGCGGTCGCCGGTGCGGTGTTGCTGCTGGTCGGCGGGCTGCTCGCGGTCGCCGCGGTGATCTGCGAACCGGTCCTGCTCTACCCCGGCTACTTCGGGGACTTCTTCGCCGCCATGTTCCGCTTCGCCCCCGACGACGCGTTCGTGCGCGTCGGCGCGGTGGTCGGCGGCCCGCTCGTGTTCGTCCTCGCGGTGCTTCCCTGGACCTTCCGGTACCTGCGGCACCGCCCGGCTGGTAGTTGGTAGTGGTGACCTTTCCGTCCCAATCCGAAGCGGCCGCGGCATCCCGCGGCGGCGGCGCCGGCATCACGGCGGCCGTCCTGGCCCTGCTCGGCGGCCTGTTCCACCTGGTCGGCGTCGCCGGTGGCGCGGTGCTGCTCGCCGGCGACGGCGACCTCGGGCGCAGCCTCCTGACGTTCGCCACGCACCTGGTGCTCGCCGCGGCCCTCATCACCGGCGGGGTCGGGCTCGTGCTGGCCAAGGAGTTCGGCCGCGTCGCGACGATCATCGGCGCGGCCGCGGCGCTCTTCGTGTACCTGCTGGTGCTGGTGCTCGGCGCGTTCGGGGTGTACTTCCTCGGCCTCCTCGACGGTGACGTGCCGCTCGGCTACGTCGGCGTGCTGTGCGTGCCCGCGATCGGCACGCTGGTGCTGGCGTGCCTGCCGCCGACCGGACGATGGGTGACCCAGGGCTGGTCGTAGGCTGGGGAAATGACGCACGACCTTTCCCGCTCCGGCTTCGAGACGCGCGCCATCCACGCAGGTCAGGAGCCTGACCCGCGGACAGGTGCGGTCATCGTGCCCATCTACCAGACCTCCACCTACGCGCAGGACGGCGTCGGGGGCACCCGCGAGGGTGACTACGAGTACTCCCGCACCGCGAACCCGACGCGCACCGCGCTGGAGCAGGCCCTGGCCTCGCTCGAGGGCGCGCGGCACGGCCTGGCGTTCGCCTCCGGCATGGCCGCCACCGACGCGGTCCTGCGCACCGTGCTGCGCCCCGGCGACCACCTGGTCCTGGGCAACGACGCCTACGGCGGCACCTTCCGGCTGATCGACAAGGTGCTGAAGCTGTGGGGCGTCGAATACGGGGTCGCGGACCTGGCGAACCCGGACGAGGTGCGTGCCGCGATCCGCCCCGAAACCAAGCTGATCTGGTGCGAGACGCCGTCCAACCCGCTGCTCGGCATCGCCGACCTCGCGGTGCTGGCGGAAATCGCCCACGGCGCCGGTGCCCGCCTCGTCGTCGACAACACGTTCGCGACGCCGTACCTGCAGACGCCGCTGGCGCTGGGCGCCGACATCGTCGTGCACTCGACCACCAAGTACCTCGGCGGCCACTCCGACGTCGTCGGCGGCGCCGTGCTGACCAGCGAGGACGAGCTGCGCGACCAGCTGTTCTTCCTGCGCAACTCGGCGGGCGCGGTGCCCGGCCCGTTCGACGCCTGGCTCACCCTGCGCGGGCTCAAGACCCTCGCCGTGCGGATGGACCGGCACTGCGACAACGCGGAGCAGATCGCCGAGATGCTGTCGGCGCACCCGAAGGTCGCCGAGGTGTACTACCCGGGCCTGCCCGGGCACGACGGCCACGAGGTGGCGGCCAAGCAGATGCGCCGCTTCGGCGGCATGATCTCGTTCCGCCACGTCGACGGCAGGCAGGCCGCGCTGGACACCGCGGCGCGCACGGAGCTGTTCATCCTGGCCGAGTCGCTCGGCGGCATCGAATCGCTGATCGAGCACCCGGGCCAGATGACGCACGCGAGCGTGGCCGGCTCGATGCTCCAGGTGCCCGACGACCTGCTGCGGCTGTCCGTCGGCATCGAGGACGTCCGCGACCTGAGCGACGACCTGCGGGCTGCGCTGGGCTGAGAGGCGACGGCGGGGGAGCGTCGCGGCGCTTCCCCGCTCGGTCAGGGCCGGTAGTTGTTCAGCTCGGCCGTCTTGGCGTCCCCGGTGGTGGTGCCGGTGCGGATGCCCTCCAGGTCGGAGCCGTTCACGCACCCGCCGACCAGCTCGACGTAGTTGTCGTGCCGGATGTACTGGGCCGGGTCGCCGCAGTTGGCCCTGTCGACCGTGTAGACCGCCGCGCCGGTGAGGGCCAGGGCGGACGTGACGCCCGCGACCAACGGCAGCAGGCCGGCCGCACGCGTGGCGCGGCGGACCCGTCCGCCCGTTTCACCCCGTGCTGGCATGGCTACTCCCGATTCGCCGTACTGACCGGCTCCCAGGGTACCGAAACCCGTGAGGTGCGAGTGGCATGATCCGGGATATGGATCTGGTGGACGTCGACCGCATCCGCGAGGCGCGGAAGCTGCTCGAGGGGATCATCCGCGTCACGCCGATGGAGCACGCCCGTGACCTGGAGCGGGCGCACGGCGGCCCGGTCCACCTGAAGTGCGAGAACCTGCAGCGCACCGGCTCGTTCAAGATCCGCGGCGCCTACACCCGTCTGCACGGGCTGAGCGCCGAGGAGCGGGCCCGTGGGGTCGTGGCCGCCAGCGCGGGCAACCACGCGCAGGGCGTCGCGCTCGCGGCGTCGCTGCTGGGCATCTCGTCGACCGTCTTCATGCCGACCCGCGCGCCGCTGCCCAAGCTGGCCGCCACCCGCGGCTACGGCGCGGACGTCCACCTGCACGGTGACGTGCTGGAGGAGACCCTGGCCGAGGCGATCGCGTTCGCGGAGCGGACCGGCGCGGTGTTCATCCACCCCTTCGACCACGCGGACATCATCGCCGGGCAGGGCACCGTCGGGCTGGAGATCCTGGAGCAAGTGCCGGAGGCGGCCACGGTGCTGGTGCCGACCGGCGGCGGCGGGCTCGTCGCGGGCGTGGCGTGCGCGGTGAAGGCGTCGCGGCCGGACGTGCGGGTCGTCGCGGTGCAGGCCGAGGACGCGGCCGCGTTCCCGCCGTCGCTCGCGGCCGGTGGCCCGGTGCGCCTGCGTGAGATGCAGACGATGGCCGACGGCATCGCGGTCGGCCAGCCGGGGCCGGTGAGCTTCGCACACGTGGCCGCGAAGGTCGACGACGTCCTCACGGTGTCGGAGGAGTCGCTGTCCCGCGCGGTACTGCTGTGCTTGGAGCGCCGCAAGCTGGTCGTGGAGCCGGCGGGTGCGGCGGCGGTGGCGGCGTTGCTGCAGTACCCCGGCGAGTTCGCGGCGCCGGTGGTGGCCGTGGTGTCCGGCGGCAACGTGGACCCGTTGCTGCTGCTGCAGATCATCCAGCACGGCATGACGGCGGGCGGGCGCTACCTCGCGCTGCGGCTGCGCGTGCCGGACCGGCCGGGGTCGCTGGTGTCGGTGCTGTCCCGGGTGCGGGACCTGGGCGCGAACGTCCTCGACGTCGAGCACTCGCGGATCTCCGGCGCGCTGGCCCTCGGCGAGGTCGAGATCGCGCTCAAGTTGGAGACCCGCGGGCCCGACCACTGCGAGGAGGTCCACGCCGAACTCCAGCGCGCCGGGTTCACCGTCGTCGGCTAGAGGTTGCCGCGCCGCTCCTGCTCGCGCTCGATAGCCTCGAACAGGGCCTTGAAGTTGCCCTTGCCGAAGCCGAGCGAGCCGTGCCGTTCGATCAGCTCGTAGAAGACCGTGGGCCGGTCGCCGACGGGCTTGGTGAAGATCTGCAGCAGGTAGCCGTCCTCGTCGCGGTCGACCAGGATCCGGTGTTCCTTCAGTGTCTCGATCGGCACCCGCACCTCGCCGATCCGCGCGCGCAGCGCCGGATCGTCGTAGTAGGAGTCCGGGGTGTCCAGGAACTCCACGCCGGCGGCGCGCATCGCGGTGACCGTGCCGACGATGTCGTTGGTGGCCAGCGCGATGTGCTGGCACCCGGCGCCGCCGTAGAACTCCAGGTACTCGTCGATCTGCGACTTCTTCTTCGCCACTGCGGGCTCGTTGAGCGGGAACTTCACCCGGTGGTTGCCGTTGGCGACGACCTTGCTCATCAGCGCCGAGTACTCGGTGGCGATGTCGTCGCCGACGAACTCCGCCATGTTCGTGAAGCCCATGACGCGGTGGTACCAGTCGACCCAGTGGTCCATCTTGCCGAGCTCCACGTTGCCGACGCAGTGGTCGACGGCCTGGAACAGCCGCTTGCGCTGCGGCGTCTCCCGCGCCTGGAAGCCGGGCAGGTACGGGCCGGTGTAGCGGGAGCGGTCGACGAGGCTGTGCCGGGTCTCGCCGTAGGTCGCGATCGCGGCCCTGCGCACGATGCCGTGCTCGTCGGAGACGTCGTGCGGCTCCTCCAGGACCGTGGCGCCCTGGGCGCGCGCGTGTGCGACGCACTTGTCCACATCGGACACTTCGAGCGCGAGGTCGACGACGCCGTCGCCGTGGCGGCGGTGGTGGTCGAGCAGCGGGGAGTCCGGGCGGACGCCGCCGGTGATGACGAAGCGCGCGGAACCCGACTTCAGCACGAACGCCTTGTGGTCCGGCTGCCCGGTCTCCGGCCCGGCGTAGGCGACGAGCCGCATGCCGAACGCGTGCTGGTAGTACCACGCGGTCTGGGTGGCGTTGCCGGCGATGAACACGACGGCATCGAGCGATTTCACGGGGAACGGATCGGCGGTCTCATCGTGCTCGACCAAACCGACGAGCTGGCGCAACTGGTCGTAGTCGACATCGTCGAGAGCGTTCGTCATGTCTGGCAGAATGCGTAGTTCGTCGCATCCTGGGCAACAGTGGCGCCATTCTCTGGACAAATTGACCAGTGTTCGCCGAGGATGATCTATCAAATCGGGCAATGTGACCAGGAGGATGCGGTGGACGCGCTCGACGCCCGGCTGTTGCTGTTGCTCACCGACGCGCCGCGGCTGAACGTGCTGGAGTGCGCGCGCCGGCTCGGCGTCGCCAGGGGCACCGTGCAGGCGCGCCTGGACCGGCTCACCGAACAGGGCATCCTCGGCGGCTTCCCGCCGCAGCTGAACCTGGCGGCCATGGGGTACGGGCTGACCGCGTTCGCGGTGATCGAGATCGCGCAGGGCCAGCGCACCTCGGTGTCCGAGGCTCTGGACGCCATCGAGGAGGTCTGCGAGGTGCACGCCACCACCGGGCAGGGCGACCTGTTCGTCCGGATGGTGGCGCGCGACCACGACGACCTGCAGCGGGTCATCGACGCCGTGGTGAGCGTGCCGGGTGTGCGGCGCACGTCGACGTCACTGGCTCTGTCCACGCCCGTGCCGCCGCGCGTCCGGCCGCTGCTGGAACGGCTCGCCTACGAGACGAACTCCAGGTAGCGCTTGGCCGAGCGCTGCACGACGTCGTAGCCGTCCTGCCGCACCACCGCGTCCCACCACGCGCCGTAGATTGCGTCGAAGCGGTAGCCGGCGAGGATCTCCGCGGCGCGCCGCACGACCGACGGCCGCTCCGGGATCAGGTTCGGGTAGCTGTACATGAACGCGACGAACCGGCGGTCCGGGATCACCTGGACGATGTCGCCGGACAGCAGCGCGCCCCGGCCGTCCTCGCCACCGGACCAGTGCAGGACCGTGCCGCCGGTGAAGTGCACACCCAGGTTGACCAGTGTGAGGTCGTCGCCGACCTGCTTGGTCTCGCCGCTCCACAACTCGATGCGCTCGTCCGGGCGGCCGATCCACTCGCGGTCGCCTTCGTGCAGGTAGACCGGCACGTCGAAGGCGTGGGCCCACTCGACGCAGGTCGTGTAGTAGTGCGGGTGGCTGATCGCGATGCCGGTGATGCCGCCGCGGCTGGTGATGTGCTCGGCGATCGTGTCGTCCAGGTACGCGGTGAGGTCCCAGAGGAAGTTGCCCCTCGCGGTCTCGACGAAGAGGGCGCGCTGGCCGATGCCGAACTTCGGGGTGCAGGCGATGCCGGTGATGCCTTCGCCCTCCTGCTTGATGAGGGGCTCGTGCTCGGCTCGGAGCGTGGCGAAGTCGGTCCACCGCTGGCCCGATGGTGGGACGTACTGGCGCTCGTCCTCGCAGATGGGGCAGTCCGCGCGGGGGGAGGCGTACTGCATGCCGCAGGTCACGCAGATGGGGTTCATGTTTCCTGACGCTACGCGGGTTTCTCGGGCGCCGGGCTGCGCTTCGCTACCCCCGGATCTTGGCAACCGATTTGGCTGGGGATCGGGTTGCGGGAGGGGGCTGGCTCGGGGGGTTCCGGGCTTCCGTTGCCGGCCGGCGGTAACCGCGGGTGTCGGTCGGCTCTCCGCCGAACCTGTCCACACAGCGAAGCGGCTGCTCCGGACGATGCTCCCGCCCGGAGCAGCCGCTCCGAAAAAAGTGTGGGTCTCAGCCGGAGTAGGGCACGGCCTTGACCAGCGTCACCTTCTGCGTGCTGCCGTTGGGCAGCTCGTACTCGCGCGACTCGCCTTCCTTGGCGCCCAGCAGGGCCTTGCCCAGGGGCGACTCGGGGGAGTACACGTCGAGTTCGCCCTCGGCGCCCTCTTCGCGCGTGGCGAGCAGGAACTTCTCGTCCTCGTCGTCACCGTCGTAACGCACGGTGAGGACCTTGCCCGGCTCGGCGACCCCGTCGTTCTTGGGGGCCTCGCCGACCTTCGCCGACCGCAGGAGTTCCTGCAGGTGGCGGATGCGGGCCTCCTGCTGGCCCTGCTCCTCGCGGGCAGCGTGGTAACCGCCGTTCTCGCGGAGGTCGCCTTCTTCGCGGCTGGCGTTGATCTTCGCAGCGATGACCGGACGATTCTCGATCAGCTCGTCGAGCTCGTGCTTGAGCCTGTCGTAGGCTTCCTGGGTCAGCCAGGTCACCTGGGTGTCGCTCACGGCCACCATCTCCTCGTCGTGCCTGCCGGACATGGGTGTTCATGCCGGCAGCCGCACTCGATCGAGTGCGGCTGGATAAAGGAAAAACACGGCCCGTCTGGGCCGTGCCGGTAGATCAGGGTACCACGGCAGGGCAGGTCAGCGCCGGTGTCTTTCTCAGAAACCGGGCATTCGTCGCGTCATTCACCCCGTTGGCCGCTAACTCCTTGACAGATACTCCGGGATGTCGTATGAGCAGCCGTACACGTCGGCGGTGACCGGGCGGTCGATGCTCCGCACGACCACGTCGACCCGGCTGTCGTTCGCCGGGATGTAGACCTCCCGCCGCCCGCTCTCGGCGCCGCTGATGTCCCGCGTCCGCACGATGCACACGCCCGGCCGGTCCGGCTCGTCCCGCGTCACGTTCAGCGAGATCGTCATCGCGTTGCCGGGCAGCTCCTCGAACGTGACACGTTCCGCACTGATGGGCGCGGCGCCCAGGTTCACGTACCCGATCCACGCGACGGCGCAGCTCACGACCAGCGCGATCCCGGTGAAGACCCACACCCGCCAGCGGCGGCTCGGCCTGCGCGGCCGCCCGTAGCGGCCGTCCGGCAGGGACGGCGGGGCGCTGGCGGTGCTCAAGTGCCGGGCCTCCGATCGAACTTGTCGTACCCCCGGGGACAATGGAGGCAACCGCAGTATCTCTCCGGGGCGGAATAGGGATTCAGAAGGGGTCGTTGGACGCATGGTGGGTTCTGACGAGCTGATGTCCGGGACGGGATCGCGCCTGCGTCTCATGGCGGTGCACGCACATCCCGACGACGAGTCGAGCAAGGGTGCGGCCACGATGGCGCGCTACGTCGCCGAGGGCGCCGAGGTCATGGTGGTGACCTGCACCGGAGGCGAGGCCGGGAGCATCCTCAACCCGGCCATGGACCGGCCCGAGGTGCTGGCCAACATGTCCGCCATCCGCCGCGAGGAGATGGCCAAGGCCGCCAAGATCCTCGGCGTCCAGCACCGCTGGCTGGGTTTCGTGGACTCCGGCCTGCCGGAGGGCGACCCGCTGCCCCCGCTGCCGGAGGGCTGCTTCGCGCTCACCCCGCTCGAGGAGCCGGTGCGCGAGCTGGTCAAGGTCATGCGCGAGTTCCGCCCGCACGTGGTGCTGACCTACGACGAGAACGGGGGCTACCCGCACCCGGACCACATCCGCACCCACGAGGTCTCCATGGCGGCCTTCGACGCCGCCGCCGAGCCGGACAAGTTCCCCGAGGCGGGCGAGCCGTGGCAGGCGCTCAAGCTGTACTACATGCACGGCTTCTCCCGCGCCCGCATGCAGGCCTTCCACGACGCGCTCGTCGAGGCCGGCCTGGAGTCGCCGTACGCGGAGTGGCTCGGCAAGTGGGACCCGGACCGCGCGGACGTCATGGAGCGGGTCACCACGCGCATCGAATGCGCCGACTACTTCGAGGTCCGCGACGAGGCGCTGAAGGCGCACGCCACCCAGATCGACCCGAACAGCCGGTGGTTCTTCGTGCCGCTGGACATGCAGCGCCGGGTGTGGCCGACGGAGGAGTACGAGCTGGTCCGTTCGCTCGTGGACAGCACGCTGCCCGAGGACGACCTGTTCGCGGGCGTCCGTGAGAAGGTGAACACATGAGTCTCTTGTTGCCGGTGACGGCGCCGGTCGCCACGACCGCCCTCGTCCTCGCGCAGCAGCCGGGCAACGGCGACAACGGCGGCCAGGGCGAGGACTTCGGCAAGTCCTCGCCGCTGGGGTTCCTGATCCTCCTGCTGTTCCTCATCGCCGTCGCCCTGCTGGTGCGCTCGATGACCAAGCACCTCAAGCGCGTTCCGGCCACCTTCGACCCGGAGGAGAAGGCCGAAGCCGAGGCCGACGACGCCGCCGAGAAGGACGAGGCCGGGAAGCCGGCTGTGCCCGATTCGGAGCCGGTCAAGCAGCCTGAGAAGAGCGAGAGCAGCTAGCGCGGCGGCGCTACGGGCGCCGTGACACCCTGGTGGCATGGCCAACCGACTCGCCGCCGCGACGAGCCCCTACCTGCTGCAGCACGCCGAAAACCCGGTCGACTGGTGGCCGTGGAGCGCCGAGGCGCTCGCCGAGGCCAAGCGCCGGGACGTGCCGATCCTGCTCTCGATCGGTTACGCCGCGTGCCACTGGTGCCATGTGATGGCCCACGAGTCCTTCGAGGACGCCGAGACCGCGCGCCTGATGAACGAGCACTTCGTCAACATCAAGGTCGACCGCGAGGAGCGTCCCGACATCGACGCGGTCTACATGACCGCGACCCAGGCGATGACCGGCCAGGGCGGCTGGCCGATGACCTGCTTCCTCACCCCCGACGGCGAGCCGTTCCACTGCGGCACCTACTACCCGCCGCAGCCGCGGCCGGGCATGCCGTCGTTCCAGCACCTCCTCGTCGCCGTCGCCCAGGCCTGGCAGGAACGCCGCGACGAACTGCGCGAGGGCGCAGGCAAGATCGTCGAGCACCTCGCCGGGCAGCTCGGGCCGCTGCCGCCGGCCCCGGTCGACGCGGGCGTGCTCGACGCCGCCCTGCTGAAGCTGACCGGGGAGGCCGACCCCGCACGCGGCGGTTTCGGTGGCGCGCCGAAGTTCCCGCCGTCGATGGTGCTGGAATTCCTGCTGCGCCACCACGAACGCACCGGCTCCGCCGAGGCGCTGTCCCTTGTGGAATCCTGCGCCGAGGCGATGGCCCGGGGCGGCATCCACGACCAGCTCGCCGGCGGCTTCGCCCGCTACTCCGTGGACGCGTCCTGGGTCGTGCCGCACTTCGAAAAGATGTTGTACGACAACGCTTTGCTGCTGCGGATCTACGCGCACCTGGCCCGCCGCACCGGCTCCGCCCTGGCCGCCGGGGTCGCGCGCATGACCGGCGAGTTCCTGCTCGCCCGTCTCCGCACCGAACAGGGCGGGTTCGCCGCGTCGCTCGACGCGGACACCCTCGGCGAGGAAGGCCTGACCTACGTCTGGACGCCCGCGCAGCTGCGTGAGGTGCTCGGCGACGACGACGGCGCGTGGGCCGCGGAACTGTTCAGTGTCACCGAATCCGGCACGTTCGAGCACGGCACCTCGGTGCTGCAGCTGCGGCGTGACCCGGACGACCGGGAACGCTTCGAGCGGGTCCGCGCGGCGCTGCTGGCCGCCCGCGACGAGCGGCCGCAGCCGGGACGCGACGACAAGGTGATCGCGGCCTGGAACGGCCTCGCCATCACCGCGCTGTGTGAGGCGGGCGTGGCGCTCGACGAGCCGCACTGGGTGTCCGCGGCCCTGGACGCCGCGTCCGCGGTCCTCGGCATCCACCTCCGCGACAACCGCCTGCGCCGCAGCTCGCGGGACGGGACCGCCGGCGACGCGGCGGGCGTGCTCGAGGACTACGGCTGCCTGGCCGAGGGGCTGCTGGCCCTGCACCAGGCGACCGGGGACCCGCGCTGGCTCACCGAGGCCACGAACCTGCTGGACACCGCACTCGCCAACTTCGCCGTCGCGGACACCCCGGGCGCGTACCACGACACGGCGGACGACGCCGAGGTCCTCGTGCACCGGCCGTCGGACCCGACCGACAACGCCAGCCCCTCCGGGGCTTCCGCACTGGCGAACGCGCTGGTCACGGCGTCGGTGCTGGTCGGGCCGGAACGCTCCGCGCGGTACCGGGCAGCCGCCGAGGAGGCCGTGCACCGGACGGGCCAGCTGATCGCCAAGGCGCCCCGCTTCGCCGGGCACTGGCTCACCGCGGCCGAGGCGCTGCTGGCCGGGCCCGTCCAGGTCGCGATCGCCGGGCCGGACTCGACCGAGCGGGACCTGCTGCGCGCGGTGGCCGCCCGTCGTGCGCACGGCGGCGCGGTCGTGCTGGCCGGGGAGCCGGACGCGGCGGGCGTGCCGCTGCTCGCGGACCGGCCGCTGGTGAGCGGACAGGCCGCGGCCTACGTGTGCCGCGGTTACGTCTGCGACCGGCCCGTGACCAGCCCCGACGACCTCGTTTCGGCCTTGTCCGCCCGCAGTGAACAGGGGATCTGACGCGCTCGTTCCGGCGTAGCGTGTGTTGCAACGTAATCATGTAATCGCGGAGGCGATGGACATGCGCACACACGCACAGTGGGGACGAGGCTGGAAGGGCCGCGGTCAGGCCGAGGCGCCGCCGGCGGACGACGCGGCGGGCTGGTTCGCCGGACGGCTCCCGGACGGCTGGTTCACCGGCGCCCCGGACATCACGGTGGACCGCGAGGAGATCCTGATCGTCGGCGAACTGCCTGCGCTCACCGACGAGTTCGCCGACGACGCCGCCCGCGCCGCCGCCGAGTCGGGGCGCATCAGCCGGTTCCGCGAGGAGACCCGCGAGCACCGCATCGAGATCGCGCGCCAGGCCGAGCACCGGTACCAGCGCAAGGTGTCCTGGGGCGCGCGCCTCGGCGGCACCGAAGAGTTGTTCACCACACAGTCGGTGCCGGTGATGACGCGCCTGCGCCAGCCCGAGCGGCTGGTGCTCGACACGCTCGTCGACGCGGGCGTCGCGCGATCCCGTTCGGACGCCCTGGCCTGGGCCGTCCGGCTCGTCGGGCAGCACGCCGAGGAGTGGCTCGGCGAGCTGCGCGAGGCCATGTCGAAGGTCGACGAACTGCGCCGGGAGGGGCCGGATCTGGGCTGAGCTCGCCATGCGGGACCGCGGAAGTTACGCCAGAGTAGGAACATGAACCCCGATGCGTTGACCGCGGTACTGGATGGACAGTGGGCCCAGCTGCGCCGGGAGATTCGCGCGCAGTTCGCCGGGTACGACCTGGACGAGCCCTACGACCTGAGCACGGAGGAATACCGGGCCTGGGTGCTGGACCGCCTGCGGGAACTGGCCAAGAGCGGCTGGCACCGGCTCGGCTTCTCCCGCGAGTACGGCGGTGGGGGAGACATCGGCGGTTCGGTCGTGTCGTTCGAGATGCTCGGCTACGGCGACCTGTCGCTGATGGTGAAGTCCGGTGTGCAGTGGGGCCTGTTCGGCGGCGCGATCCAGTTGCTTGGCACGGCTCCGCACCACGAGCGGTACCTGGCCCGCATCATGGACCTGGACCTGCTCGGCTGCTTCGCCATGACCGAGACCGGACACGGCTCGGACGTGCAGCACCTGCGCACCACGGCTACCTACGACCCGGCGACGCGCGAGTTCGTCATCGACACCCCGGACGAGCAGGCGCGCAAGGACTACATCGGCAACGCGGCGCGACACGGCCAGATGGCGGTGGTGTTCGCGCAGCTGGTCACCGGCGGGGAAAGCCGTGGCGTGCACGCTTTCGTGGTGCCGATCCGGGACGAGACGGGCGCGCCGATGCCGGGCGTGGAGATCGGCGACGACGGCCGCAAGGCGGGCCTGAACGGCGTCGACAACGGGCGCCTGACGTTCCACTCCGTGCGCGTGCCGCGGGACGCGCTGCTCAACCGGTACGGCGACGTCACCGAGGACGGCACCTACACGAGCCCGATCGAGAGCGACAACCGCCGGTTCTTCACCATGCTGGGCACACTGATCCGCGGCCGGATCAGCGTGGCGGGCGGCGCGATCCACGCCACCGAGCGGGCGCTGGCGATCGCGACCCGGTACGCGGAGAAGCGCCGCCAGTTCGGCCGTCCCGGCGCGGACGGCGAGACGGTGCTGCTGGATTACCGTGTGCACCAACGGAAACTGCTGCCGGCGATCGCGCGCACCTACGCGCTGCACTTCGCGCACGAGGAGCTGACCCGGGCGCTGCACGACATCCAGGGCACCGCGGACGCCGAGGAACGGGCGCAGCGCGAGCTGGAGTCCCGGGCCGCGGGCATCAAGGCGATCGCGACCTGGCACGCCACCCGCAGCATCCAGATGGCGCGGGAAGCGTGTGGTGGCGCGGGATACCTGTCGGAGAACCTGCTGCCCGCGCTGAAGGCCGACACCGACGTGTTCACCACGTTCGAGGGCGACAACACGGTGCTGCTGCAGCTGGTCGCGAAGGGCCTGCTGACGAGCTACCGCGACCACTTCGCCGACCTGAGCCCGCTGGCGACGGCCCGGTTCGTGGCCGAGCAGTTCGTCGGCGCGGTGATCGAGCGGACCGCGGCGCGCAAGGTGATCGAGCGGCTGGTGGACGCCGCGCCCGGCCGGGACGACGACGATGTGCTGTTCGACCGCGGCTGGCAGGTGAAGCTGTTCGAGGACCGCGAGCAGCACGTGCTGGAGGGCTGCGCACGACGGCTGCGCCGGGCCGCGGAGGCGGACCCGTTCGAGGTGTTCAACGACGCGCAGGACCACGTGCTGCGTGCGGCGAAGGTGCACGTCGAGCGGATCGTGCTGGAGGCGTTCGTCGCGGCGATCGACCGGTGTGCGGACCAGGACGCGCGGGCCCTGCTGGAGCGGGTGTGCGACCTGTACGTGCTGTCGAACGTCGAAGAGGACCGCGCGTGGTTCCTGGAGCACGGCCGGCTGACGTCGGCGCGGGCGAAGGCGGTGGTCGCCGCGGTGAACGACCTGTGCACCGAGCTACGCCCCCACGCGCGACTGCTCGTGGACGGCTTCGCGGTGCCGGAACCGTTCCTGCGCCCCGCGATGCTGCGTTAGACGCGCGTGCTGACCTCCTCCGTGCTCGGGGCGCTGACTGAGAGCGCGGAACGACTCCTGGCCACCGGGGCCGACGTCGTCTTCGTCGCCGGGTGCAAGATCAGCCGCTTCAACGAGAGCTTCTTCGCGGGCTCGGCACCCGGGAACGCCTAGCGACGCCGGCTCCGGCGCCTGCTCGGCTGACGACCGCGCGGTCAGCGGGCGAGGTGGGTTCCGATGCCGTCGAGCAGGAAGTCCAGCCCCCTGCGGAACGTGGCGTCGGGCCTGCTTCCGTCGCGGACGAAGGCTGCCAGCGCCGGGTATCGGCCCGTCGCGAAGGCCCGTTCCAGGTGCGGCCAGGACGCGGCCTGCCACTGCGTCTTGTCCATCCCGCTGGCCCGCTCGGCGCGCCGCTCCGCGATCTCCCGCCGCACGGCGCCGATGACGTACGAGTCGACGGCCGCGACCACCGGCAGGACGGCGTCCGCATCGACGCCGCGCAGCCCGGCGACCACCGCCTCCAGCCTGGCCAGCGCGTTCGGCCCGAGCTGGGGCCGTCCGCCGAGCAGGTCGGCGAGCCATTCGTGCCGGTGGACGGCCTGCCGGGTGGCTTCCGCGAGCGACCGCAGCACCTCCCGCCAGCCCTCGCCGGAGGGCCGGACCTCGGCTTGCACCGCGTCGACCATCAGGTCGAGCAGCTCCTCCTTCGTTTCGAGGTAGCCGTACAGCCGCCGACGCCCAGCTCGGTGGCGACCTTGCGCAGCGACACGGCGTCCAGGCCGTCCGCATCGGCCAGCCGGATCGCCGCCTCGACGATCCGCTCCCGGCTCAGTGCTCGTGAACATCGCCATCGTCGGAGCCGGCCGGGGCGGCCTGGCCCTCGCCCGCGTGCTGCACGTGCACGGCATCGAATCCGTCGTGTACGAACGCGACTCGTCGCGGAACGCGCGCGGCCAGGGCGGCATGCTCGACATCCACTCCGGGCAGCAGGCGCTGCGCGAGGCCGGGCTGTTCGACCGGTTCCAGGCGATCGCTCGCGTCGCGGGCCAGGACATGCGGCTCCTGGAACCGGACGGCACCCTGCTGCTGCAGGAGGACACGCCCGCCGCCCCACTCGACCGGCCCGAGGTCGACCGCGCCGACCTGCGTGACCTGCTCCTCGACTCCCTCCCCGAGCGGCGGTCGAGGAGTACGAGCGGGAGATGTTCGACCGCACCAACTCGGCCGCCCGGAAGTCCGCTCAGATCCAGGAAATGCTCGCGGCGCCGGACGCGGCCCGGCGCATGCTCGCCTTCTTCTAGCCGTCGGGCGCCTGACCGCAGCTCAGGCGTAGAGCGCCAGCCAGACGGCGATGTAGTGCGAGAGCGCGGCCAGCACCGTGCACGCGTGGAAGAACTCGTGGTAGCCGAAGGTGTTGGGCCAGTAGTTCGGCCACTTCACCGCGTAGAACACCGCGCCGACGGTGTAGAACAGGCCGCCGACCAGCAGCAACACGAGCGCGGCCACCCCGGCGTGCGTGGCCAGCTCGGGCAGCACGAAGATCGCCACCCAGCCGAGCGCCACGTAGATCGGCACGCCGAGCCAGCGCGGCGCGCCCGGCCACAGCATCTTCAACGCCACCCCGGCCACCGCGCCACCCCAGACCACGCCCAGCACCACGTACCCGGTCGGCTTCGACATCGCCAGCAGCGTGAACGGCGTGTACGTGCCCGCGATGAACAGGAAGATCATCGAGTGGTCCGCGCGCTTCATCCACTGGTAGGCGCGTGGGCTCCACAACCGGCGGTGGTACAGCGCGCTGACCCCGAACACGCCGAGCACGGTCAGCCCGTACACCGACGTGGCGAGCGCCGCCAGGCCGGACACCGTCGTCCCGGCTAGGACGACCAGCGTCGCCACGCAGGCCAGCGCGCTGAAGAACGTCCAGAAGTGGATATGGCCGCGGAGCCGGGGACGGGTGTCGACGAAGGGTTCGGTCTCTACGGTCACACCAACAAGGTTACGGCGACGTAGGTTCCGCGCCAGTCAACCGTGGCCCGGCCCACGTCGCTTTCGGACCCTGCGTACATTGGTTGGACGTGAGTCTTCGCTCCTTCGGGTCCAAGCTTGTCTACGGCATCTACAGCCGCCGTCTGATCCAGCAGGCCGCGGGCAAGCACCCGCGCCACATCGCGATCATGCTGGACGGCAATCGCCGGTGGGCACGGGAAGCCGGCTTCACCGACGTCGCCGACGGGCACCGCGCGGGAGCGCGCAAGATCGCCGACTTCCTCACCTGGTGCCGCGAGGCCGACGTCGAGGTCGTGACGATGTGGCTGCTGTCCACGGACAACCTCAGCCGCGCCACCGAGGAGCTCGAACCGCTGCTGGAGATCATCGCCGACGTCGTCGACGAGCTGGCGCACCCCGGCAACCCGTGGCGCATCCGGGTCGTCGGCGCGCTGGAGCTGCTGCCCGAGCCGATCGCCAAGCGCCTGCAGTCGGCCGCGGCGAGCACCGAGAAGCGCACCGGCATGGAGGTCAACGTCGCCGTCGGCTACGGCGGGCGGCAGGAGATCGCCGACGCGGTCAAGAAGCTGCTGCTCCAGCACGCCGACGAGGGCACGTCCATCCGCGAGCTGGCGAAGATCCTCGACGTCGACCACATCTCCGAACACCTCTACACCTCGGGCCAGCCCGATCCGGACCTCATCATCCGCACCTCCGGTGAGCAGCGGCTGTCCGGTTTCCTGCTGTGGCAGTCGGCGCACTCCGAGTTCTGGTTCACGGAGGCCTACTGGCCCGCTTTCCGCAGGGTCGATTTCCTCCGCGCACTTCGTGACTACGCGTGGCGGCACCGCCGTTTCGGTACTTGACAACACGTTCCGTGCCGATCCGTTGATTTCTCCTCTACCGACGGTGAGATGACAACCTGGTGAATCACCTGCCTGGCTGCCTGCACGAAACGGCGAACGCAGGTAACTTCCGAAGTGATGGCTCGTGACCTTGCGGACCATCACGGGAGGCCCTGGTAGTGGCGGTTGTAGAGCAGACGGCGAATGAGCCGTTCGCGATACCCACGAGGGGGCCGGCACCCGGCCCTCGTGGCCCTGCGCGCTGACGCGTAAGCGACAGCGAAGAGCGGACCAGCCAGGGTGGTGCCCGGCCCAGCGAGTGTGGGCGTGGTGCCACGTCCACGAGGGAGATGCCGTCGTGACTACGCAGCGTTCGCCCCGTAAGGCCTCCGGCCGCTCACCGAATTCCGCGGAGGGCACCGCAGAACCCCCGAGTTCCGTGCCAGGGCAGCACACCTATGTCCTGGACACCTCGGTTCTGCTGGCCGACCCGTGGGCCATCACGAGATTCGCCGAGCACGCCGTGGTCCTGCCGTTGGTCGTGATCAGTGAACTGGAGGCGAAACGGCATCACCCCGAACTGGGCTGGTTCGCGCGGGAATCCCTGCGTCAGCTCGACGACCTGCGGCTCAAGCACGGCCGCCTGGACGCCCCGATCCCGATCGGGGACTCCGGCGGCACCCTGCACGTCGAGCTGAACCACTCGGACCCGACGGTCCTGCCGCCCGGGTTCCGCACGGACTCCAATGACCACCGGATCCTGGCCTGCGCGCTGAACCTCAAGGTCGAGCGCGAGGCGGTCACCCTGGTCACCAAGGACATCCCGCTGCGCGTCAAGGCGGGCGCCGTCGGCCTGCCCGCCGACGAGTACCGCGCCCTGGAGGTCGCGCCGTCCGGCTGGACCGGGATGGTCGACGTGGAGGTCCCGCAGGAGGCGGTCGACGCGTTGTTCCGCGACGGTGTCGTGGACCTGGCCGAGTACGGGCTGCCCGAGGTGGGCGAATCGCCCTGCCACACCGGCCTGCGGCTGGTGGCGGGTTCCGGCAGCTCGTCCGCGCTGGGCAGGCTGACCCCGGCCAAGAAGGTCAAGCTGGTCCGCGGGGACAAGGAGGCGTTCGGCCTGCACGGCCGCTCGGCCGAGCAGCGGATCGCGCTGGACCTGCTGCTCGACCCGGACATCGGCATCGTCTCGCTCGGCGGCCGCGCCGGCACCGGCAAGTCCGCGCTCGCGCTGTGCGCCGGGCTGGAGTCGGTGATGGAACGCCGCGAGCACCGCAAGGTGGTCGTGTTCCGGCCGGTGTACGCCGTCGGCGGCCAGGACCTCGGCTACCTGCCGGGGTCGGAGTCGGAGAAGATGCAGCCGTGGGCGCAGGCGGTGTTCGACACCCTCGGCGCCCTGGTCAGCCAGGACGTGCTGGACGAGGTGTTCGACCGCGGCATGCTGGAGGTCCTGCCGCTGACGCACATTCGCGGCCGGTCCCTGCACGACTCGTTCGTGATCGTGGACGAGGCGCAGTCGCTGGAGCGGAACGTGCTGCTCACCGTGCTGTCGCGGCTGGGCACCGCGTCCCGCGTGGTGCTCACGCACGACGTCGCGCAGCGGGACAACCTGCGCGTCGGGCGCCACGACGGCGTTTCGGCGGTGATCGAGAAGCTGAAGGGCCACCCGCTCTTCGCGCACGTCACGCTGACCCGTTCGGAGCGGTCGCCGATCGCCGCGCTGGTCACGGAGATGCTGGAGGACCACGGGTAAGCGTGGGCGGGGCCGCCTCCGGCGAGGCGGCCCCGTTCCTCACCAGCCCGCGGGCAGCGGCCGTCCTTCGGCGAAGCCGGCGGCCGACTGGATGCCCAGCACCGCGCGGCGGTGGAAGTCCTCGATGTCCCGCGCGCCCGCGTAGGTGAACGCGGACCGGACGCCCGAGCAGATCTCGTCGATCAGGTCCTCGACGCCGGGGCGCTGCGGGTCGAGCAGCATCCGCGACGACGAGATGCCCTCCTCGAACAGGGCCTTGCGGGCACGCTCGAACACGTTGTCGGTGCGCGTGCGGGCGCCGACGGCCCGCTTCGACGCCATGCCGAACGACTCCTTGTACGGACGGCCGTGCTCGTCGTAGCGCAGGTCGCCGGGGGATTCGTGGGTGCCGGCGAACCAGGAGCCGACCATGGCCGCGGACGCGCCGGCGGCGAGCGCCAGCGCGACGTCGCGGGGGTGGCGGACGCCGCCGTCGGCCCACACGTGCTTGCCCAGCTCACGGGCGGCTTTCGCGCACTCCAGCACCGCGGAGAACTGCGGGCGGCCGACGCCGGTCATCATCCGCGTCGTGCACATCGCGCCGGGGCCGACGCCGACCTTGACCACGTCCGCGCCCGCGTCGATGAGGTCACGCGTGCCCTCCGCGGTGACCACGTTGCCCGCCACGACCGGCACCGCGGGCGAGACCGAGCGGACGGCCTTCAGCGCGGCGATCATCTTCTCCTGGTGGCCGTGCGCGGTGTCGACCACGAGCGTGTCGATGCCCGCGGCCAGCAGCGACTCGGCCTTGGCGGCGACGTCGCCGTTGATGCCCACGGCGGCCGCGACGCGCAGTTTCTGTTGCGCGTCCACGGCCGGGGTGTAGATGTCGGCGCGCAGCGCCGCGGTCTGGGTGAGGATCCCGGCGAGCTTGCCGTCGGCGTCCACCCCCAGCGCGATCTGGGCGCCCGCGGCGTGCAGGCGCTCGAAAACCTCCCGCGACGGGGTGTCGAGCGGGCAGGTCACGGGCGGGGTGTAGGCGACCTCGGCGACGCGCGCGAAGCGGTCCACGCCCGTGCAGGCGGCCTCGTCGACGATGCCGTGTGGGCGGCCGTCCTCGTCGACCACGACGACGGCGCCGTGCGCGCGCTTGCCGATCAGGTTGAGAGCGTCCGCGACGGCGTCACCGGCGGTGAGGACCAGCGGGGTGTCCCAGGTGGTGTGGCGGCTCTTGATCCAGGCGACGATGTGGGCGACCGCGGCCGGGTCGACGTCCTGCGGCAGGACGACGAGCCCGCCGCGCCGCGCGACGGTCTCGGCCATCCGCCGCCCCGCGACGGCGGTCATGTTGGCGACGATGATCGGGATCGTGGCGCCGGTGCCGTCGACGGTGGACAGGTCGACGTCGAAGCGCGATTCCACGGCCGAGCGGTTGGGCACGAGGAAGACGTCGTCGTAAGTCAGGTCGTGAGCGGGCCCGTGGCCATCGAGAAAACGCACGAGTCCCCAGACTACGGCACAATCGGCGCCATGGCCGATCGGGACCGCGACGCCGAGGGCAAGCCGCGAAACGCCCGCCCGCGCGACGGGCTGGGGCGGCCGCTGCCGTACGGGACGCCGGGGGTGGAGCGCCAGCCGGAGGGCATCGCGCGCACGCCGGCGGAGACGGTGGAGGAGGCCCAGCGCCTGCTGGACGCCGGACGCCCGTTCCATGCGCACGAGGTGTTCGAGGACGCGTGGAAGTCCTCCGACGGCGCGGACCGCGGGTTGTGGAAGGGGCTGGCGCAGCTGGCGGTCGGGCTGACGCACGCCGCGCGTGGCAATGCGAAGGGCGCGGTGTCCCTGCTGACCCGCGGCGCCACGGCGATCGAGCCCTACGCGGCGGAGTCCCCGCACGGGATCGACGTGGCCGGCCTGGTCGCCTGGGCCCGGGAGGGTGCGGAGGCGCCGGAAAATCTCCGCACCCCGCGGATCACCTAGCCGCTTCCCGTCAGGGTGGGCCTGCGACCGCGCGGACAACGCACCGCACCCAGCCACCCCGCCCGGCCATCCCGCCCCGGCGCCCGACCAGCTCGCGGCCGTGCCGGGTCACCTCGCGGCCGTGCCGGGTCACCCCGGGGCCGTGCCGGGCCTCCCCGGGGCCGTGCCGGGCCTCCCCGGGGCTGTGCCGGGCCAGCTTGCGGCTGTGCCGGGCCTCCCCGGGGCTGTGCCGGGCCGCCCCGGGGCTGTGCCGGGCCTCCCCGGGGCTGTGCCGGGCCAGCTTGCGGCCGTGCCGGGCCACCCCGGGGCCGTGCCGGGCCACCTCGCGACCGTGCCGGGCCAGCTCGCGATCGCTCCCGGCGACCTCGCCGCCGCGCCCGGGCCAACCCGCGACCATGGCGGGCCACCCCACAGCCGCTACTGGCCACCCGGCCCCGGCGCCCGGCGGGCTCCGCCGCGCGCGGCAGCGCGCCGCGGGCGGCAAAACCGCCGCAGCGAGGGCCAAAACACGCGGCGGGCGCCGTGTTTGCCGTTCCGGGCGGTGTGTTTGCCGGACGGGCGGCGGCCGGGTCAGACGACCTTGCGCGAGGCCTCCAGGTTCGTCGCGAGGTTGTTGAGCGTGCGGGCCTGCGCCACGTAGTCCATCGACGAGAACTCCCACGGGAAAACCTGCCCGGCGGCGGCCGCCGGCGTGCGGGCGAACGTCGCCTGCTGCATGAGCGTGTCCTTGTCCATCGCGCGCAGCGAGTACAGCACCACGTCGGCCGGGTATTTGCCGATGTTCTCCCAGCTGACCTGCTCCCAGTAGTACTTCGAGCCGCCCGGGTCGGGGTAGGTCAGGCCGAGCTCGGTGTAGCTGCGCAGCGCCGGGTCGTCGGCGGCTTTGCAGATGTAGACGCCGTCGCCGGGGTAGGCGGCGATCGCCATCAGGGTGAGGCCCTTGCCGGTGGCGTTCTTGAACCGGGTGCGGGCGGTTTCGTAGGCCTGCTTGGCGTTCGCGGCAGGCTCGGTGCCCAGCGCCCGGACCAGCTCGACGGTCCGGTCGACGACGTTGGTGGCGGAGCCGGCCATCTTCAGCGCCACGATCGGCGCGATCTCGGCGACGGCCTGCTGCTGGGTCACGTCCTTGAACCCGTACAGCGGCTGCGCCGGGTCGATCTTGCCCGTGCTGTCCACGGGGTAGGCGTGGGTGAGGATCAGGTCCGGCTTGGCGGCGGCGAGTGCCTCGATGTCGATCTCGCCGTAGGTGCGGCCGACCTCCTTGACCTGGCTGAGGTCGCGGCCGGTGAAGTTCACGTCGTCGGCGAGGCCGGTGTAGCCGAACGAGGCGACGGGCGTGATGCCGTAGTTCCACAGGGACGCGATGGCGTCGTTGAGGCCGGCGATGCGCGTCGGGCGGGCGTCGAGGTCGACCTTGGTGCCCAGGTCGTCGGTGAACGACCAGGCGCCGCCGCTCGCGGACGAGTCCGATCCGCTGGAACCGCACGCGGCGAGTAGACCGGTCGCGGCCACGGCCAGGCTGCCGGTGAGGAAGGTCCGGCGGGTCGCTGTCATGGGGTCACCTTTCGTCGGGGTCAACGTCGTCGGAGGAGGAGCCAGATGAGGTAGGGGGCGCCGATCGCGGCCGTGATCAGGCCGACCGGGACCTCCCAGCTGAACGCGGTGCGGCCGAGCAGGTCGGACGCCTGGACGAGCAGGGCGCCGCCGAGCGCGGACGCGACCAGCGGCGGCCGGGACCCGCCCGTGAGGCGCAGCATGATCGGCGGGGTGACCAGCGCGACGAAGCCGATCGGCCCGGCGGCGGCGACCGCGGCCGCGGTGAGCCCGACGGCCACGCCGATCGTGCCCAGCCGCGATGCCTGGACGCGCACGCCCAGCCCGGCGGCCGCGTCGTCGCCGAGCTGGGTGACGGCGAGCGTGCGGGGCAGCGTGAGCGCGGCCGGGACAAGCAGCGCGGCGAGGATGAGCAGGGGGATCGCCTGGTCCCAGCTGACGGCGCTGATCGAGCCGACGAGCCACACCGTGGCCTGGGCGGCACTGTTGATGCTGGCGAGGATGAGGAGCCAGCTGGTGAGCGCCGTGAGGACGGCCCCGCACCCGATGCCGACCAGCACCAGCCGGAAGCCGTCGACGCCGTGGCGCCAGGAGAACCCGTAGACGGCCGCGGCGGCGATGAGACCGCCGACGAGCGCGGCGGCCGGCACGCCGATGGTGGTGATCCCGCTGGCGAGGCTGTAGACGCCGCCCCCGAAGACGATCACCGCGACCGCGGCCGCGGAGGCGCCGCCGGTGACGCCGAGGATGTCCGGGGTGGCGAGCGGGTTGCGGGAGATGGTCTGGGTGAGGGCCCCGGCCATGGCGAGGCAGGCGCCCGCCACGCACCCGGTGACGGCCCGCGGGACGCGCAGGTCGAACAGGATGTGCCGGTCGATGCGGTGCCCGCCGCCGGTGAGCAGCTCGGGCAGCTGGGCGAGCGGGATGGGGTACTCGCCGATGGTCACGCCCACCGCGGTGACCAGCAGGAGCGCCACGAGCACCACGAGGCAGACGGTGGCCGCGCGGGTGTTCCACCGCACGCCGAGGGTGGTGGTCATGCGCGCCCGCCGCCCCGGGTGACGAGGCCCGCCGCACGGGCTGTGTGGGGGAGGTCGGCCGCGGACCGGTCCGTGATTGCGGCGCTGTGTTGCGGACGGCGTGCGAATGCGCCGCTGCCGAGGATGGGCGGTGTGATGCGGGCCGGGGGTTGCGCCGTGGCCGCGATTGGGTGGCCGGCGGGTGGGGTGGCACTGGTCGCGGCTGCGTGTCGGGTCGTGGGGGTGGGTTGGGTGTGTGGCATCAGAGCTTCACCAGCCGGGTTCGGCGGGCGATCAGGACGAATGCGCCGCCGCCGAGGATGGCCAGCGTGATGCCGGCCGGGATCTCCGCCGGGGCGGCGATCAGGCGGCCTGCGACGTCGGCGAGCAACAGCAGCACCGCGCCGGCCAGGGCGGAGCACGGGAGCAGCCACCGGTGATCGGGGCCGGTCACGGTGCGCACCACGTGCGGGACGATCAGGCCGAGCGCGGCGATCGGCCCGGCGGCGGCTGTCGCGGCGCCGGCCAGTAGCGTCACCGCGGCCAGGCCGACCAAGCGGCTCACCGCGACCGACTGGCCCAGCCCACGCGCGGTGTCCTCGCCCAGCGAGACCGCGTTCAGCGCCCGCGTGTTCAGAATCGCCAGCACCAGCCCGGCCACCACGAACGGCAGGATCCCGAGGCTGATGCTCGCGTCGCGGCCGCTGATCGAACCAACCACCCAGCGGCGGTAGACGTCCAGCGTCGGGTTGTCGCTCAGGATCACCAGCGACGTGAAGGTCGACAGCAGCGCCATCACGGCCGCCCCGGCCAGCGCCATCGGCACCGGGCTCAGCTGGCGCCCGCTCGACCCGATGGCGAACACCGCCGCCGTCGCGATCAGCGCCCCCGCGAAACCGAACCACACCTGACCACCGGGATCGGCCACCCCGAAAACCTGCGCGGCCAGCGCCACCGCGAGCGCGGCGCCCGCGTTGATGCCGAGCAGACCGGGATCGGCCAGCGGGTTGCGGGTGTGCCCCTGCATGAGGACCCCGGCGGCGCCGAGCGCGACACCGACGAGCAGCCCCAGTGCGGTGCGGGGCAGGCGCACGTCACGGACGATCGTCGCCGCCTCGCTGCCGTCGTCGTGCAGCAACACCCCGACGGCGGTGCCGATGCCGAGGTGGTTGCTGCCCAGGACCAGGCTCAACGCGACCGCGACGACCAGCGCCGCCAGCAGGGACACCAGGAGCACCAACCGGCGCGGCGTCGTCCTGGTCACCGAGGGTGACATGATCGCGTTCACGGTCTGCAACTTAGCTTAGCCGAACCTAACCACGGAAGTGTGACGTTCGTTCAGGTTCTGGACACGCGGTGTACGGGCGGCCGGCTCACGAAGGTCATCCGCCGCTGATGACATGGCCGCATGTGCATGGGTTGCGGGGTTTCCCGACGTGGTTTCCTGCAGGCGGCCTCGGTGGCCGGCGCGGTGACGCTCGCGCCGGTGGCGTTCGCCGAGGCGGCCGAGGGCCAGGCCGAGACCAAGGTGCTGACCGGCCGGTTCGAGCCGGGCACCGCGGACTTCGTGTACCTGCCGGTGGAGGTCCCGGCCGGGGTCAGCCAGTTGTCGGTGGTCTACAGCTACGACAAGCCGGCGGTGCCCAGCGGGACGCCCGGCAACTCGTGCGACATCGGCATCTTCGACAACCGCGGCACCGCTCTCGGCGGAGACGGCTTCCGCGGCTGGTCCGGCGGCTTCCGCGACCGCTTCTCGATCAGCCGCACCGAGGCCACGCCCGGCTACCTGCCCGGCGACATCACGCCCGGCACCTGGCACATCGTCCTCGGCCCGTACACGATCGCGCCGCAAGGCCTGAACTACCGCGTCGAGGTGACGCTCACCCACGGCCCGGCGGGCGAGCCGTACCGCCCGAACTACCCGGCCGAGCGCACCCGCACGCGCGGCCGCCAGTGGTACCGGGGCGACTGCCACCTGCACACCGTGCACTCCGACGGCAAGCGCCTGCCGTCCGAGGTGGCCGCCGGTGCGCGGGAGGCCGGGCTGGACTTCATCACCTCGACCGACCACAACACGTCGTCGTCGCACGGCGTGTGGGGCGAGTTCGCCGGCGACGACCTGCTGATCATGCTCGGCGAGGAGGTCACCACCCGCAACGGCCACTGGCTCGCGCTCGGCGTGCGGCCCGGCCAGTTCATCGACTGGCGGTACCGGTCCCGCGACGGTGAACTGCCCGAATACCAGCGTGCGGTGCACCGCTCCGGCGGCCTCTGCGTCGCCGCGCACCCGTACTGCCCGTGGGTCGGGTGCAACTTCAAGTTCGGCTACACCGGCTTCGACGCGGTCGAGGTGTGGAACGGCCCGTGGACGTGGGACGACGACGCCGCCGTGTCCGAATGGGACAACACCCTGGTGGAATCCGTGCGCGGCAAGGGAAGCTGGCTGCCCGCGATGGGCAACAGCGACGCGCACAACCCCGGCCAGACGATCGGCCTGCCACAGACCGTCGTCCTCGCCGACGCGCTCACCCGGGACGCGATCCTCGACGGGATCAGGGCCGGGCGCAGCTGGATCGCCGAGTCGGCCGGCGTCGACCTGTCACTCGCCGCGACGGGACCGCGCGGCCAGGCCGCCGGCATCGGTGACCGTCTCGCCGTGGCGGCCGGAGACAAGGTCGCCGTGCGGCTGGACGTGTCGGGCGTGCCGAACGGGACCGTGCGCCTGATCACCGACGAGGGCCAGGTGTTCCAGCAGAGCCTTCCCGCTTCGGGTACCGGCAGCGTGACGTGGCTGACCACGCCCGCGGTGTCGGCTTATGTGCGTGCCGAGGTGCGTCACCCCCTTGCTGATGGTTCGGCGGGTGCTCCCGCGTTGTCGGCTGGTCTCAATTTCGGCGCCATGGCGGCGATGACGAACCCGATCTTCCTCGGCCGGGTGTGACCCCACCGAGACCGACGGGCTGGGAGCCGTCGCGGCGTGGGTGATCACTCTGGCTGCGCGGCTCCCTTCAACGTCGCGCGGACGGCGTCGATGGTGTCCGCGTCCGCCGGGTCCTTGTCGGGGCGGTAGCGCACCACGCGGGCGAAACGCAGTGCGACACCGCCCGGGTAGCGCGTGCTGACCTGGGCGCCGTCCAGTTCGATCTCGACCACTAGCTCCGGCCGGACGTGCACCGTCCACTTGTCCCGGTGGGTCTCGATCTCCTGGAACGTCCTGGTCTGCCACGCCAGGAGCTCGTCGGTGAGCCCCTTGAACGTCTTGCCGACCATGATCGGCGGGCCGCCGTCGGGGTCGCGTGCCCCGAGGTGCAGGTTCGACAGGTACCCGGTGCGGCGGCCGTGGCCCCACTCCGCGGCGAGGACGACGAGGTCGAGCGTGTGCACCGGCTTCACCTTCAGCCACGCCCGGCCCCGCCGCCCCGCCGCGTACGGCGAGTCGAGCGCTTTCACCATCACGCCCTCGTGCCCGGCGTCGAGGGCGGCCGCGAGGATCGCGTCCGGATCGGACGGTTCCGTCCGTCCCGGGATGAGGTGCTCGCCTGCCACCCGGCGCAGCGCCTCGTTGCGCTCCCGCAACGGCTTGTCGAGCAGGTCCGTGCCGTCCAGGTGCAGGCAGTCGAAGAAGTACGGCTGCAGCAGCAACGCGCGCACCTGCTCCTCGCGCGTGCTGCCGAACCGGCTCATCGTCTCCTGGAACGGCCGTGGCCTGCCGTCGTCGGTCAGCGCGAGCGTCTCCCCGTCGAGCACCACCGACCGGCACGGCAGTGCGCGCACCAGGGACACCAGTTCGCCCACGTGCTGGGTGATCTCGCGCAGCGTTCTCGTGTAGACGTGCACCTCGTCGCCGTCGCGGTGCACCTGTATCCGCGCTCCGTCCATTTTGTACTCGACGATGGCGGACGGGTGCTCGCGCACCGCCTCGTCGAGCGATTCGGCCGGGGACGCCAGCATCGGCCGCAGCGGACGCCCCAGCTCCAGCCCGAAGCCGCCGAGCGCGGCCTCGCCACCGGTGACCGCGGCCGCGGCGGTGACCGGCAGCTGCCCGGACAGCATGAACGCGCGCCGGACCGCTTCGGCGGGCACGTCCGCCGCCGCCGCGATCGCGTCGAGCATCACGCCCTCCAGCGCCCCCTGCCGCAGCTCGCCGGTGAGCAGGCGGAAGAGGAACTGCTGTTCGGCTTCGGTGGCGCGGGAGAACAGCTCCGCCAACAGGCCGGCCCGGCGCCTGGCCGACCCGCTGCCCGAAGCGGCTCCCACTTCGCCGAGGACCTCGTCGACCCCGGCCACGGTCAGGTTCGGTTCGTCAGCCGGGCGCGCGCCCAGCTCGGCCAGCGTGCGCCACCCCGTCCCGATCCGGCCCTGGGTGGGCCGTCCGGTCAGGAAGGCGACCACGGCGGGCAGCTCCCGCTCGTCCGCGCGGTTGAGCAGGTCCGCCAACGTCGCGATCTTCGCCTTGCGCGAGCGGGTGGCCGCTAGCGAGGCGGAGGCTGTGACGACGTCGGCGAGCAACATGCGGACATCATCTCCCGACCCACCGACAATTTCCGGGGACGCAGGACCAGCGCGACGGCGCCGAGGCAGACGACCAGCCCGAGCAGGCCACGCAGCGTGATCGTGTCGTCGAACATGAGCCAGGCGAGGATCATCGTGGTAGGCGGTGTGAGGTACAACAGCCCGGACACGGCTGTCACCGAGCTACGACGCAGGACCAGCCAGTAGCAGCCATATCCCCCGAACGTGGAAAACACGACGACCCACCCGACCGCGAACCAGAAGTCCGGATCCGCGGGCGCGACCAGCTGGCCGGTGGCCGCCGCGACCCCGGTGAACAGGACCGCGCTGGTCACGCACTGCACCACCAGCCCGTCCCAGAGCGGCACGTCGGAAGCCGTCTTGCGCTCGATGAGCGTGGCCGCGACCAGGGCGAGCATCGCCAGGAACGGCAGCGCGTAGGCCAGCGGCGGGGTGCCGGGGCGGCCGGACAGGTCGTCGCCGACCACGAGCGCCACCCCGGCCAGGCCGCCGACCAGCCCGGCCCACCGCAGGCCGCCCGCGCGCTCGCCCAGCACGAACTGGCTCAGCACCACCGCGACGATCGGCTGCAGCGCCGCGATCAGCGCGGACGTCCCGGCGGCGACGCCGAGGTCGGCCGCCGCGTACACGCAGTACAGGTACGCGCCCTGGGAGAGCACGCCGAGGCCGGCCTGGATCGCGGCGTCCCGCGGCCGCATCGAGCGCCGCCGGACCACCCACCACACGCCGAGCAGCAGCCCCGCGGCGAGGAACCGCCAGGCCAGGAGGGACACCGCGCCGCCGGACCTGGCGCCCAGCGTGGCGCCGACGAACCCGGAGCTCCAGAACAGCACGAAACCGCTTCCGGCGACGACGTTCCCCCGCATGCACCCTCCATGAGTATACCGGTCTGTATAGTCCACGGTAGCTATACCGGTCGGTGTACTGTCAAGTCGTGGAGACGGACAAGCCGCTGACCCCGGCCGCCGAACGCATCCTCACGGTCGCCGGGAAACTGTTCTACGACAACGGGATCCACGCGATCGGCGTGGACACGATCGCCGCCGAGGCCGGGGTCACCAAGAAGACCCTGTATGACCGGTTCGGTTCCAAGGCCGATCTGGTCGCGCTCTACCTGCGCCGCCGGGACGAGCGGTGGCGGGAGCGGGTGCGCTCCTTCGCCGGCCCGCGGACGACTCCGGCCCAGAAGCTGCTCAAGGTGTTCGACGCGCTCGCCGACTGGCTCGACACCGAGAACACGCGTGGTTGCGCGTTCGTCAACGCGCACGCCGAACTGCCGTCGCCCGACCACCCGGGCCGGCAGGTGATCGCCGCGTCGAAGCAGTGGTTGCTGGGCTACCTGCGGGACTTGGCAGTGGACGCGGGCGCGCGGAACCCGGCGCGGCTGGCGGAGGCGCTGCTCGTCCTGGTCGAGGGCGCGACGGTCGCGGCGTCGCTGGACGTGGCGCCGACGGCGGTGGCCACGGCCAAGCGCGTCGCGAAGTCGCTGGTGGACGAAGCCACGGCGGCGCAGCACAACTCGGCGTCCCGGCGGTAGGGCGCCGGTCACCGGGATGGCCCTTGCCCCGCCGCGAGGCCGAAACGTACCGTGAGCGGGCCGTGGTGCTCGGGAAGTCCGGTGTGAAACCGGCGCGGCCCTCGCCACTGTGAACGGGAAGTCCCGGCCCGGGACAGCCACTGGACGCGAGTCCGGGAAGGCGGGCCGCGGATGTCGATCCGAAGCCAGGAGACCGGCCACGGCACGTTGGACCATCCACGAGGTGCTGGAAGGCGGTCTCCATGGGGACTTCACCCACCATGTCCTGGCGCAGGCAGGACACCTACCGCACGGGCCTGTTGCTGCTGGCGATCGTCGTGTTGCACGCGGTCGCCTTCGGGATACTCGCGTTGCTCGTGGTGCCCGGGCACTACGCCGTCGGCGCGCAGGTGTTCGGCTTCGGCCTCGGGCTGACGGCGTACACGCTGGGCATGCGGCACGCGTTCGACGCCGACCACATCGCCGCGATCGACAACACCACCCGCAAGCTGATGGCCGAGGGCCAGCGCCCGGTCTCGGTCGGGTTCTGGTTCGCGCTCGGGCACTCCACCGTGGTCGTCGTGCTGGCGGTGCTCGTCGCGATCGGCGCGAAGGGCATCCTGAGCTGGACCGAGGACGGCTCGTCGGCGCACCGGGTGCTCGGCGTGATCTCCACCGGCGCGTCCGGCGGGTTCCTGTACCTGATCGGCATCCTGAACCTGGTCGCGCTGGTCGGCATCTGGAAGGTGTGGCGTGAGCTGCGCCGCGGCCGCTTCGACGAGGCCGAGCTGGAGGCGCGGCTCGACTCGCGCGGGTTCGTCAACCGTTTCCTCGGCAGGCTCACCCGCTCGATCCGCCGCCCGGGTCAGATGTACTTGGTCGGGCTGCTGTTCGGCGTCGGGTTCGACACCGCCACCGAGGTGCTGCTGCTGGCGCTCGCCGGGTCCGGCGCGGCCGCCGGCCTGCCCTGGTACGCGATCCTGTGCCTGCCGCTGC
Organism: Amycolatopsis sp. 3B14; assembly: GCF_050958625.1. Classification (NCBI taxonomy): domain Bacteria; kingdom Bacillati; phylum Actinomycetota; class Actinomycetes; order Pseudonocardiales; family Pseudonocardiaceae; genus Amycolatopsis; species Amycolatopsis sp. 3B14. The sequence goes on from NZ_JBHZEN010000028.1 coordinate 104,744, forward strand.
TGTTCGCCGCCGGGATGAGCCTGTTCGACACGCTCGACGGCACATTCATGAACTTCGCCTACAACTGGGCGTTCGCCAACCCGGTCCGCAAGATCTACTACAACCTCACGATCACCGGCCTGTCCGTCGCGGTGGCGCTGGTCATCGGCACGATCGAGCTGGTCGGTGTCGCCAGGGACGACCTGGGCTGGTCGGGCGCGCTGGTCGACTGGATCGCGGACATCGACCTCGACAGCGTCGGCTACATCGTCGTCGGGTTGTTCGTGGTGGTGTGGGCGGCCGCGATCGCGTACTGGCGGCTCGCCAGGGTCGAGCACCGGTGGAGCTCAGCCGAGTGAGGCCGCCCGCCCGTTCGAGCTGAGCGCGGCGGTCAGGTCCTCGCGGGCCCGGAACACGCGGGACCGGATGGTGCCGACCGCGCAGTCGCACACCTCCGCCGCGTCTGCGTAGGACAGTCCGATCACCTGCGTGAGCACGAACGCCTCCCGCCGCTCCGGCTCCAGCTCGGCGATCAGCTTGCGCAGCACGACGAGCCGGCCGTGGTCGGGCGTCTGGGCGCCGCTCTGCTCGGCGGTGGCCACCCAGTCCTCGACCTGGCTGGTCTGCGGGCGGCGGCGGTTGCCGCGCAGGTGGTCGGCGGCGACGCGCTTGGCGATCGACAGCAGCCACATCCGCGCGGGCGACCGGCCGGCGAACGACGGCAGGGCGGCGAAGGCGCGCAGGTAGGTCTCCTGTACCAGGTCCTCGGCCACGCCGGGGTTGGACAGGTAGGTCAGCAGGCGGTGCAGCTGCCGTTGGGTGGCGGACACGAAGCGCTCGGCGGCCACCCGATCGCCGCGCGCCGCCAGGAAGGCGTCCCGGGTGATCTCGTCGTCGTCCACTTCGCGTTCCTCCCAGTGCGGCCTGACGGTGCGGGCCCTGACCGATGACCTTATGGCCTTCGCGGCATCCGGCGTCAAGGAAACATCACAGGTATGTGAAATCCCAACCGATCCCAGGATCCGGAGCAGTGAGGGGAACTATCCAGCGCGGGCGGACGACAATGCAAATATGGACTGTGCAACCGCGCGCGAGGCGATCTCGGCCAACCTCGACGGTGAGGACCCCGGGGTGGATCCGGTGGCGTTGGACGAGCACGTCTCGCGCTGCGCGGCCTGTCTGACCTGGCAGGACGAGGCGGCGGCGGTGACGCGCCTGGTGCGCCTCGAGCCGGCGGCCGCGTCGCCGGACGTGTCGGCGCGCGTGCTCGACCACGCGCCCGCGCCCGCCCGGCCGGCGCGGCTCGACTGGCCGCGGCTCGCGCTCGTCCTCACCGCGATCGCCCAGATGTCCATCGTGGTGTCGCTGTTGTTCCTGCCCCAGCGGATGGCCGACGGGATGGCGGTCCAGCCCGGATCACACCTCGAGCACGAGGCCGCGGCGTTCAACTTCGCCATCGCGATCGCCCTGCTGTGGGCGGCCGTGAAGCCGCGACAGGCACGCAGCCAGCTGCCGGTCCTGCTCAGCTTCGCCGCCGTGCTGGTCGGGTTGTCCGTGCTGGACCTGGTCGGCGGCCGGGTCGGCTGGGAACGGCTGGCCAGCCACCTGCCGCTGCTGTTCGGCCTGTTCTGCGCGGTGCTGGTGGCGCGCCGCGACGGCCGGTGGCCGTGGCCGGGCAACCGGGCGGGCGCCGAACCGGCGAGCCGCACCGGCTCCGCCGACACCGGCCAGGACCTCGCCGAACCGGCCGCGCAGTCCCGGAAGTATCAGCCGCCCGCAGCGCGGCGCAACGTCGCCTGATCGATGTCGTCCGTGGCGAGCCAGCTGGCCAGCAGGCCCAGCGCGCGCTCGGAGTCCGAGCCCGGTTCCGCGGTGTAGGTGACGATCGCCTGGTCCGGTTCGTCCGGCAGGCGCAGCGTTTCGTACCGCAGGTGCAGCTCGCCGACCAGCGGGTTGTGGATGCGCTTGTGGCCGTGCGCCTTCTCCCGCACGTGGTGCCCGGCCCACAGGCGGCGGAACAGGTCGCTGCCCAGTGACAGCTCGCCGATCAGCTGGGCCAGGCGGGGATCGCCGGGGCAGCGGCCCGCCTCGGCGCGCAGGTTCGCCACCAGCTCCTCGCAGACCTGGTCGAACTCCGGGTGCAGGGCGCGTGCCTCGTCCTCGTTCAGGAAGAACAGTTTCGGCAGGTTGCGCTCGTCCGGTGGCAGCGAGCCGAAGTCGAACGCGATCGCGCCACCCATCGGGTTCCAGGCCAGCACGTCGAGGTAGCGGCCGAAGACGAAGGCGGGCACCGTCATGGCGTCGAGCAGTTGCTGCACCGCCGGCCGCACCCGCTGCGCGGGGCACCGCCCGGTCCGCCTGAGCCGTGGCGACGCGAGGTTGTGCAGGTAGGAGCACTCGTCCGGGTTGAGGCGCAACGCCCTGGCGAGCGAATCGAGCACCTCGTCCGACACGTTCCGCGCGCGGCCCTGCTCCAGACGGGTCAGGTAGTCGACGCTGATTCCGGCCAGCTGCGCCAGTTCCTCGCGGCGCAGCCCGGCGACCCGCCGCCGCGTCACCCCCTGCGGCAGTCCCACGTCGCGCGGGTCCAGCGCCGCGCGGCGCGCCTTGAGGAACGCTCCCAGATCAGCTCCGTCCACGCCTCCAGTATCCGGATTCGCCGGCGCGTTGCCTGGTACTGCCAGACCCAGGTCGAGCGTTGCCTGGTCCTCCTCCCCGTCCGCGGCGATCTTGGGCACCACACACCAGAGGAGGAACTCGAAATGCGACGACGGATTCTCGGCGGCACCGGTATCGAGGTCAGCGAGTACACGCTGGGCGCGATGATGTTCGGCGCGTGGGGCAACCGCGACCACGACGAGTCGGTCCGGATGATCCACACCGCGCTCGACGCGGGCATCAACTTCGTCGACACCGCTGACATCTACTCCGACGGCGAGAGCGAGGTGATCGTCGGCAAGGCGCTCAAGGGACGCCGCGACGACGTGGTCCTCGCGACCAAGGGGCACTTCTACGGCCTGAACAGGCCCGGCAGCAACTCCCGCCGCTGGCTGACCCGGGCGCTGGACAACAGCCTGCGACGGCTCGGCGTCGACCACGTCGACCTCTACCAGGTGCACCGCCCCGACCACAACACCGACATCGACGAGACCCTGTCGGCGCTGTCGGACTTCGTGCGGGCGGGCAAGGTGCGCGCGATCGGGTCGTCGGTCTTCCCGGCCGAGCAGATCGTCGAGGCGCAGTGGGTGGCCGAGCGTCGCGGGCACGTGCGGTTCCGCACCGAGCAGCCGCCGTACTCGATCCTCAACCGGGGCATCGAGGCGCACGTCCTGCCGACCGCGCAGCGCTACGGCATGGGGGTGCTGACGTGGGGGCCGCTGTCCGCGGGCTGGCTGTCCGGTAGGTACTCCACACCGTCCGATGTGGACCTGCAGGCCGGCCGGGTCGCGTTGCAGAAACACAAGTTCGACCCGGCCCTGCCCGGGAACGCGGCGAAACTGGCGGCCACCAACGAGCTGAAGAAGGTCGCCGCCGACCTGGGCCGCCCGCTCACGCACCTGGCGCTCGCGTTCGTGCGGTCGCACCCTGCGGTCACCTCGGCGATCATCGGCCCGCGCACGCCGGAACAGCTCGCCGACCTGCTGGCAGGCGCGGACCTCGTGCTCGACGACGACGTGCTGGACCGGATCGACGAGATCGTCCCGCCGGGCGTCGACCTCAACGCCGTCGACCCCGACTACACCCCGCCCGCGCTCGCGGACAAGTCGCTGCGGCGGCGCTGATCCGGCGTGGAGGCCACCCGCGGCCGGGTGGCCTCCACCCGATCACTTGCCGCCGCGCGCCATCCGGAGCACGTCGAGGGCCTCGTCGAGCTGGGCTTCGGTGAGCTTGCCCTGCTCGATGTAGCCGCGCTCGACGACGACCTCGCGGATCGTCTTGAGCTCCTTGAGCGCCTGCTTCGCGACCGCGGCCGCCTCTTCGTAGCCGATGTACTTGTTGAGCGGCGTGACGATCGACGGCGATCCCTCGGCGTAGGCCTTGGTGCGCTCCTCGTTGACGGTGATCCCGGCGACCACCTTGTCGGCCAGCAGCCGGGACACCGCGGCCAGCAGGCGCGCCGACTCCAGCACGTTGCGCGCGATGACCGGCAGGTTCACGTTGAGCTGGAAGTTGCCCTGCGAACCGGCGTAGGTCACCGCCGCGTCGTTGCCGATGACCTGCGCGACCACCTGCAGCGTCGCCTCCGGGATCACCGGGTTGACCTTGCCCGGCATGATCGACGAACCCGGCTGGAGGTCCGGCAGCTGCAGCTCGGCGAGGCCGGTGCGCGGACCGGAGCCGAGCCAGCGCAGGTCGTTGGCGATCTTGGCCAGGGACACCGCGACCGTGCGCAGGTGCCCGGAGGTCTCGACCACGCTGTCCTGGCTGGCCTGCGCCTCGAAGTGGTTGCGCGCCTCGGTCAGCGGCAGGCCGGTCACCTTCGCGAGCTCCTCGGCCACCGCCGCGCCGAAGCCCTCCGGCGCGTTCAGCCCGGACCCGACCGCGGTGCCGCCGATCGGCAGCTCACCCAGCCTGCCCAGCCCGGACTCCAGCCGCTCGATGCCGAACCGGACCTGCGCCGCCCACGCCCCGGCCTCCTGGCCCAGCGTGATCGGCACGGCGTCCATCAGGTGCGTGCGGCCGGACTTGACGATGTCCTGCCACTCCGCGGCGCGCCCCTCGATGGTCTCGGCGAGGTGCTTCAGCGCCGGGATCACGTCGGTCAGCACCGCCTCGGTGGCGGCGATGTGGATCGTCGTCGGGAACGTGTCGTTCGACGACTGCGAGGCGTTGACGTGGTCGTTCGGGTGCACGTCGCTGCCCAGCGCGCGGCTCGCCAGGGTCGCGATGACCTCGTTGGCGTTCATGTTCGACGAGGTCCCGGACCCGGTCTGGAACACGTCGATGGGGAAGTGCGCGTCGTGCCTGCCCTCGGCCACCTCGTCGGCCGCCGCCGCGATCGCGTTCGCCAGGTCGCCCTCCAGCACGCCGAACCGGGCGTTGACCCGCGCCGCCGCGGCCTTGAGCAGGCCGAGCGCGCGGATCTGGGCGCGCTCGAGGCCCCGGCCGGAGATCGGGAAGTTCTCGACGGCGCGCTGGGTCTGTGCCCGGTACAGCGCGTCGACGGGCACCTTCACCTCGCCCATCGTGTCGTGTTCGATCCGGTATTCAGGTTCAGCCATAACCCGAGTCTGGCCCTTCCGCCGGGCGCTCGCTCCGTGTGTTTGCGCACCCGGAATGGTTAGATCGGTGGTGACTTGGATCACGGCGGAAGGGCGGCGGCCCATGGCTCTGTCAGTGGACGTCCTGATCGTCGGTGCGGGCCCGACCGGCCTGTTCGGCGCGTACTACGCCGGGTTCCGCGGGTTGTCGACGGCGGTCGTCGACTCGCTGCCGGAGGCCGGCGGGCAGGTCACCGCGATGTACCCGGAGAAGCTGATCTACGACGTCGGCGGGTTCCCCGCGGTGCGCGGTCGCGACCTGGTCAAGGGGCTGGTCGAACAGGCCGCGCCGTGGAACCCGGCCTACCTGCTCGGGCGCAAGGCCGAGGAGCTGCGCCGCGGTGACGACGGGTTGGACGTGGTGCTCGACGGCGGTGAGGTCGTGCACGCCAGGGCCGTGCTGATCACCGCGGGAATCGGCGAGTTCACGCCGCGGCCGCTGCCGGCCGGGGACGGCTGGCTCGGCCGGGGCATGGTCCACTTCGTGCCCTCGCTGGACGCGCACGCGGGGCAGGACGTCGTGGTCGTCGGTGGCGGCGACTCGGCGTTCGACTGGGTGCTGGCGCTGCACCCGCTCGCGTCGAGTGTCACCCTGGTGCACCGGCGCGCCAGGTTCCGGGCGGCGGAGTCGATCGTCGCGCAGGCCCGCGAGCTGGGGGTGCGGATCATCATCGACGCCGAGGTGACCGCTCTGCGCGAAGGGCCGGACGGCGCGCTCGCCGAGGTCGAGGTGCAGGTCAAGGGCGAGGAGCCGGTGGTGCTGCCCGCGCAGGCGGTCGTGGCCGCGCTCGGGTTCACCGCCGACCTCGGGCCCATCGAGAACTGGGGGCTGGACATCCACCAGCGCGCCATCCGGGTCGACTCGACCATGGCGACCGGCGTGGAACGGGTTTTCGCGGCCGGTGACGTGGCCGCCTACCCGGGCAAGGTCAAGCTGATCGCCACCGGGTTCGGCGAGGCCGCGACCGCGATCAACAACATCGCCGTCACCCTCGACCCGGAAGCGCACCTGTTCCCGGGGCACTCCAGCAACCTGTGAGTCAGGCGGGCGGCGGTGGCGTGGAGGTCGTCGTCGGGCTGGGGGAGGGCGTGGGAGCCGGCGCCGGGGTCGGCGTCGGGCTGGGCGCAGGGGCCGGGGGCGGTGGTGGCGCGGTCTGCTCGGTGATCCACTGCGTGTACGCCAGCGCCGAGGTGTAGATCGACGGCGCTGTCGTGCAGGCCGGATCGTTGTTGCCGGAGCGGCTGGTCAGGCCCAGCAGCAGCCACCGGTCACCGGCCCGCACCAGCTCCGGCCCGCCGGAATCGCCGTAGCACGCGCCGGCCGTCCCGCCCGGTGAGTCGGTGCACAGCTCGGTCGCCGGGTCGATGGTCGCGCAACGGGCCGCGTCGACGAGCGTCGTGTCCAGCTGCTGGAGGTCGATCGGCGCGGCGCCGCAACCCGGGGTCGGGCAGAGCTGGCCCCAGCCGAGCAGCCGCACCGACGTGCCCACCGCGGCCGATGTGCCGAGCCCGACCGGCGCGGCCTGCACCGGGCCGGCCAGGTGGACCAGGGCGATGTCCCCGCCCGGCCCGCTCGGGTTGTAGTTCGGGTGGGTGATGACCCGGTCCGGTTTCGCGACCTCACCGCCCTGCGTGCGGTCGTTGCTGCCGATCCGGGCGGTGAAGGTGTCCGCGGGCTGGTCGTGGACGCAGTGCGCCGCCGTCAGCAACCACTGCGGGGAGATCAGGGACGCGCCGCAGAAGTGCCTGCCCGCGGTGGTCTGCAGCGACGCGACGAAGGAGTAGGTCTGGTCGGCGGACACGCCGCCGACCAGGTCCGGCCGGGCCGCCGCCGACTGCACCGCCCCGGTGACGGCGAGCAGGCAGGCGGCGGCGATCAGCAGGAGGCGTTTCACGGCAGCGGTGGCACCACATCGTCGTCGGGGGCATCGGTCAGGACACCGTCGAAGTCGACGGAGGAGTACGCGCGGAGCTTGGTCAGGCGGTGGTAGCCGTCGATCAGCCGCACCGTGCCGGACTTGGAACGCATCACGATCGACTGGGTCGTCGCGCCGCCGGAGCGGTAGTGCACCCCGCGCAGCAGGTCGCCGTCGGTCACGCCGGTCGCGCAGAAGAACACGTTGTCGCCACGCACCAGGTCGTCGGTGGTGAGCACGCGGTCGAGGTCGTGCCCGGCGCCGATCGCCTTCTCGCGCTCGGCGTCGTCCTTCGGCCACAGCCGCCCCTGCAGCTCGCCGCCGAGGCACTTCATCGCGCAGGCGGTGATGATGCCCTCCGGCGTGCCGCCGATGCCGAACAGCATGTCGACACCGGTGGTCGGACGGGCGGCGGCGATCGCTCCCGCGACGTCACCGTCGGAGATGAACCGGATCCGGGCGCCCGCCTCGCGGACCTCCTTCACCAGCTGCTCGTGCCGCGGGCGGTCCAGGATGCACACCGTCACGTCGGAGACCTCGGTGTGCTTGGCCTTCGCGACCCGGCGGATGTTCTCCGCGACCGGCGCGGACAGGTCCACCACGCCCGCGGCCTCCGGGCCGACGGCCAGCTTCTCCATGTAGAAGACCGCCGACGGGTCGAACATCGCGCCGCGCTCGGCGACCGCGAGCACGGCCAGCGCGTTCGGCATGCCCTTGGACATCAGGGTCGTGCCGTCGATCGGGTCCACGGCGACGTCGCAGGCCGGGCCGTCCCCGTTGCCCACCTCTTCGCCGTTGTAGAGCATCGGGGCTTCGTCCTTCTCGCCCTCGCCGATGACGACGACACCGCGCATCGACACGGTCGAGATGAGCTGGCGCATCGCGTCGACGGCCGCGCCGTCGCCCGCGTTCTTGTCGCCCTTGCCGACCCAGCGGCCTGCCGCCATGGCGGCTGCCTCGGTGACGCGCACCAGTTCCATCGCGAGGTTGCGATCCGGCGCTTCCTTGCGTCTGGTCGAGCTCGGGGACTGGGTGCCGCTGGTCATTGCTGCCCTCCAGGGTCGTGCTGGCGCGGGTAACGATTCTCTCAGACTCGCGCGGGCTCGCAGGGCAGCGTCGTGATGGCGAATGTCACCCTTCGTCGCCGGTTTCGTCCTCCACGGACTTCAGCGCGTCCTCGATCCGCTCGCGCGCGCCTTCCAGATGACGCTCGCACAGCTTGGCGAGGTGCTCGCCCTTCTCCCACAGCGCCAGCGACTGCTCCAGGGACAGACCGCCCGCCTCCAGCTCGCGGACGACCTCGATCAGCTGGTCGCGGGCCTGTTCATAGCCGAGTTCTTCGGTCACCGGGTTGTGCTCCTCGCGGGTCGACGAGCGCACACTACCGCGCTCGCCATCGCGTGGTCGTAACCGGCGAAGGCCGTGGCGAACTCCTGGCCGTCACCCTCGGTGATCGCCAGTTCGATGGACCCCTGCGCCTGCGCGACCCGCCTGCGGTGCGGCGCGCCCTCGTTGAACCACCACTTCACGCCCACGAAGGCCGAGGTCGCTTCCGACAGCTGCCGCAGGCGCGCGTCCAGGTCCCAGCGGCCCGGCACGGCGCACCCCGCCAGCAGCGACGCCCAGCAGGCGCCGGCCGCGGCCTCGGCGGCGCCTGCCCGGTCGAGAACGGCCTGCGCCCCGGCCCGGGCCGCGGCGTCCGTGGTGAGCGGGAGGAACGTTGCCCGAGCGGAACGCAGCACTTCCTACTCCCCAGGTTCGGTGGATTTCGCGACCGCGTGCACCGCTCCGTCGACGACGCGCACGCGCAGCGGAGTTCCGTCCGCTACTTCAGAGATGTGCCGGAGCACCTGGAGGTTGCCTGCGTCGTCCCGGTATTGCACGACCGCGTACCCGCGTTCGAGGGTCGCGGCCGGTCCGAGCGCGGTCAGCTTGCCGCGCGCGCCGGAGATGGCGGCCTGCTCGTGCGAGACCAGGTTGAGCACCGCGCGGCGGCCGCGTTCCCGGTGCAGCTCGATCTCGTCTGCACGCCGGTTGATCGGGCCGAGCGGATCGGCCAGCACGGGGCGGCTGCGCAGCTGGTCGAGCAGGCGGCACTGGGTGTCCACCCAGCCGTGCAGCGCGCGGCGGGCCCGGTCGCGCATCTGCCGGACCCGCTCGGTCTCCTCCTTGACGTCCGGCACGACGCGCTTGCCCGCGTCGGTCGGGGTGGAGCAGCGCACGTCGGCGACGTGGTCGAGCAGGGGCGTGTCCGGTTCGTGGCCGATGGCGCTGACCACCGGGGTCCGCGCGGCGGCGACGGCGCGGCACAGGGTCTCGTCGGAGAACGGCAGCAGGTCCTCGACGCTGCCGCCGCCCCGCGCGATGACGATGACCTCGACGGACGGGTCGGCGTCGAGCATCTTCAGCGCCTTGACGATCTGCGGCACCGCCTGCACGCCCTGCACGGCGGTGTTGACCACCTGGAACGGCGCGGCGGGCCACCGGGCGTGCGCGTTGACCAGCACGTCCCGCTCCGCCGCCGACGCGCGGCCGGTGATCAGGCCGATGCCCTTGGGCAGGAACGGGAGGCGGCGCTTGCGTTCCTTGGCGAACAGGCCCTCGGCGGCCAGGAGGCGGCGCAGCCGTTCGATGCGGGCGAGCAGCTCACCGATGCCGACCGCGCGGATCTCGGTCGCCCGCAGCGAGATCGTGCCGCGGCCCAGGTAGAAGGTCGGTTTGGCGTAGACGACCACGCTGGCGCCGTCCCGCAGCGGCGGTTCGATGCCGCGCAGCAGGCCGGTCGGGCAGGTGACGGTCATGGAGACGTCGGCGGCCGGGTCGCGCAGGGTGAGGAACGCGGTCTGGGTGCCGGGGCGGGCGTTGATCTGGGTGACCTGGCCCTCGACCCAGACCGAGCCGAGCCGGTTGATCCACTCGGCGATCTTGCGCGCGACGGTGCGGACCGGCCACGGGTTCTCGGCGGAGGTGGGTTCGGCGCTCACTCCGCCTCGGTGTCCCCGGTGGCGTTGGCGCGCTGCACGTTGGTGATGCGACGGGCCAGCATGCCGACGAACTGCGCGCGGTTCTCGTGGGCGCGCTCGTACTCCAGCAGCTCTTCGAGTTCTTCGAGGGAGAAGCGGCGCAGGCGAGCGCGCAGCTGGGGCAGGGTGAGCTCGTCGTAGTTGGCCAGGTCGAGCGGGCCTTCGCCGGTGCCGGCCGGGCTGTCGAACTCGCCCTCGACGTGCTCCTCGCCCAGCGCGCGTTCCTCCTGCTCCCAGGGGCTGTCGCCGACCTCGGCGAGCACCGCGTCCGGGCGGTGGCCGTTGCGGTCCGGGCGCGGCTGTTCGGCAGGCTGGTCGGCGGGCAGGTCCTCGTCGAAGGTGGCCCAGCTCGGGGCGTCCTCGACGGGGCGCAGCGAGGCGAGGGCGTCGTCACCGCGGATGGCCAGCTCGGTGACGTGCTGCTGCATCCGCATGGAGAACTGGAGCACGCCGGAGATCACCGTGACCGGCAGGCCGAGCAGGGTTTTCGGCAGGTCGCGGGCCCGTTCGGCGGCGGTGACGGCCAGGCCCGCCGCGACGCGGAGGGGAAGCGGGAGTGGCTTCATGGGTACAGCGTGCCGCACCTTGGCGGTTCAGCCCAACCGGTGCGGCGTGGCGACGTGACGGGATGCACAGAATTCGGGCGAGGGGTGCCCGGTGGGGGCGGGGTTCGCCTGCCGGGCGGCCCGTACCCTGGACGTATGACTGCTGTCTCCGAGCCCGTCAAGCGTGTGTTGCTGGCCAAGCCGCGTGGCTACTGCGCCGGCGTCGACCGCGCCGTGGTCGCCGTGGAGAAGGCCTTGGAGCTGTACGGGCCCCCGGTGTACGTGCGCAAGGAGATCGTGCACAACCGGCACGTGGTCGAGTCGCTGCGCGAGCGTGGGGTCATCTTCGTCGAGGAGACGTCCGAGGTGCCCGAGGGGGAGCTCGTCGTGTTCTCGGCGCACGGGGTGTCGCCGGCCGTGCGGGCGGAGGCGGAGGAGCGCAACCTGCGCACCATCGACGCGACGTGCCCGTTGGTGACGAAGGTGCACAAGGAGGTCAACCGGTTCGCGCGTGAGGACTACGACATCCTGCTGATCGGCCACGAGGGCCACGAGGAGGTCGAGGGCACCGCCGGTGAGGCGCCGACGCACGTGCAGCTGGTGGACACGGCCGAGGACGCGGCGAAGGTCGAGGTGCGGGACCCGTCGAAGGTCGTGTGGCTGTCGCAGACCACGCTCAGCGTCGACGAGACGATGGAGCGCGTCGACCAGCTCAAGGGCCGCTTCCCGAACCTGGCGGACCCGCCCAGCGACGACATTTGCTATGCGACGTCCAACCGCCAGACGGCGGTGAAGGCGATGGCGCCGGAGTGTGACCTCGTGCTGGTCGTCGGGTCGAAGAACTCGTCGAACTCCCAGCGCCTCGTGGAGGTCGCCAAGCAGGCCGGCGCGAGGGACGCGCACCTGATCGACTTCGCCCGCGAGGTCGACGAGAAGTGGCTGGAGGGCGTGACGACGGTCGGCGTGACGAGCGGTGCGTCGGTGCCGGACGTGCTCGTGATGGACCTGCTGGCGTGGCTGTCCGAACGCGGTTGGGGTGAGGTGCAGGAAGTGACGACCGCGAACGAGAAGATCGCATTCGCGCTGCCCCGCGAGCTGCGAAGCGTCTGACCGCGCGGGGTTTGGTGCCGGTCGGATTCGGCGGGGCGGTTGGCCGGTTCCGAGACAACCTCTGTCCCAGAACTGCCTCTTGCCCTGTGCCCTCAGACCTGAACCGCCGCGGTTGTTGAAGGCGGCTAGGACCCTGCTGCGGTTGTTGAAGGCGGCTAGGACCCTGCCCAGCTCGGCGCGCTGCGTCTGGCCGAACTCTGCGCACCGGTTGCTCCGGTACTGACTTCACAGCGCTGGGGCACCGGCTCCACAGCCCCGACGCCAATCCCGCTGCAGCCCGCGCTTGTCCTCGCCGCAGCCTCGGCGTCCGTCCGCTCCACGGCCCAGGCGCTCGTCCCGACCGGAGCCCGGCGCGCTCGCCTCAACGCCAGCACGCCGGCTTCGCTGAAGCCCGGCCCGCTGGGGCAGTCGGCACATTGCGATCTCGGGCGTGGCTGTCTTGAGCCCGTCCTGCTGCCGCAGCTGGCGGACCACCCGCTCAGGCGTCCGGCTGCCGCAGATCGCCCGCTCAGGCGTCCTGCTGCCGCAGCTGGCAGACCGCCCGCTCAGGCGTCCTGGTTCCAGCGCAGGCAGACCGCACTCTCAGGCGTCGTCGTCCCAGGGGCGGCGGCGTGGGGTGTTTCCGCGGCGGCCTTCGGGGGCTCGGCGCGGGTCCAGGCGTGGGTCGCCGCCTCGTGGGGGGACCCGGCGGGGGCGGTCGGCAGCCGGACCGCCGGCGCGTGGTTCACCGCCGCGGCGGTCGGCTTCCTCCGGGGGCACGCCGCGCTGCCGCGGGCGCCGTCCCGGGGGCGGCGTCTTGCCGCCGCGGGCTTCGCGCCGCGGGTCGTCCCGGAGACCCGGGTCCCGGCGTGGGTCGTCCCCAGCCGGACGCCGCGCGCCACCGTCCGCCCCGCGACGACCGCGCCGAGGCGCCTCGTCCGCGGCGCGACGCGGATCGTCGTCGACCGGGCGGCGTCCGGGACGTCGCCCCGCCGCACCACGTCCGGCAGCGACCGCACCCGCAGCAGCACCGTCACCGCCCGGACGGTCCTCCGCGCCGGCATGGTCCTCCGCCGGACGGCGCCGACGCGGCGCTTCACCCCGCGCCGCACCGCCGCGAGCCTCGCCGCCGGGACGCTTGGGGTCCGTGGGCCGCTTGCCGTCGCCGGCCTTCGCCTTCGCGTCCGGGTTGCGCTCCCGGTAGATCCGGACGATGCCCAGCACCAGGGTGCAGCCCGTCGTGATCGCCATCGTCGGGAAGCCGTTGATCAGCGGCGTGCCGACCGCCAGCACCTTCGTCAGCATGTCGCTGTTGTCCGGCAACCCGGAGACCAGCAGCACGACCCCGGGCACGGTGATCCCCAGGATCAGCGGGGGCTGCACCATCGGCCCGAACAGGCTGCGCCGCTGCACGCCGCACACCGCGCCCACGGCGCCGACGAAGTACGCGCCCTGGAACAGCCAGCCGAGCTTGTTCTGCGTCTGCATGTCGACGACCGCGCCGATCACCGCCAGCCCGAAAGCGAGGAGCACGGCACCCCACCACGGCAGGCCCCGGCGTTCACCGACGATGGGACGCTGATCCCACGGCACGGGGATGTCGTCGGCGTCGGAATCGCTCCGGCGATCGGGAATGGCGGTCACGAGGCAACACCGTAACCTGTAGCCGACCCCACTGGCTCCCCATCCCGCCGAGGATGCGGTTCAGACCACTGGCGCGGCCCCGCGGGCCCCCGTCGTGATCAGGGGTTTCGGCTCGTCCGGCCGTGTTGGCAACGTGCCGGTAACGCGAATTTTTCGCTAGCTCGCGGCTATCTCGTCCCCCCTTCGGATGGGTGCCACCTCGGTCGGGCTGGCGGCCGCGTCCGACAGTGGCGCCACGGCTGCCCGGAACCCTTCGAGCGCCTCCATCTCCCGCCGCCGCGCCGACAGGAACCGCTGCAGGTGGGTGCTGCTGAGGTTGAGGGCCTCGACCGCGTTGCCTGCCGCCCGGTGCGCGGCCGCCGCGCCGGCGCGCACCCGCTCGATGTCGTCCACCACTGCCCGGTCGCTCGCGGCGAACAGCGCGGCCGACGCCACCACCGCGAACCCGGTCGGTCCGCACAGGAACACCCGCCGGTCGAGCATCCAGCGCAGCAGTTCGGGATCGGTGTCCAGCGCCGCCACCACGGCCGCGTCGGACGGCACGAACATCACCGTGCCGTAGATCGCGTCGGCCCAGCGCTGGTACCCCTTGCCCGCGAGCTCGGCCGCCCGGGAGCGGAGGTTGCGGACGTGGACCCGCAACGCGTCCATCCGCTCGTCCGGATCGTCGGTCTCGACCGCTTCCGCCCAGCAGGCCAGGCTCGCCTTCGCGTCGACCGGCACGGCCCGGTCGCCACCAACCCGCAGCACCATGTCGGGTTTGGCCGATCCACCACCACCCAGGTCCGTCTGCAGCGTGTAGTGCAGCCCCTCGCGCAACCCCAGTGCCCGCGCGGTCTCCGCCAGTACCTGCTCGCCCAGCTCGCCCCTGCCGGTGATCGAGGCGAAGGCCACTTCGTACCTGCGCAACGCGGCCTGCTGCTGATCCACGCGTGACCGCTCGGCTTCGACCTGCCGCGCCGCCGCGTCCGCGCGGCGCATGCTGTCGCCGTAGAGCCGCCACAGCAGGGCGACCGCCACGACCAGGACCAAAGCGATCGCGACGGCTGCCGTGCTGATCACGGTGGAGGCCACTGCCGCCCTCCTTTCTTGATCGTCGAGAACGTGACCGCATCATGACGGAGGGCACCGACAAAAACGGGGCCCGCCCGCGCGGATCCACTCCGAACACACGTTCGGGTGAAGGATCGCGGTGTGTCTGCGGGATTCTGTCGGACCCCCCTCCTAACTTGGGCCACGTGAGACTCCTGCACACCTCCGACTGGCACGTCGGACGCACCTTCCACGGGCTGGACCTGCTCGCCGAGCAGGACGCCGTGCTCGGGCACCTCGCGGACGTGGTGGCCGCCGAGGGGGTGGACGTCGTCCTCGTGTCGGGCGACATCTACGACCGCGCCGTGCCGTCCGCCGAGGCGGTGCAGGTCGCCAACCGCGCCCTGAGCCGCCTCCGGCACGCCGGCGCGCACATCGTCCTGACCTCCGGCAACCACGACTCGGCCCCGAGGCTGGGCGCGTTCGGCGAGTTCGCCGCCGCGGGCGGTCTGCACCTGCGGACGACGATCGACCGGATCGCCGATCCGGTCCTGCTCGACGACGACCACGGGCCGGTCGCGATATACGGCATCCCTTACCTGGAGCCGGAACCGGCGCGGCACGCCCTCGGCGTGACGGGCGCGCGCGGGCACACGGGCGTGCTCACCGAGGCGATGCGCCGCATCCGCGCCGATCTCGCGAACCGTGCGCCGGGAACCCGCTCGGTCGTCCTCGCACACGCGTTCGTGACCGGCGGCGCGCCCACCGAATCGGAGCGGTCCATCGCGATCGGCGGTGTGGAACAAGTTCCCGGCACGGTCTTCGACGGCGCGGACTACGTCGCGTTGGGACACCTGCACGGCCCGCAGACGCTCGCCGAGCACCTGCGTTACTCGGGCAGCCCGGTCGCCTACTCGTTCTCCGAGGCGCAGCAACGGAAATCGGTGTGGATCGTGGACCTCGACGCGTCCGGCCTGACCGGCGTGCGGCGGCACGAGCTGCCGGTTCCGCGCCGGCTCGCGAAGATCACCGGCAGGCTCGCGGACCTGCTCGCCGACCCGGCACACGACGAGCTGATCGAGTGCTACCTGTCGGTCACGCTCACCGACGCCGTCCGTCCGGTGGACGCGATGCGGTTGCTGCGGGAGCGGTTCCCCCACGCCGTGCACCTGGAGTGGCAGCCGGAGAACGGGAAGACGTCCGCGGCGTTGCGGTACGCCGCGGCGGTGCGGGGCCGGTCCGACGAGGAGATCGCGCACGGTTTCCTCGACGACTGCCGTGGCGCGCCGCCGAACGAGCGTGAGGCCGCGCTGCTGCGGACGGCCCTGGAGAAGGCGGACAGGGAGGACGCGGCATGAGACTGCACCGGCTGGAGGTGGCGGCCTTCGGACCGTACCGGTCCCGCGAGGTCGTCGACTTCGACGCGCTCGGCGCCGACGGGCTCTTCCTGCTGCACGGGGACACCGGCGCGGGCAAGACGACGCTGCTGGACGCGGTGGCGTTCGCGTTGTTCGGCACGGTTCCCGGCGCGCGCGGTCAGGTCAAGCGCCTGCGCTGCGACCTGGCGGATCCGGACGAGCCGACCGAGGTCGTGCTCGAACTGACCGTGCAGGGGCAGCGGCTGCGGTTGCAACGCAGCCCCGAGTACCAGCGTCCGAAACGGCGCGGCGAGGGAACGACGACGCAGCAGGCGAAGGCGGTGCTCCGGTGGGTCGGTCCGCCGCCCGCCGGCCAGCCCCCGGAGGGCCTGACGCGGATCGACGAGGTCGGCCGCACGGTCCAGCGTCTGCTCGGGATGAGCGCCGAGCAGTTCTTCCAGGTCGTGCTCCTGCCGCAGGGCGAGTTCGCCAGGTTCCTGCGCGCGGACACCGACGAGCGCGAGAAGCTGCTGGAGAGGCTCTTCGGCACCAAGCGGTTCGCCGAGGTCGAGGGCTGGTTCCGGGAGCGGCGGGCGGACCGGCGGCGCGAACTCGACCAGCAGCGCCAGGAACTGCGCGAGTGGACGGCGCGGTTCGCCCAGGTGGCCGGGGAGGACGTGCCAGAAGAGGACGTCGCGGGCTGGGTCGCGCGCACCGGCGAGCGGATCCGGTCCAGCGTGGAGCAGGCCCGCGACGACGAGAAACGCGCAAGGGCGGCACGCGAATCGGCTGATGAGCTGCTGGCCGAGCGGCTGTCGGCGGCGGAACGCGTCCGCCGGGTCCGGGAGGCGCACCGGCGGCTCGCGGCATTGGCCGAGCAGGAAGAGGAACGGACGCGCTGGGCTGCCGAGCTCGAGGCGGCGAGGCGGGCGGCGGCGGTGGTGGGTGTCGCGGCACAGGCGGACCGGTGCGCGGCGCAGCTGGACGAAGCCCGCGAGGCCGAGGAGCGCAAGGCAGCAGCCCTCGCGGCGACCGGATTCACGGACGTGCAAGCGGATACCGCGGACTTGCGCAAGCTGTCCGGGAAGCTGCGCGAGGAGGCCGGTGCGCTCGCCGGGCTGGTGGCCGAGGCCGAGCAGCAGGTGCGCGATCAACGGGACATCGAGCGCCACGCCGAGGCAGCAAGCGAGGCCAGGGCACGCGTGCAGGTGCTCGGGGAGAAGCTGGCGGGCATCCCGGAGCGTGTGCGAGACCTGCGGGAGCGCCTCGACGTCGCGATCGACGCCGAGGCGAAGCTCGGTGAGGTCCGCAAGCGCGAGTCCGAACTGGTCGCCGCGGTCCGGGATGCAGAACGCCTGCCCGCGGCCGAGCGCGCCTTGGCGGATGCCGGAGCGGCGGCCCGGGAGGCCATCGACCAGCACCAGGAGGCGCGTGAACGGTTCCTCGAGCTGCGGAGGTGGCGGCTCGACGGCATGGCGGCCGAGCTGGCGTCCCGGTTGACGTCCGGCTCGCCGTGCCCGGTGTGTGGTTCCTCCGATCACCCGGCTCCGGCCATGGCCGCGCCGGAGGCCGTTTCACCGGAGCAGGAGCAGGCGGCGGAAGAGGCGGAGAGCCGGGCGGAGCGGCGCCGCAAGTCGGCGGAGGCGGCCAAGCACGACGCCGAAACGAAGCTCGCGGCGCTGCGTGAGCGTCTGCGGGGCCGGGACGGCGCGCAGGTGACCGAGGAACTTTCCTTGCTGCGCAGGGAGATCGCCGGGCTCGACGCGCTGGCACAACAGCGGGCGCCGCTCGCGAAGCAGGTGCAGGCAGCCGAGACCGAGCAACGGGAGCTGGAAGCGAAGCGTGCGGCCGAACTGCAGGCGGCCACGGCCGCCGAGACCCAGCACCGGGCGCTGACCGAGCGCGTCGCCGAACGCGCCCGGCGCCTGGAGGAGGCGCGCGGTGACCACCCCGACGTCGCCGCCCGCCGCGCGCACCTGACGGGGATCGTGCGGGCGCTGGACGCCCTGGCCGAGGCGCGGTCCGCGGCCGCTAGCGCCGCCGAACAGCTCGAGCGTCAGCGCGCCGAGGTCCGGGAAGCGCTGTGGCGGGCCGGTTTCGAGACCGTGGAGGAGATGCGGGCCGCCGCGCGTGACGAGGCGACGGTCCGTGATCTGGAGAAGCGACTGGCCGATGCCCGTGCGGCGGAGGCGGCGGCGCGGGCCACGCTGAACGAGCCCGAGCTGTTCGGGGTCGGGCCGGACGACGAGGTGGACGTCGAGTCGGCCAGGGCGAAGGCACAGGCGGCGCGGGAACGGGCCGAGGCTGCGGTCGCGGTCCTGCGGTCGGCGACGGCCCAAGCCGATGCGCTGGGCACGCTGGCCGAGCGGCTGGCGGCCGCCACCGAGCGGCTGCGGCCGCTGGAAGAGGAGTTCGCCGAGCTCGACGCGCTGACCGACGTGGTCAACGGGCGCGGGCAGAACGCGCGGAAGATGTCGCTGCGGTCGTACGTGCTGGCGGCCCGGCTGGAAGAGGTGGCCATCGCCGCGACGGCGCGGTTGCAGACGATGAGCCAGGGCCGCTACTCGTTCGTGCACTCCGATGCGGCCGGATCGCACGGCACGAGGGGTGGCCTGGGACTGGACGTGCTGGACGACTTCTCCGGCACGGTCCGTCCGGCGAAGACGCTGTCCGGCGGGGAGTCGTTCCTCGCGTCACTGTCGCTGGCCCTCGGGCTGGCCGACGTGGTCGCGGCGGAGACCGGCGGCTCGCTGCTGGACACGTTGTTCGTCGACGAGGGTTTCGGGACGCTCGACTCCGAAACCCTCGACGTGGTGATGAACATCCTCGACGAGCTGCGGGCCGGTGGCCGGGTGGTCGGCCTGGTGTCCCACGTGGAGGAGCTGCGGCAGCGGATCCCGACCCAGTTGCGGGTGCGCAAGTCCCGCACCGGGTCGAGTTTGGAGCTGCAGATGGCGTGAACTTCAGGAGCGGTACGGGGTTTCGTGGTCGAGCAGCCAGCGCTTGACGTCGACTCCCCAGCGGAAGCCGCCCAGCGCGCCACCGATGCGGAGCACCCGGTGGCAGGGCACGAACAGCGCCGCGGCGTTGCGGGCGCAGGCCGAGGCCGCGGCGCGGATGGCGGCGGGTCGGCCGGCGAGGGCGGCGTACTCGGTGTAGGTGACCGGCTTGCCGGCGGGCACCGTGCGCAGCACGTCCCACGCGTGCTGCAGGAACTCGCCGGACCGCTGGCGCACGGGAATGTCGTCGATCGCGTCCAGTTCACCGTCGTGGTAGCGGCGGACCGCGGTGCTGACCGCACCGAGGTCGCGCTTCTCGCGAAGGTCGGACGGGCGCAGTGAGGGGGAGATCTGGGGAGTCAGTTCGCCGAGGTCGGCGGTCCAGCCGGAGGCCAGGACGGCGCCGTCGCTCGCGACGATGGCGGTGAACGGTCCGATCCGGGTGTCGGTCGTGGACCAGTGGGCGATGCTCATGTCGGTTCTCCTTGACGGGGTTCAGGCTTGGCTGGAGCGCCACAGGTACATGCCGGCGTAGGACCGCCAGGGCCGCCACGCCTGTGCGCGTTCGTTGAGTGCGGGGATGTCGTCGGCGATGCCGAGGGCGGCCGCGCCCTTGCGGAGGACGAGGTCGCCGGTGAGCAGCACGTCGGGAGCGCCGAGGACGCGCATCAGCACGTAGTCGGCGGTCCACGGGCCGATGCCGGTGAGGGCGAGGAGTTCGGCTCGCAGTTCGGCGGGATCGCGTCCGACGTGCACGTCGACCTCACCGGAGGCGAGTGCGGCGGCGGCGCCGAGGATCGCGTCGATCCGGCGCTTCGGGCCGCGCAGCACCTCGTGGCCACGCTCGGCCACCGCCTCGGCGGTGGGGAACAGCAGGAGGTCTTGCTGCCACGGGACCGGTTCGCCGAGCGCCGCGGTGAGGCGGCCGGCGGCGGTGCGCGCGGCGGCGACCGAGACCTGCTGGCCGAGCATGGCGCGTAGCACCAGCTCGAAACCGTCGGCGGCGCCGGGGACGCGGATGCCCGGGGTCGCGGCGACCGCCGGGGCCAGAGCCGGATCGCTGGCGAGCACGCGCGCGACGGCCTCGGGGTCGGCGTCCAGGTCCAGCAGACGCCGGGCCCGGGTGACGGCCGCGCCGAGGTCGCGGACGTCGGCGAGCCGCAGGTCGCAGCGCACGTGCCCGTCCTGTGGCGTCAGCGTCACCGTCGCGGCGCCGTGCGGGAGCCGGAGGGTGCGGGCGTAGCTGTGCTCGTCGACGGACTCCACGCCGGGCACGGCCCGGGCGGCGAAGAAGCCGAGGAGTCCGGCGGCGTCGAACGGCGGGCGGAACGGCAGTCGCAGGGACAGCCGGGTCCCGGCCGTGCCCGCTTCGGGCTCGGCGGCACCTGCGCGGCGGCGTGCCGCGGCCGCGGCCGTGCGCAGCTGCGACGGAGTGCGGGCGAAGACCTCGCGGATGGTGTCGTTGAACTGCCGGACGCTGGCGAAGCCGGCCGCGAACGCGACGTCGGCCAGCGGCAGCTCGGACAGCTCGATGAGCAGCCGCGCCGAGTGGGCCCGGTGCGCGCGGGCCAGTGCCAGCGGTCCCGCGCCGAGCTCGGTGGTGAGGACCCGGCCGAGCTGCCGCTCGGAGTAGCCGAGGCGGCGGGCCAGGCCGGGCACGCCCTCGCGCTCGACGACCCCGTCGGCGATCAGCCTCATGGCCCGTGCGGCGAGGTCGGCGCGCACGTTCCACTCCGGTGAGCCGGGCACGGCATCCGGCAGGCAGCGGCGGCAGGCGCGGAATCCGGCGGCTTGCGCCGCGGCGGCGGTCGGGTAGAACCGCACGTTCTCCTGCCGCGGGGTGAGCGCCGGGCAGGACGGCCGGCAGTAGATGCCGGTGGTGCGCACGGCCGTGATGAACTGGCCGTCGAAGCGGGCGTCGCGCGAGGCGACGGCGCGGTAGCACCGCTCGTTGTCGCGCCAGAGTGCCTGCTCGGCCGGTGCGGCGATGGCTGTCATGGGTTCGATCCTGCCAGCAGGTCAGGCACCTGACTGGCGGAATTCCGACATGGCCGTGAACGGGCGGCCGGGCCGGGTGGTGGGCCCGCCCCGTAGACTTCGGGCCGTGAGTCTGACCCTCGGTATCGTCGGCCTGCCCAACGTCGGCAAGTCGACCCTGTTCAACGCGCTGACCCGCAACGACGTGCTCGCCGCGAACTACCCGTTCGCCACGATCGAGCCGAACGTCGGCGTCGTGCCGCTGCCCGACGAGCGTCTGGACAAGCTCGCCGAGATGTTCAGCTCCGCCCGCACCGTGCCGGCCACGGTGTCCTTTGTGGACATCGCAGGCATTGTCAAGGGCGCGTCCGAGGGTGCCGGGCTCGGCAACAAGTTCCTAGCGAACATCCGTGAGGCCAACGCGATCTGCCAGGTCATCCGCGTGTTCGACGACCCGGACGTGGTGCACGTCGACGGCCGGGTGGACCCGTCGTCGGACATCGAGACGATCAACACCGAGCTGATCCTCGCCGACCTGCAGACGCTGGAGAAGGCGCTGCCGCGGCTGGAGAAGGAAGCCCGGACGAAGAAGGAGAACCGGCCCGCGCTGGAGGCCGCGCAGAAGGCGAAGGACATCCTCGACAGCGGACGGACTTTGTTCTCCGCTCAGAAGGAGGTCGACACCGCGCTGCTGCGTGAGCTGAGCCTGCTCACCCTGAAGCCGTTCCTGTACGTCTTCAACGCCGACGAGGGCGTGCTGACCGACCAGGCGAAGCGCGAGGAGCTGACGAAGCTGGTCGCCCCCGCCGACGCCGTGTTCCTGGACGCGAAGGTCGAGGCCGAGCTGCTCGAACTCGACGACGAGGAGTCGGTGCGCGAGCTGTTGGAGTCGGTCGGCCAGACCGAGCCCGGCCTGCACGCGCTGGCCCGCGCCGGGTTCCACACGCTGGGCCTGCAGACCTACCTCACGGCGGGCCCGAAGGAGTCCCGCGCGTGGACGATCCCGCAGGGCGCCACCGCGCCCCAGGCCGCGGGCGTCATCCACACGGACTTCGAGCGGGGCTTCATCAAGGCGGAGGTCGTGTCCTTCGACGACCTCGTGGAAGCCGGCTCGATGGCCGCCGCGCGCTCCGCGGGCAAGGTCCGGATGGAAGGCAAGGACTACATCATGGCCGACGGCGACGTGGTGGAGTTCCGCTTCAACGTCTGAGCCGGCCTGCGGCGCTGATGGCTATGCGGGATCGCGCGTTGACATGCGGGTGGGTTCGTTGCTCAGGAGGCAGGCATCCGGGCGTCGGCGAGTTTGAACAGCGTCGCGAACGCCAGGGCGAGCACCACGACGAGCCCCGCGTTGTGGATGGCTGCGCCAGGGCCCAGTTCGGTCACGTCCAGGAACGGGTACGGGTACCAGTCGGTGAAGGCGCCGCGACCGTCGACCACGAGATCCGCGCGCGCGGCCCGAACAGCAGCCACGCAGCGATCGTCGCCCACGGGGAGATGTAGTGGAAGCCGATGGTCGCGGACATGGTGGCTCCGGGTGAGGTGCACCTGGGGCGCCAGCACGATCGCGAACACCAGCCCGGTGATGAGGATCCCCAGGAGCGCGTCCAGCCGCGCCACGCGCCAGACCGGGCCGTCCAAAGTGGGGCGCCACACCGGCACCGGAGCAGCGGCGAGCACGACCATGTCGCTCTCGACGGTGAAGTAGCTGAAGAGCCGCCACAGGCGGACGCCAAGGCTGAGGCTTCCCCGGTCTGGCCGAGTTCGCGTCCGCGCCGCCGGTGAAGATCAGCGTCAGCGGGACGGCGAGCGAGGCGATCACGACGAGCGCGATGAGCCCGTGCCACCAGCGGGACAGGGCCCAGGACGTTCGAGGCGCGGGAACCACGTGACCGAAAGTAGCCCTCGATCCACGGAGCGCGAGCTCATGGCGTGAATGGCGATTCCGGGCGCGGGAGGTGGGGTGGCACGGGGGCCGTGGGGGTTCGGGCGGCTGGTGGCCCGTTCGCTGGTCCCGGGTGCGGGGTGGTGCCCCAACCCCAGGGGTCTCGCGCGAGTGGGGATATGGGGCGCGGGTTGCGGGCACGGGGCCTTGGTGCGGTGGCGCGGGAAGGGCGAGGCTGCCTGCCGCGGCGGTGGGGGTGCCGGGCGGGCGGGGAGCGTAGCCCGCGTGCCGCGTGCCGCGTGCCGCGTGCCGCGTGCCGCGTGCCGCGTGCCGCGTGCCGCGTGCCGCGTGCCGCGTGCCGGGCGCCGGGTGCCGGGTGCCGGGTGCCGGGTGCCGGGTGCCGCGTGCCGCGTGCCGGGCGCCGGGTGCCGGGTGCCGGGTGCCGCGTGCCGCATGCCGGGTGCCGGGCGGGCGGGGAGCGCGTAGCCCCCGTGCCGGGTGCCGGGTGTTGCGAGTCGTGCAGAGGCGGCGCGGGATCTGCTCGGGGGACAGCGCAGCCCCTGGCGGCTGGGCGACATTGGGAACACGGAGAACGCCCAGGCGGGGGAAGCCTGGGCGTTCTCCGTGAACCGACCGGGCGCACGGGCAGTGCCCGCACGCCGCGCCGATCAGCAGGTCACGTTCACCGTGCCGCTCGACTCGAACGACACGTGCACGTGGTCGTAGTGGTTGGCCGTGGCGTCGCCGCGGTCTTCCATGGTCGACCAGCCGCTGCCGTCGTTGTAGCGCTGCCTCCAGATCACGTACTTGACGTTGAACTCGGACTGGTTGGCCAGCACGTAATCCGCGATGGCGTTGCCCGTGGACGTGTCCACCATGAAGTCCAGCGCCAGGCCGCTGGGGTGGTCGCTCGTGCCGGAGCGGCCCGCTCGGCCGCCGATCTCGTCCACGCCGAACTTCGCGGCGATGTGGTTGCCCACCTTCGCCACATGGGGCAACGTGCCCTCGAGCACCGACGAGCAGGCGTTCGCCGCCTTGGTCGTCGTCTTCGGGGTCGTCGTCGTGGACTTCGGCGTCGACTTCGAAGTGGTCGACGGCGGGGGCGCCACGGACGGCGTGGTCGTCGACGGCGGGGGAGGCGGCGGCGGGGTGGTCGTGCTGCTCGACGTGCTCGTCGGGGCCGAGGTCGTCGGCAGCGGCTTCATCTGCGCCGCCATGCTGGCCGTGTCCTGCCTGCTGAAGTTACCGGTCAGCCAGACCGCGAAGCCCAGCACGAACGCCGCGGCCAGGCCGATCGCCAGGGGGACTTTCAGCGATTTCGCTTTGGATCTATGTCGACCCACCATTCGGAAGATCACCATTTTCGGGGAGGGGACTTTTCGGCCGTTCGGGGGATGGCCGCCCGTGACATTACGAATAGGACACGGAAATGTCACCAACGAGTGGTCATGGACACAGATCAACAGCGCATGAAAAAGGCCCGCCGGGGCACCGGCGGGCCGCTGACCTGCTGGGACTCAGCCCAGCGCGGCGAGCACGAGAACGGCGAGCAGAGTGATGGCGGTGGCCAGGCCGGTGACCCAGGCGCGCTGGACGGGCGACAGGGCGGGCGTGCTGTTCATGGCGGCGAACCTCGGGGTGAGCAGGGACTTCCGCGCGTGACAGCGCCCGCGACGCCCCCGTCGTTACAACCCGGCGGCCGACGTGACCGAAATCACTCCTGCGGTCCCCGATGTCGCGCCGTGTACCAGAACACGGCACCCGCCGCGGCGATCATCAACCCGAACGCCAGCGTCCCGACCACCACCGCCCGCGTCTCGCTCGGCGGTTCGACGGCGGCGGACGTGACCGCCGAAGCGGTCCCGGCGAGCACTCCCAGCAACAAGGCGACGGCGGCTCCCACGGCGGCCAGTCGCGTGACAACCTTCCTCATGGTGCGTTCCCTCCACCAGGGGCAACGCACGGGACCGGCCGCGAAGTTGCCGGTCCGGCCTAGATCACAGCGCGTCGATCGTGCTGTCGATCTGTTCGGCGAGCGACACGTCCTTCGCGGTGATGCCGCCCGCCGAATGGGTGCTGCACCGGAACGTCACGGTGCGCCACCGGATGTCCATGTCCGGGTGGTGGTTCACGCCCTCGGCGATCTCGGCGACGCGGTTGACCACCGCGATGGCCTGCGGAAAGTCGGCGAGTTCGGCCGTGCGCTCCAGCGCGTCGCCCGCGCGCTGCCAGTACGGCAGCTTGTTGAGGGCCTCGGAGATCTCGGTTTCGCTCAGTAGTTCCGCCATGTGCTCCATGGTGGTACGGCGGCGAGTACGCTGCACGGTTGCCACGGGAGTCCGGGTCCACCGGGCTGAGAGGCGGGTTCGCCCGCGACCGTTCGCACCTGATCCGGATCATGCCGGCGCAGGGAGGGCCCCGACCTTTCTCGCCGGAACGAGCGAGGAGTGGTCATGAGATTCCGCACGGGCGTCCTGGTCGGCCTTGTCGCCGCCCTGACCGCGGGCTGCACGCTGGCCGGCAACGACGCGGACAACGGCCCGGCCACGGTCACGCTCGTCACCCACGACTCGTTCGCCGCTCCGCAGCAGGTGCTCGACGCCTTCCAGCAGCAGACCGGCATCACGATCAACGTCGTGAAGAAGGGTGACGCGGGCGCGCTCACCAACACCCTGGTCCTCACGAAGGCCAACCCGATCGGCGACGCGGCCTTCGGCGTCGACTCGACCTTCGCGTCGCGCGCGCTCACCGAAGGCGTCTTCGCGCCCTACACCAGCCCCGAGGCCGACCGCGGCCCGCAGCGCTACGCCGTGGACTCCGAGCACCGCCTGTCGGCCGTCGACGTGGGCGACGTCTGCGTCAACGTCGACAGCACCTGGTTCGCCGAGCGCGGCATCCCGGAGCCCGCGACCTACGACGACCTGGTCAAGCCGGAGTACAAGGACCTGCTGGTCGTGGAGAACCCGGCCACCAGCTCGCCCGGCCTGGCGTTCCTGCTCGGCACCATCGCCCGCTACGGCGAGCAGAACTGGCAGGGCTACTGGACCCGGCTGAAGGACAACGGCATGCGTGCCGTCGCCGGCTGGGAGGAGGCCTACGGCCAGGACTTCTCCGGCTCCTCCGGCAAGGGGCCGCGGCCGATCGTGGTGTCCTACGCGTCCTCGCCCGCGGCGGAGATCGGCGAGGACGGCAAGCCGCGCACGAAGGCGCTGCTGGACACCTGCTTCCGTCAGGTCGAGTACGCCGGCGTGCTGGCCGGGTCGCCGAACGCGGACAAGGCCCAGAAGGTGATCGACTTCCTGCTGTCCCAGCAGTTCCAGGCGACGGTGGCGGAGAACATGTACGTCTACCCGGCGCGGGAGGGCGTCGCGTTGCCCGCCGCGTGGACGACGGCCGCCCCGCTGCCGCCGAACCCGGCGAGCCTGCCCGCTGAGACGGTGCAGGCCGGGCGTGAGCGGTGGATCGAGCAGTGGCGCTCCTTGCTCGGCCAGTGAGCCGTGCCGGGCTCGGGCTGGCGGCACTGGCTGTGCTGCCGCTCGGGTTCCTGGTCGTCTTCTTCGCCTGGCCGGTCGTCGCGATCCTGCGGCTGGGCTTCGCCGACGGCGGGGTGCTCGCCGCGCTGGCCGAGGGCGAGACGTGGCGGCTGGCGTGGTTCACGGTCGCGCAGGCCGCCGGTTCGACCCTGATCGCGGTGGTCGCCGGGTTGCCGGTCGCGTTCCTGCTGGCGCGCGTGCGGCTGCCCGGGGTGGCGGTCGTCCGGACGCTGGTGCTCGTCCCGTTCGTGCTGCCCACCGTGGTGGTGGGCCTGGCGTTCCGGGCGCTGTGGCCCGACGGCGGCTGGCTGTCCATCGTGCTGGCCAACGCGTTCTTCAACGTCGCCGTCGTCGGCCGCACGGTCGCCGGGCTGTGGGCGTTGCTGGACTCGCGGGCCGAGGACGCCGCCCGCGCGCTGGGCGCCTCCCGCTGGCGCGCGTTCCGCTCGGTGACGCTGCCCGCGCTGATGCCGGCGATCACGTCCGCGGCCGCCGTCGTGTTCCTGTTCTGCGCCACCAGTTTCGGCGTGGTGCTGATCCTCGGCGGCGCGCGGTACCGGACGCTGGAGACCGAGATCTACCTGCGCACCGAGAACCTGCTCGACCTGACCGGCGCGGCGGCGCTGTCGCTGGTGCAGATCGCCGCCGTCCTGGGCGCGCTGCTGCTCGGCGCGGCCGCCCGCCGCCGCCGGGAGAGCGCGCTGCGGCTGCGGTCGCGGCGGGAGACCGCGCGCCGCCCGGTCGGCGGCGAGTGGGCCGTGGTCGGCGCCGCGGTCGTCGTGCTCGGCCTGCTGCTGACGCCGATCGTCGCGTTGCTGCTGCGCTCGGTGTCCACCGTGGACGGCTGGAGCCTGGCCGGCTACCGGGCGCTGTCCGGCACCGGAAACGACGGCACGCTCCAGGTCTCCGGCTGGGACGCGGCGCTGAACTCGCTGCGCACCGCCACCGACGCGACGGTGCTGGCGATGGTCATCGGTGTGTCGGCGTCGGTCCTGCTGGTCGCGCTGCGCCGGTCGCCGGGACGGCTCGCGCGCGGGGTCGGTGAGTCGATGGACGCCGCGCTGATGCTGCCGCTCGGCGTGTCCGCGGTGACCGTCGGGTTCGGCTACCTCATCACGCTCGACGCGCTGCCCGGCGACCTGCGCCGGTCGCCGCTGCTGGTGCCGCTCGCGCAGGCGCTGGTGGTGATCCCGCTGGTGATCCGCACGGTGCTGCCCGTGGTGCGGTCGATCGACGACCGCCTGCGCCAGGCCGCGGCCACCCTCGGTGCGAGCCCGGCGCGGGTGTGGCGCGAGATCGACGTGCCGCTGGCCTCCCGCGCCGTCGTCGCCGCGGCCGGGTTCGGCTACGTCGTCGCGCTCGGCGAGTTCGGCGCGACGAGCTTCCTGGCGCGCCCGCAGACGCCGACGCTGCCGGTCGCGATCGCGGCGCTGATCGCGCGGCCCGGCCAGCTCAACAACCAGATGGCGTACGCGGCGTGCGCGCTGCTCATGCTGGTCACCGCGGCCGCGGTGATCGTGATCGACCGGCTCGCGTCCGGCCGGGTGGGGGAGTTCTAGCCATGGCGTTGACCGTGTCCGGCCTGACCGTGCGGTACGGCTCGTTCACCGCCGTCTCCGGCGTGGACCTGGAGATCGCCGACGGCGAGGTGCTCGCGTTGCTCGGCCCGTCCGGCTCCGGGAAGTCGACGCTGCTGCGCGCCATCACCGGTCTGGAGCCGATCACCGCGGGCAGCGTGCGCTGGGACGGAGCCGACCTGGCGCGCGTGCCGGTGCACAAGCGCGGGTTCGGGCTGGTGTTCCAGGACGGCCAGCTGTTCCCGCACCGGGACGTGGCCGGGAACATCGCGTTCGGGCCGCGGATGCACGGGATGTCGTCGGCCGAGCGCGCGGAACGCGTGAGCCGGCTGCTCGACCTCGTGGGCCTGACCGGCTACCAGAAGCGGCGGGTGACCGAGCTGTCCGGCGGCGAGGCGCAGCGGGTCGCGCTGGCCCGCGCGCTCGCGCCGGAGCCGCGCCTGCTGCTGCTCGACGAGCCGCTGTCCGGTTTGGACGCCGGGTTGCGCGAGCAGCTGGCCGTCGACCTGGCCGAGATGCTGCGCAGCGCGAAGATCACCGCGCTGCTCGTCACGCACGACCAGGAGGAGGCGTTCACGCTCGCCGACCGCGTCGCCGTGCTGCAGGCCGGGAAGATCCGCCAGGCCGGGGCCGTGCGCGAGGTGTGGCGGCGGCCCGCGGACGAGAACGTGGCGCGCTTCCTCGGCGTCACCACGGTCGTCGACGGCGAGGCGGCGGACGGGATCGTGCGCTGCCCGTTCGGCGAGGTCGCCATCCCGGAGGCCGCGGACGGGCCGGTGCGGCTCGGCCTGCGTCCCGCCGGGCTGCGGCTCGCGACCGCCGGGATCACCGGCGAGGTGCTGACCAAGGTGCACCGCCGCGACAACGTCCGCCTGTCCGTGCGCACGAGCGCCGGCACCGTGGACGCGGTCGCGGCGGTCTCCGCCGACGTCAACCCGGGCGACGAGATCAGCATCGCCCCGGACCCGGACGGCGTGGCCCTGATCGGCTAACCGTCCTTCGTGGACAGCCGCGCGTAGGCCAGCGACAGGCCGATCACGACGTAGCACGCGGCGCGGATCGCGCCCTCGCCGAGCTGGTCGGCCGGGATCGGGTCGCGCAGGATGTCCGCGATCGCGGTCCAGGACTGCGGCAGCAGGAACGGGTGCAGCCAGTCCACCGCCGACAGCAGGAGCAGGACCGTCGACACCACGACGCCGGCCAGCATCGACACCACCACGACCATCGGGTGCTCGGTGCACGCCGAGATCGCCAGCGCGATGGCCCCGACCGCCCACAGCTGCAGCGTCACCCACGCCGCCGCCAGCGCGACCCGGCCCAGTGCGTCCACAAAGGACAGCGTGTTGCCGGACAGCGTGAACAGCGAGCCGGTCCCGTTGATCACCAGCCCGGTGATCATCGCGACCACGGCCATCAGCAGCGCCGCGGCGAGCGTGAACGTCGCCACCCCGAGCGCCTTCATCAGTAGCAGCCTGCCGCGGCTCACCGGCGCGAGCAGCAGCCCGCGCAGCGTGCCCACGGCCGATTCACCGGCGAGCGCGTCGCCCGCCGACATCGCCGTGACCAGCGGCAGCATCAGGTTCAGCGTCAGCCCGAGCGTGGCCAGCGGCAGGACCAGCGCGTTCCCGGCCGCGGACGCCAGCAGCGCGTTGTCGCCGTCACCGCCGCCGGGCCCGCCGCCGCTGTCCCCCGCGATCGTCAGCCCGATCCCGACGATCACCGGGATCAGCGCGAGCAGGCCGAGCACGATCAGCGTGCGCGGGCGGCGGAAGATCCACCGCAGCTCGGCGCGGTAGAGCCGGTGGAACGGCACACTCCACCGTTCCACCGGCGCCGCGTCCAGTGTCGCCGTCATGACGTCCCCTCGTCCACATCCGGCAGGCCCCCGGTTTCGGAATCCCGTTGCGTCAGCCGCGCGAACAGGTCCTCCAGCCCGGTGCGGGCCCGCTTCGCCTCGTGCACGGACACCCCAGCCCGCACCAGCGTTTCGATCACCTGCGGCGCGGTCGCCGCGGTCAGGTCCGCCCGCACGCCCTCCGGTGTGAGCCGGCCGGGGATGCGGTTGTCGCGCAGCGCGGTGAGCGCCTCGTCACCGTCCGGAGTGGACACGACCAGCGACGGCGTGCCGGACTCCAGCAGCTCGTCCAGCTCGCCCTGCGCGACCACCGTGCCGTCGTGCAGGACGGCCACGTGCGTGCAGGTCGCCTCGACCTCGGCGAGCAGGTGCGAGGACACCAGCACGGTGACGCCCTCGGCGTGCAGCTCGCCGATGATGTTGCGGATCTCCCGCGTGCCCGCCGGGTCCAGCCCGTTGGTCGGCTCGTCCAGCACGACCATCCGCCGCGGCACGAGCAGCGCCGAGGCGAGCCCCAGCCGCTGCTTCATGCCCAGCGAGTACCCCCGGTAGCGCCGGTGCGCGGCGTGCCCGAGCCCGACCCGCTCCAGCGCGTCGTCGACCGCGCGGGGGATCGCCGCCGACGACAGCCGCGGCTCGGCGGCCGCGACGCGGCGCAGGTTCTCCCGCCCGGACAGGAACGGGTGGAACCCCGGCCCCTCGACCAGCGCGCCCACCTCGGGCAGCGCCCGCGGCGCGCCGTCGGGCATCCGGTGCCCGAGCAGCTCCACCTCGCCCTCGGTCGGGCGGACCAGGCCGAGCAGCATCCGGATCGTGGTGGTCTTGCCCGAGCCGTTCGGCCCGAGCATGCCCAGCACCGCGCCTTCCGGCACGTCCAGATCGACCTGGTCCACCGCGACCGCGGTCCGGTACACCTTGCGCAACCCCCTGGTCCGCGCGGCGAGTGCCGGACCCGCGGTGGGCGCTTCGACCGAAGCGCCCACCGGCAGTGTCTCCGTCATTTCGCTCCCAGAGCCTCGATCAGCACCTGCTCCGGCACCGCCCCGACGGCGAAGCGGCCGTCGTCGGTGACCAGCGCGGTGCCGACCTTCGTGGTGATCACGTAGCCGGTGCCGAACGCACCGCTGACCGGCTTGCCGAACTGCGCCAGCAGGGCCTTCGGGTCCACGTTCTGCCCGCGCTCGCCCTGCTGCGGCGCCAGCGCCTCGGCCGGGAACGAACCGGTCAGGACGCTGTCCCAGCCGTCACCGCTGACCTGCACCGCGTCCTCGACGGCCCGCTGGTCCGGGTGCTCGGCCGGCGCTTGCTCCTCGGTCACCTTCGCGCCCTGCGGCGGGGTGAACTGGAACTCGCTCGCCGGCTGCGGCGCGAACGCGATGTCGCTGAACGCCACCTGGAACGCCGGGTCCGACGTGCCGTAGGTCATCACGGCCAGGCGCAGCGGCACCCGCTTCTCGGCGTCGACCGCGACGCGCACCTCGCGCAGCAGCGTGCGCTCGGTCGGCTTCGGCGTCAGCACCAGCTCGTACGCCGCGCGGCCGGCGACGCGCGCCGTGCCCTCGACCGTCACGGTGCTGCTCTCGCGGACCTTCGCGAGCACCTGCGTCGTCGCCGTCGCCGGGTCGCTGAGCTGGTACTCCTCCGGCTTCTGCAGCGCCTCCGGCGGCACGGTGACCTTCGTGGCCTCGTTCGACGCCGAGTCGTACGTCCACACGGTCGCCCCGTTGCGGACGATGGTGTGCTCGCTCGCCCCTTGCTCGATCGCGAGCTTGCTGTTGCCCGCGCCGTCGTTGTAGACGCGGGCCGCGTCGATGTCCAGGCTCGTGCCCCCCGGCAGGGTCGAGACCGGCAGGCCCAGGTTGTTGTCCACCTCGACCGTGCCCGCCAGCGCAGGCGTCTTGGTGGTGGCCACCGACTGCACCAGCTCCTCGGCGCTGATCGCCGGCAGCTCGGGCGCCTCGCCCGCGGCCGCGGGCATCGCGAGCCAGGCGAGCCCGGCGGCGCCGAGCGCGGATCCGGTGACCGCGGCGGTGATGGCCTTCGTCTTCGGCTGCATCTGTTCTCCCTGTGTCAACCGAGCACCAGTGTGCTCTTTCCCCGCCGCTGACACTCCTCGATCCGCCCTGAGATGGGCCTGAGATGCTGAGAGACCGCTGAGAGCGCGCGCCCGAGCTGGAAAAACCGGGCATGCTAGACAACCGTGAACCCTCGGATCCTCGTGGTGGACGACGAGCCAGGTGTGCGCAAGGCGCTGCACCGCGGGCTGCGCGCGGAGGGCATGGACGTCGTCACCGCTCCCGACGGCCCGAGCGGCCTGCGCCTCGCGCAGACCGGGTCGTTCGACGTGCTGTTGCTGGACATCATGCTCCCCGGCCTGTCCGGGTACCGGGTGCTGCAGGCGCTGCGCGCGCAGGGCATCACCACGCCGGTGCTGATGGTGTCGGCCAAGGACGGCGAGGTCGACCAGGCCGACGGGCTCGACCTGGGCGCCGACGGCTACCTGGTCAAGCCGTTCTCGTTCGTCGTGCTGGTCGCGCAGATCCGCGCGGTGCTGCGGCGCGCCTCGAGCGAGGGGACGCGCGGGCCGCTGCGAATCGGTGGTCTCGTCGTCGACCGCGCAACCCGCGAGGTGCACTGGCACGACGACCCGGTCGCGCTGAGCCCGCGCGAGTTCAGCCTGCTGGAGGTGCTGGTCGGGCGCGCCGGGACGGTCGTCACCAAGGACGAGCTGCTGCGTGCCGTCTGGGGTGACGAGCAGGCCGCGACCCGCAACGTCGTCGAGGTCTACGTCGGGTACGTGCGCCGCAAGCTCGACGCGGTCGGGGCGGGCGCGCTGGTGCGGACCGTCCGCGGCCACGGCTACCTGGCCTCCGACGCCGCGCTGGACGAGGTCCTGCCCGGGTGACGTTCCTCCGCCGGTGGTGGGAACGCCGGTCCATGCAGTTCCGGATCACGGCGCCGGCCGCCGCGGTCACGCTGGCGTTCCTGCTCGGCCTCGCCATCGTGGCGGGGCGCGGCCTCGGTCCGCTGCGGGACTCCTCCGTGGACACCGAGCTGTCCGAGGCGCTCGCGCCCGCCGCCGCGGCCGTGTCCGCCGGGCAGCCGCCGGCGCCGTCGGACGGCGTCACCCTGCGCGTGCTCGACACCGCGGGCGCGCCGGTCGACGGGGGCCCGGCGGCCAGGCTCGGGCCGGGTGACGTGCGTGCGCTCAAGGCGGGGCAGTCGGTGACCGTGGACCGGATGCGGTGGCTGGGCTCGGTGGTGACCGCGCCGGACGGGCAGCTGCGGCTGGTCGCGGCCGGGACCGGGCTGGTGGGCCAGCGCGCGGCCGTGCAGAAGGCGGCGACCTGGTTGCTGTGGGCGGCCGGGATCGGCGCGGCGCTCGCCGCGATCGCGACCTGGCTCGTGGTGCGGTTCGCGTTGCGGCGGGTGAGCCGTCTGCGCCGCACGGTCCGTGCGCTGCCGCCGGGGCAGCGGGTGCCGCTGCCCGAGGCGGACGACGAGCTGCGTGCACTGGCGGCGGACTTCAACGCGTTGCTGGCGCGGCAGGAGGAGGCGGCGCAGCGGCTGCGGCGGTTCACCGGCGACGCCGCGCACGAGCTGCGCTCGCCGGTCGCGTCGATCCGCGTGCAGGCCGAGGTCGCCGTCGCGAACCCCGACCCGGAGCTGGCGCAGGAGACGCTGGCCGACGTCCTCGCCGAGGCCGAGCGGTTGTCCGCGCTGCTGGACGGGCTGCTGACGCTGGCGCGTTCGGACGCCGGGGAGCTGCCGCCCGCCGAAGCGGTCGAACTGCTCACCGAGGCGCGCGCGGCCGCGGACCGGCTGCCGCCCGGATCGCCCGCCGTGCGCGTGACCGGGGTGGTCGGGCAGGCGTGGGCGCACGCGGCGCACTCCGAGGTGGAGCTGGTGCTGAACAACCTGCTGCGCAACGCCTGCCGGTACGCGTCCTCGCAGATCGTGGTGTCGGTGCTGCCCGGGCACTCCACGGTGCGGCTGGTCGTGGACGACGACGGGCCGGGCATCCCGCCCGGGCACCGCGACCGCGTGTTCGACCGGTTCTACCGGGTGGGCGACGACCGGGCTCGCACCTCCGGCGGCACCGGGCTCGGGCTGGCGATGGTCGCCGAAGCGGTGCGGCGGCGCGGCGGGCGGGTGTCCGTCGGCGAGTCGCCCGAGGGCGGTGCCCGCTTCCAGATCGTCTGGCGATCGGCCGGTAACGTCTCCACCTCGTGAAGGTGATCGTGGGAGCGGCCATCGTGCGGGGCCGGTCCCTGCTCGCCCAGCAGCGCGCGTACCCGCGCGAGGTGGCCGGGCTGTGGGAACTGCCCGGCGGCCGCGTCGAACCCGGCGAGTCCGAAGTGGACGCGTTGCGGCGGGAGTGCCGCGAGGAGCTCGGGGTGGACGTCGTGGTCGGCTCGCGCGTGGGACCGGACGTGCCGCTGCGGGCCGGGCTGGTGCTGCGGGTGTTCGCCGCTTCGCTGACCGACGAACGCGCCCGGCCCGAGGCGCTGGACCACAAGGCATTGCGCTGGCTCGACGCGGACGGCCTGGACGGCGTCGAGTGGCTGCCCGCGGACCTGGAACTGCTCCCGGACCTGCGGCGGTTGCTGGCCTGAGTCAGCGTCCCGTGGCGCCGTCGATCAGTTCACGCAGGATGTCGGCGTGCCCGGCGTGACGCCCGGTCTCCTCGATCAGGTGAGTGAGGGTCCAGCGCAGGGACGGCGCCGGGCCACGCCGCCCGCCCGGGCGCGGCCCGGGCGCGGCCAGGTCCGGGCAGGCGGCGATGACCTCGTCGCCGCGGGCCGTGGTCTCCCGGTAGGCGCGGAGGATGTCGTCGGCGGTCTCGTCCGGTTCCGGGTGGAAGGTGGCCGCCCAGTCGCCTGCCGGCTGGCCGAGGAGCCAGTGGCGTTCGACGTGGGTGAGGTGCTTGACGAGGCCGAGCAGGTTCGTCCCGGACGGCACCCCGGGGGTGCGGGCCTGCGGTTCCGGGACGCCCTGGGCCTTCGCGACCACCGCGGCGCGCAGGTAGGCGAGGAAGCCTGCCAGCACGTCCTTCTCCCCGGGGCCGGTCCTCGGCGGGCGGGTGTCACGACGGCGCGTGGTGGGAGGCATGGCCGCCACCCTGGCACGGGCTCTACCCGGTCGGCACGGAAATTTGCCGGATCAGCAAGGCGGGGTCACATTCCCGCGCCGATGAGCCGCATCGCCGAGGTCAGGCGGTGCTCGCCGCGTTCGGCGGCCCGGCTCGCGCCCTCCTTCCGGATCCGCGCCAGCTCCGCCGGGTCCGCCAGCAGCTCCAGCGTCCGCTCCCGGATCGGGCGTAGTGTCTCGACCACCGCCTCCGCCACGGCTTCCTTCAGCGCCCCGTAGGACGAGAACTCCGCCGCCACGTCCGCGGGCCGCTCGCCCCGGCAGCCGGCCAGGATCTCCAGCAGGTTCGCGACCCCGGGACGCTCTTCCGGCGCGTACTCGACCCCGGTGAGCCCGTCGGTGACCGCGCGCCGCACCTTGCGCCGGATCAGGTCCGGCTCGTCCAGCACGAACACCACCCCGGCCGCGTCACGGGCCGACTTCGACATCTTCCGCGCCGGGTCGCTCAGGTCCCGCACCCGCGCGCCCGTCGGCGGCAGCACCGGCCGCGGCACCGTGAACACCTCGCCGTAGGTGCCGTTGAACCGCCTGGCCAGCGCCCGCGCCAGCTCCACGTGCTGGTTCTGGTCCTCACCGACCGGCACTTCCGCCGCGCCCTGCAGCAGGATGTCGGCGGCCATCAGCACCGGATAGGTCAGCAGGCTCAGCCGCACCCCCGGCTGGCCGCTGCCCTTCTCCTTGAACTGGATCATCCGCGCGGCCTCGCCGTAGCTGCAGGTGCACTCCAGGATCCAGGTCAGCGCGCCCAGCTCGCGGGACAGGTCCGACTGCACGAAAACGCGCTCGGCGGGGATCCCGGCCGCCACCAGGATGGCCAGCATCTCGCTGGTCCGGCCGCGCAGCTTGCCCGGGTTGTGCGTGGTCGTCATGGCGTGCAGGTCGGACACGAAGTACAGGTCGTCCGGCCCGCCGTCGGTCACCCAGCGCTGGATCGCGCCCAGGTGGTTGCCGAGGTGGGTGTGGCCGGACGGGGTGATCCCGGAAATTCGCATCGGTTGCTTCCTCGGGTCGGTGGCCACCCCCGCCACGGCCCCGGGAACGACGAAGGCCGCCTGCGCGGGCGGCCTTGTCGTGGGTTTCAGCGCACGTCGGAGGGACCGCCTGCGGGCGGCCACCAGAAGTTCACGATCGTACGCACGCGGACAGCGTAGCAGCGCCCGAAAGTAATATCCACATTGCCTTCCGGAAAGCAATTCTTTGGAATGTCGAACCGCTGTTGCACAGATTACTGGCAAATGGCTGAGAATTGTTTCCCGGGGGTCCTCGCCGGGGCTACCGTGAAGGCATGTACATCGTGCTGATCGACTACACGGCCCCGGTGGAGGAAGTCGACTACTACCTGGCCGACCACGCGAAATGGCTGGACCGGCACTTCCGGTCGGGCGAGTTCCTGACGGCCGGCCGGCGCACGCCGCATTCCGGTTGCGTCATCATCACGCGGCCGATGCCGCGGGTGAAATTGGAGGCGATTCTGGCGTCCGACCCGTTCCACCTGCGCCGCCTCGCGCGACACGAAATCGTCGAATTCGGCGCCACCCGCACCGCGCCGGAACTCCGCTTGGTGAACGAGGCGCTGGCCGTCTAGGCCGCCTTCTTGATGTCCGCCTTCGCCCGCTGGAGTGCGAGGACCGGGCACTTCTTGCAGCGGGGCTTCGAGCGGCAGCACTTCTTCTTGACCTTGCCCGCCTTCATGAGCTTGCGGACGACCTTGCGCGGGTCCGCGTCCTTCTTGCCCAAAACCACCACTCCACGACTCGGGGGTGCCCTCAGGTTAGGTGAGCCTAAGTGATCATCCACCGTGGCACTGGTCACAATGTGGTACCGGGTATCCTGAACGGGATCGCGTATGCCAAAGCGGGCCCGCGATTCATCCCTTCGAAATGTTCAGGAGCCCTCGCGTGCCCACAGCAACCGCCGAGAAGGTCCGCACCGACCTCCGCAACGTCGCCATCGTCGCGCACGTCGACCACGGGAAGACCACCCTGGTCGACGCCATGCTGCGGCAGTCCGGCGCCTTCGGCGAACGTGCCGAGCTCGTCGACCGCGTGATGGACTCGGGCGAGCTGGAACGTGAGAAGGGCATCACGATCCTCGCCAAGAACACCGCCATCCGCCGCGAGACCGCCGACGGCCCGGTCACCATCAACGTGATCGACACCCCCGGCCACGCCGACTTCGGCGGCGAGGTCGAGCGCGGCCTGTCCATGGTCGACGGCGTCCTGCTGCTGGTCGACGCCAGCGAGGGGCCGCTGCCGCAGACCCGGTTCGTGCTGCGCAAGACCCTGCAGGCCGGCCTGCCGGTCGTGCTGGTGGTCAACAAGGTCGACCGCCCGGACGCGCGCATCGCCGAGGTCGTCGAGGAGACCCACGACCTGCTGCTCGATCTGGCCGGCGACATCGAGGATGCCGACCTGGACGCGGTCCTCGACCTGCCGGTGATCTACGCCTCCGCGCGGGCGGGCAAGGCGAGTCTGGAGCAGCCCGCCGACGGCGCCCTGCCGGACAGCGAGAACCTCGACCCGCTGTTCGACGTCCTGCTGCGCCACGTGCCGCCGCCGAAGGCCGACCCGGACAGCCCGTTGCAGGCCCTGGTCACCAACCTGGACGCGTCGAACTTCCTCGGCCGCATCGCGCTCATCCGCATCCACGCCGGCAAGCTCCGCAAGGGCCAGACCGTCGCGTGGCTGCGCGAGGACGGCTCGGTGCAGAACGTCCGGATCTCGGAGCTGCTGGTCACCGAGGCGCTGGAGCGGGTGCCCGCGCAGGAGGCCTCGGCCGGTGACCTGGTCGCCATCGCGGGCATCCCGGACATCACGATCGGGGACACGCTGGCCGACGTCGAGAACCCGGTGGCGCTGCCCCGGATCACCGTCGACGAGCCGGCCATCTCGATGACGATCGGGGTGAACACCTCGCCGCTGGCCGGCCGCAACGGCGGCGACAAGGTCACCGCGCGCCTGGTCAAGGCCCGGCTGGACCAGGAGCTGATCGGCAACGTGTCGATCCGCGTCCTGCCCACCGAGCGCCCGGACACCTGGGAGGTCCAGGGCCGTGGCGAGCTGGCGCTGGCGATCCTGGTCGAGCAGATGCGCCGCGAGGGCTTCGAGCTGACCGTCGGCAAGCCGCAGGTGGTCACCAAGACCATCGACGGCAAGCTGCACGAGCCGTTCGAGCGGCTCACGCTGGACATCCCCGAGGAGCACCTCGGCGCGGTCACCCAGCTGCTCGCCGCCCGCAAGGGCCGCATGGAGGATATGAGCGGGCACGGCACCGGCCGCATCAAGCTGGAGTTCGTGCTGCCCGCGCGTGGCCTGATCGGGTTCCGCACCGACTTCCTGACCGAGACCCGCGGCACCGGCATCGCGAACCACGTGTTCGAGGGCTACCACCCGTGGGCGGGCGAGATCCGCACCCGGCACAGCGGTTCGCTGGTCGCCGACCGGTCCGGACCGGTCACCTCCTACGCGATGATCCAGCTCGCCGACCGCGGCACGTTCTTCGTCGAGCCGGGCGCCGAGGTGTACGAGGGCATGGTCGTGGGCGAGAACCCGCGCGCCGAGGACCTCGACATCAACATCACAAAGGAGAAGAAGCTCACCAACATGCGCTCCTCCACCGGTGACGAGCTGGAGCGCCTGGCGCGCCCGCGCAAGCTGGGCCTGGAGGAGGCGCTGGAGTTCTGCGCCGCCGACGAGTGCGTCGAGGTCGCGCCGAACGCGGTGCGGGTGCGGAAGGTGACGCTGGAGATCACGCAGCGGGCCAAGGAGCGTTCGCGCGCCAAGTCGCGCGGCTGAGTTCGCCGGGCCGGGGGACGTCCATCGCGGTGGGCGTCCCCTGTCTCGTTTTCCGGGGGAACCACGACACGCTCAGCAACGTCCACCTTTCGGCGGTACCTGATCCGGTGACAGCGAGTCCCGGCCGGTCTGGCAATCTCGGTACCGCGGCTACAGGCCTTGTGACACCATCATGGGCTCATCAGGGGAGGCAGCGTGCGGGGAAGCGGTAAAGCGGCGGCACTGGTCACGGTGCTGCTGACCGCGTTGGCCGCCTGCACCAGCACCCCGCCGCCGCCGGTCGTGACGTCGCCGGTGGCCCAGTCGTCGAGCTCGGCGGCGCCGACGGCATCGCAGATCGTGATCGGCGTCGACGACATCGCGGGCGGTTACAACCCGCACAACCTGGCCGACCAGTCCACGATCACCACGGCGCTGTCGCAGATGCTGCTGCCGTCGGTGTTCCGGCCCGACGCCAACGGCGAGAACCAGCTCGACACCACGCTGATGCGCTCGGCGGAGGTCACCTCGACCGACCCGTTCACGGTCACCTACCTGATCCGGCAGGACGCCTCGTGGTCCGACGGCGCGCCGATCGCGGTGGAGGACTTCGTCTACCTCGCCGAGGCCATGCGCGACCAGCCCGGTGTCGTGCAGCCCGCCGGGTACCGGCTGATCAGCGGCATCCAGCCCAGCGAGGGCGGCAAGGGCGTCCAGGTGACGTTCTCCGAACCGTACCCGGGCTGGCAGACGCTGTTCTCGAACCTGCTGCCGCAGCACCTGCTCAAGGACGCGCCGGGCGGCTGGCAGGGCGCGCTGCAGGACAGCTTCCCGGCCTACGGCGGGCCGTTCTCGATCAAGACGCGGGACAACGCGCGTGGCGAGATCATCCTGGAGCGCAACGAGCGCTACTGGGACAAGCCGGCCGCGGTCGACCAGATCGTGCTGCGCCGGTCCGACGCCACCGGTCTGGCGGGCGCCCTGCGCAGCGGCAACGACCAGTTCGTCATGTCCCGCACCGACAGTGCCGGCCTGAACCAGTTCCAGGTGCTCGGGCCGAGTGTCCAGCTGAGCACGGTGGCCAGCCCGCGGGTGGCCGGGGTGCTGCTGCGCCCGGCGAACGGCCCGCTGGTGGACGACCAGGTGCGCGAGGCCGTGTCGGCGATCATCGACCGGAACAAGCTGATCGACGAGGGCACCGGGGGCGGCCCGTCGGCCGGGCTGCGGGCCGACGCGCAGGTGCGGTGGCCCTCGCAGGCCGGCTACGCGCCGACGATCCCCGCCGGTTACGGCGTGCCGGACCCGGCGAAGGCGGAGTCGCTGCTGACCGCGGCGGGCTACGTCAAGGAAGCCGGAATCTGGCGCAAGGACGGCAGGGCGCTCACGCTGGTCGTCGCGTCGCCGGGGCAGCAGGAGCCGTACGCGAGCATGGCGAAGGAGCTGAGCAACCAGCTCATCGCGGCCGGCATCCAGGTGAACACGCTCAACGCCCAGCCGCGCGACCTGTTCGCCAACCTGCTGGCGTTGCCGGTGAGCCAGGGCTCGACCGCCCCCACGGGCAACACGAACGCCGTGGGCGTCGACATCGCGGTGGTGCCGCTCCCGGTGGGCGGCGACGCGGCAACGGTGCTGGCCTCGACGTTCGGCTGCCGCCCCGGACAGTCCACGCCGTCGGCGAACGTGGCCGTGATCCCGGCGAACCCGGCCGCCGTCTGCGACGAAAACCTGCAGACGACGATCGAAGGGGCGCTGACCGGGGAGAAGCCACTGGCCGACGCGCTGGCCGAGCTGGAGCCGAAGCTGTGGGCGCAGCACACGGTGCTGCCGTTGTTCCAGCTGGCCGACACGCTCGCCACCGGACAGGGCATCTCCGGGATGACCGCGGGCCCGCCGCTGCTCGGCCCGTTCAGCGAAGCCGTGAACTGGACCCGCAGCCCCCGCTGACCCCCGCAACGACGAAGACCCCCGGCGGACCGGGGGCCTTCTGACCACAACCGCAACCCGGCAACGAACGCCAACGACCCCCCACGAGCCAGCCCCCTCCCGCAACCCGATCCCCAGCCAAATCGGTTGCCGAGCCACCGGGTCAAGGCACGCTTTCCCGCCTTGACGCGGTGTCTCGGCAACCGAACACTGAAAGATCGGGTTCGGGAGAGCTCAATCGCGGCGAAGCGAAGCCGGCGATCGAGCCACCCGCGTAGCGGAGATCAGATCAACTGCCGCGCCTGCGCATAATGGCAAGCCGCCGGGTGACCCTGCCCGCGGTCGACGAGCAACGGCTCCTCATCGATGCACTTCGAGCGCTCCGCGTCGCTCAACTCGTTCGCGAACTTCGGGCACCGCGTCCGGAACCGGCAGCCGCTCGGCGGGTTCGCCGGGCTGGGCA
This sequence comes from Amycolatopsis sp. 3B14, assembly GCF_050958625.1. Taxonomy (NCBI): domain Bacteria; kingdom Bacillati; phylum Actinomycetota; class Actinomycetes; order Pseudonocardiales; family Pseudonocardiaceae; genus Amycolatopsis; species Amycolatopsis sp. 3B14. The sequence continues at coordinate 145,727 of NZ_JBHZEN010000028.1, forward strand.
CGTCACCGGTGATCACGATGCGCTCCCGCGAGCGTTCCTTGCGCGGGTCGGGCACCGGGATCGCCGAAATCAGCGCCTGCGTGTACGGGTGCGCCGGGTTCTCGAACAGCTCCTCCGACGGCGCCGTCTCGACGATCTTGCCCAGGTACATCACCGCGATGCGGTTGGCGATGTGCCGGACCACGGACAGGTCGTGCGACACGAACAGGTACGACAGCCCGAACTCCGACTGCAGGTCCTGCAGCAGGTTCAGCACACCGGCCTGGATGGACACGTCCAGCGCCGACACCGGCTCGTCCAGCACCAGCAGCTTCGGCTGCAGAGCGAGCGCCCGCGCGATGCCGATGCGCTGCCGCTGGCCGCCGGAGAACTCGTGCGGGTACCGGTTGCCGTGCTCGGGCCGCAGGCCGACCGTGGCGAGCAGCTCGCGCACCCGCTCCCGGCCGCCCTTTTCGTACAGGTTGTGGATCCGCAGCGGCTCCGCGATGATCTCGTTGACCGGCATGCGCGGGTCCACCGAGGCGTACGGGTCCTGGAACACGATCTGCATCTGCCTGCGCAGGCGCTGCATGTCCTTGCGGTTCAGCTTGTGCAGCTCGGTGCCTTCGAAGCGCACCTCGCCCGCGGTGGCCGGCTGCAGGTTCAGCACCACCCGCGCGGTGGTCGACTTCCCGCACCCCGACTCGCCGACGAGCGCGAGGGTCTCCCGCTCGTAGATGTCGAACGACACCCCGGACACGGCCTGGACCTCGCCGATCTGGCGCCGGATCAGCCCGCCGCTGCGTACCGGGAAGTGCTTGACGACGTCGCGGGCCGACAGCACCGGGGTCCGCTGGTCCTGCTCGGGCAGCACGCCGGCTGCGCTCTCGCTCATTCGGTCTTCTCCCCGGGGGTCACCGCGGCCACCGCGTCGACGTCGTCGACCGAGGTGGGGTTGAACAGATCAGTGGCTTCGCGGCCGGCCAGCTGGTCGCTGAAGTGGCAGGCCGCCTTGTGCAGACCGTCGGTGGTCGGCTCGAGCACCGGCTCCTCCCGGTCGCAGATGTCCTGCGCCATCGGGCAGCGCGGGCTGAACGGGCAGCCCGGCGGCATGTTGACCACCGAGGGCGGCGAACCCGCGATCGGGGTGAGCCGGTCGGTCTTGATGTCCAGCCGCGGCAGGCTGCCGAGCAGGCCCAGCGTGTAGGGCATCCGCGGGGTGTAGAAGATGTCGTCGACCGTGCCTGCCTCGACCACCTTGCCCGCGTACATGACCTGCACCCGGTCGGCCTGCCCGGCGATGACGCCGAGGTCGTGGGTGATCAGCACCATCGCGGCGCCGGTCTCCTGCTTCGCCGCCTGCAGCGCGTCCAGCACCTGCGCCTGCACGGTCACGTCCAGCGCGGTCGTCGGCTCGTCGGCGATGATCACCTCGGGCCGGTTGGCGATCGCGATCGCGATCACCACGCGCTGCCGCATACCGCCGGAGAGCTGGTGCGGGTACTCGGTGGCCCGCTGCTGCGGGTTCGGGATGCGCACCAGGTCCAGCAGCTCCACGGCCTGCTTGCGGGCCACGTCCCTGCGCACGTCGTGGTGCGCGGTGATGGCCTCGGCGATCTGGTCGCCCACCGGGTAGACCGGGTTCAACGACGTCATCGGGTCCTGGAAGACCATCGCGATGCCGCTGCCGCGGACCCGCGTCATCTGCTTCTCGGACAGCTCCAGCAGGTTGCGGCCCTTGAAGTTGATCGTGCCCTTGACGCGCGCCGAACGGGGCAGCAGGCCCATGATCGCCAGCGAGGTCACCGACTTGCCGGAGCCGGATTCACCGACGACGCCCAGCACCTCACCGCGGCCGAGCTGGTAGCTCACACCGCGCACGGCCTGCACCAGGCCGTCGTCGCTGGGGAACTGGACGGTGAGGTCCTCCACCGAGAGGACGGGGTCGGCCGTCGTCTGGGAGTCGAACGAGGTCATGCGCGCACCTTCGTCTGCTGGGGGTCGAACGCGTCGCGGAGCCCGTCCCCGATGAAGTTGATCGTCAGCGCGATCAGGATGATGAACAGGCCCGGGAAGTAGAACAGCCACGGGCGGGTGTCGACCGCCGTCTGCGCGCTGCTTACCAGCAGGCCGAGCGAGGTGTCCGGCGGCCGCACACCGAAGCCGAGGAACGACAGCGCGGTCTCCAGCAGGATGCCGATGGACACCAGGATCGTCGCGTTCACGATCACCGAGCCGAGCGCGTTGGGCACCAGGTGCCGGAAGATGATCCGCCCGTCACCCGCGCCGAGCGCGCGGGCCGCCTCGATGAACTCCTTCTCCCGCAGCGACAGCACCACACCGCGCGCGACCCGGGACACGTAGGCCCAGTACAGGCCGGCGATGACGACCGCGATGAGCCACCAGCTGCCGCCCGCGTTGTGGCCGAGCACGGCCGCGACGGCCAGCAGCGGCAGGGTCAGCACCAGGTCGGCGATGCGCATCAGCACCGTGTCGATCCAGCCGCGGTAGTAGCCGGCGACCGCGCCCCAGATCGTGCCGACGACCGTGGAGAAGATCGCGACCAGCACGGAGATCTGCAGCGAGATCTGGGTGCCGCGAAGCACCTGGGCCAGCATGTCCTTGCCGACCGCGTCGGTGCCGAATGGGTGCGCCAGCGACGGCGCCTCGGAGTTGTCCGGCGTGATGTCCTCGGGCCCGTACTTCCAGAGCCAGCCGCCGACGTAGGCCAGCAGCACGATCACGATCAGCAGGATCAGGCTCGCCACGGCCAGCCGGTGCTGCAGGAACCGGCGCAGCACCAGCTGGAACTGGCCGCGCTCCTGGACGGTGAACTCGCGCTCGACGGTGCCCTTGGGGCTGTCCTGCAGCTGGGCCGTCGCGGTGGTTTCGGTGGTCGAAGGCTCAGGCATGGCGGATCCTCGGGTCGAGCACGCCGTACAGCAGGTCGGCGACAAGGTTGAACAGGATGACGAAGGTCGCCGAGATCAGCAGCCAGGCCTCGACGGCGTACACGTCGCTCTGCGCGATGGCGTCGAGCAGGAAGGTACCCGCGCCCTGCCACTGGAACACCTTCTCGGTCACGACGGCGCCGGAGATGATGGACGCCAGGTCCAGCGCGGTGACGGTGGTCAGCGGGATGAGGGCGTTGCGCAGCGCGTGCCGCCGCATCACGACGCCGCGGGACAGGCCCTTGGCGCGGGCGAGCCGCACGTAGTCGCTGTTGAGCACCTCGAGCATCGACCCGCGCTGGAAGCGGCTCCAGGAGGCGTAGGAGATCAGCGCCAGCGAGATGGTCGGCAGGATCATGTGCCCCAGCACGTCGCCGAGGTGCGCCCAGAAGCCGCCCTGCACGTAGATCGAACTCGCGCCGATCGTGTAGAAGACCTGGTCGCCGACGGTGTTGTTGATGTTGATGCCGGCCTGCTTCAGGAGCACCGCGAGCCAGAACGCGGGCATCGACAGGAAGAGGAAGCCGAAGAAGGTGGCCGTGTAGTCCAGCTTGGAGTACTGCTTCACGGCGCTGACGGCGCCGACGACGATCGCCAGGATCAGCGCGATGACCATCGCGAGGAAGATCAGGCGGAACGTGACGCCGAAGCGGGAGATGACCTCCGACCCGATGTCCATCGTCGAGTTGACGGACGGGCCGAAGTCGCCGCGGAAGATGCCGGTGATCCAGTTCCAGTACCGCTCCATCAGCGGCTGGTCCAGGTGCAGCCGGTGGGTCTCGGCGGCGATGGTCTGCGGTGGCGGTGGCGGATTTCGGGTGATGAGGTTGCTGAGCGGGTTGGCCGACAGCGACACCATCACGAAGACGACGAACGTCGACAAGATGAGGATCGGCACCGACACGAGCAGCCGGCGCAATGCGAAGGCGAGCATGGAGGTCTTCCTGCTGAAGTTCGACCAGCACGCCGCTCGTGACGGCGGAACCGGGCGGCGCGACCTGTCTAGTTGTGGTGGTTTCGTGCGGTTAGGGGGTGGGGGAGACCGGCGTCGCCGGCCTCCCCCACCGAATTACTTCTCAGTAATGTACTCCGGCTCGGCTGGTCAGCCCTTCCGGATGCCCCATTCCTGCATGTTGTAGACCGGCCCGTCGAGGGTCGAGTTGTTGCGGATGTTGGCGATGTTGTCGTACGACGCGATGAAGGTCGGCTTCTGGTACAGCGGAAGCACGTACGCGTCGTCGGCCATGATCTGGTCGGCCTGGTTGAGCAGTTCCGACGCCTTCGCCTGGTCGGTCTCGGCGTTGGCCTGCGCGATCAGGTTGTCGACCTGGGTGTTGCTGTACTCGCCGTAGTTGCTCTCCGAACCGGTGGTCCAGTTCTGCTGCGCACCGGAGAACGGGAACGGCGAGGCGACCCACGCGAACACGATCACGTCGAAGTCGCCATTGCTGGTGGTGTCACCGAGGTCGTCGGTGGGGATGATGTCCACCTTGACGCCCAGCTGGCTCGCGGCCTGCTGGAACAGCTCGCACTCGTTCTGGCGGATCTGGTTGCCCACGGTGTAGCGCATCCGCAGGGCGGGCACCGGCGCGCCGCTCGGGTCGATCAGCTGGTCGCCCTGCAGCTTGTAGCCGGCCTCGGTGAGGATCTGCTTCGCCTTGTTGATGTCACCCGTGCCCTGGCCGGTGGACGAGATGACGTCCTTGTAGCCCTCCTGGCCCGGCATGAAGTTGTGGTTCTGCAGCGGCTTCACCTTGTCGGTGAACTGGCCGACGGTCTTGTCGATGATGCCCTGGACGTCGACCGCGGTGTACAGCGCCTGACGCAGCGCCTTGTTGGCCAGCGCCGGGTTCTTCAGGTTGAAGTCGAAGTGCTCCCAGGTCAGGCCGAGGCCGATGTAGGAGGACACGTTCGGGATGTTGCGCACCTGGTTGACCAGGTCGACCTGCGGCTGCGGGTAGATGACCTGGACCTCGTTGTTCTGCAGGGCCGTCGGCTCCTGCGAGGCGTCGGTGATGATCCGGAAGATCACGCGCGACAGCTTCGGCTTGGCGCCCCACCACGCGGGGTTCGGCACCATGGTGATCGACACGTTGTTCTGGAAGTTGTCGATCTTCCACGGGCCGCCGGACCAGGTCGGAACCGTCTCGCCGAACCACTTGTACGACTCGGCCAGGCCGGCCGGGGTGTTCAGGTCACCGTGCTGGGCGGCCAGGTGCGCGGGGTACATCGCACCGGTCGAGCTCCACAGGACCTTCCAGTCGGTGAACGGGTTGGTGAAGGTCACGGTGACCGTCTTGCCGTTGTCCGAGCCCACGACCGAGGCGATCCGGTCGTAACCGGAGGTGCTGGCGGGGGCGCAGTCCGGGCAGTCCTTGCCGTTCTGGACCTTCCAGTTGTAGATGAAGTCGTCCGCCGTGATCGGCGTGCCGTCGGACCACACGGCCTTCGGGTTGATCTTGTAGACCACCGTCTGCGGGTTCGTGCTGGTGATGTCGGCCGAGGTCACGAAGTCCGTCGCCAGCGTCGGCTTGAGGTCCGGCGTCGTGTAGAAGGTGTAGGGCAAGATGCCCTTGGTCACCATGCCGGTCTCGAAGACGTTGCCCTCACCGGACGTGACGTTCCAGTTCGGGATGTTCTTCTCGATCGCGAAGGTGACGTCACCGCCGTCCTGCAGCTGGTCAGCGGCGGCCGAGTTGCACGCGTTGGCGTTGGCGTCGCACTCGGCGAAGGCCTGTCCGGTCTGCACACCGCTGTTGTCACCACCGCCGCCGCCACACGCGGCGAGGACCAGCGCGGCGGTCGCGGCGAGCGCGCCGATTCTGGCGGCACGTGACTTGGTCTTCCCTAACATTCATTCTCCTTGCTCGACGCCGTCGTGGGTAGCGAGGCGGCCTCGTCCTGTGGCGGCGAACTGTCGAGGTGATCGAGTTTGCCCACCGTAATCGTGCAACCTAGGCAGCGGAACAGCCGAGACGGCCACTCAGCGTGAGATTGTGATGGAACAGTGACGCGCGGTCCCTAACTCGAACGGGTGACGAGAGTCGCCGTTCGTGGCCGCAGGTCCTGCCCACCGGATCTCGGTGCACGGGCACCCCTTCTTGGATTTCCCCTGCTACGGCGCGGTGCGTAGCTCGGGGGAGAATAACCGACGCGTCCCACTTTGTGGACCCCACGAAAGGACTAGTCATACGCCTGTGACAGGAACGCCACACAATCTTCTAATTAACCTGAAGTCGTGACCGCTACCTCCGCACGCAGGCTCTTGCTCGTCCACGCCCACCCGGACGACGAGAGCATCACCACCGGCGGGACCATCGCCCGCTACGCCGCCGAAGGGGTCGAGACGACCCTCGTGACCTGCACACTCGGTGAGGAGGGGGAGATCATCCCGAAGCGGCTCGACCAGCTCGGGGCGTGGGCGGGGGACCAGCTCGGGGGCTACCGAGCGGGGGAACTGGCCTCCGCCGTCCGGGCGCTCGGGTTGACCCGGCAGTGTTATCTGGGGGGTATCGGGCGCTGGCGCGATTCGGGCATGGCCGGCACGCCGTCGGCCGACCACCCGCGGGCGTTTTCCGGAGGAGATCCACGTGAGCAGGCCGCCCAGCTGCGGGCCGTTCTCGACGAGACGCGGCCCCATGTGGTGGTGACCTACAACGACTTCGGAGGGTATGGGCACCCGGACCACATCCGGGCACACGCAGTAACCATGCTCGCCGTCGAGGACGCCCCCTACGTGCGGCGGGTCTTCCACATCGCCGCCTCGCGCGACGCGCTCGCCCGCGGGGTCGCGCGCCTGCGTGCGGAGCCCGGGCTGCCGTGGCGGCTGCCCGCCGACGGCGAGCTCCCGGTCACCCCGGACGAGGAGATCACCACCGCCATCGACGTGCGCGACCATCTCGACGCCAAGATCGCGGCGCTGGCCGCCCACGAGACGCAGATCAGCGTGCGGCCGCCGGCGTTCGCGTTGTCCAACGGCATCGCGCAGCCCATCGACGAGGTCGAGCACTATGTACTCGTGCGCGGCCCGGCGGAGGGCGCGGAGCGCGACCTGTTCGGAGGGCTGTAGGTGTCCAGGCTGCTGCTGGTGCTGCTGGTGCTCGACGCGGCACTGCTGGCCGTGCTCGAACTGTTCTTCCTGCCGCTGTACGTGGGCGGGACCATCCCGTTCCCGGTGACCGTGCTCGTCGCGGCGCTCACCACCCCGCTGCTCGTGCGGCTGGCCGGGCGGCTGGTGGCGCCGCGCGCGGCGTTTGCGCCGCTCGTCGCGTGGGTACTGGTGATAGTGATCGTCGGGCTGTTCGGGCCCGGCGGGGATCTCGTGTTGCTGCAGGACTGGCGAGCGTTGCTGCTCATCGCCGGCGGGGCACTGCCGGCGGCCATGAGCCTCGGCGGCGCGCTCGCCGTACCGCCGAAGAAGGGTGCTGCCAGCCGTGGGTGAAGCGATTTCCGATCGTCAGGTCGTCGGCGTGCTGCGCCCGGTCGTGCGCGCCTCCGGCCCGGTGCTGCTCGCGCTGCGCACGCCGGGCCGCCTGGAGGGCCTGGCTTCGGTGCGGGTGCCGGGATCGGCCGCGTGGGAGGCGACCGACCGCGACGGCCACATCGACTGGTGGGTCAACCGCCTCGGCAGGCTGACGTCGCTGGTCACCTCGATCCCCGGGCTGGGCGGCGCGCTCGCCGACCGGCTGCCGGTGCAGGACGCGCTCGGCACGGCCACGCAGGCCCTGCTGCTGACCGCCATCGCGGAGGAGTACGGCATCCGCGACGTCGGCGAGAAGGTCCGGCTGGCCGCCTGGGTGCTCTTCCAGCGCGACATCGACCCGGCGCTCGCCGCGGGCAAGAACGAGGACTTCGACGCCGCCGACGAGGACGCCGAGACCGCCAAGCTGGCGGGCGAGTTCTCCCAGGTGGAGCAGCGACCGCGCCGGATCACGCTGAAGTCGGCAGGCAAGACGCTGTGGCGCATGGGCCGCTCGCTCCTGGCCATCACCGACGAGCTGGAGAAGCGGCCACACGGCCGGTTCTACCACCGGGCCGTCGGGATGCTGCCGGTGGTCGGCATGGTCGGCGACTACCTCGGCGAGCGCAGCGGGCTGAAGCGGGTCGTGCGCCGCGCGGACGAGTGGCTCGCCCGCGCGGCCTGAACCTCAGTGGCGCCAGAACAGGAAGGTGTACTGGCCGACCGCCGCCGCGATGTCGTCGCCGCCGACCGCTCCGTAGATGAACGTGACCAGGTCCCAGAACGCGTCGCCCACCGCGGGAACCGCGAACAGCAGTGCGAACAGGACCAGCGGCGCCCACGGCCGCGCCTTCGCGCCGAACTCGCGCGCGTCCGGTGACAGGTACGGCTCGATCGCGCCGTAGCCGTCGAGCCCGGGCACCGGCAGGATGTTCAGCACGAACGTCGCGATCTGCAGCAGCGCCAGGAACGACAGGCCGACCAGCAGGCCGGCCGGCATCGGCACCAGCATCACGACCACGGTCAGCACGATGCCGATCAGCAGGTTGGACAGCGGCCCGGCGAGCGACACCCAGGACGCGACCCCGCGGGTGCGCAGCGCCCAGCGGTTGATCCACACCGCGCCACCAGGCAGCGGGATGCCGCCGATGAGCAGGAAGACGAGCGGCAGCACGATCGACAGCACCGGATCGGTGTAGTGCCGGACGTCCATCGACAGGTAGCCCTTCGAGGCCACCTCGTAGTCGCCGCCCTTGAAGGCGACGAAGGCGTGCCCGAACTCGTGCAGCGTGAGTGAGAGCACCCAGCCGGCGATCACGAGGATGAAGACGCCGGCTACCACCATCGGGTCTTGGTCGGAAGTGAGCAGTGTGCTCGCGTCACCGAACGCGGCCAGTAGGCCACCCACTACGGTGAGTGCGAGAATGCCGAAGAAGACAGGACTTGGTCGGACCGCGGATCGTTGCACGGGGTCCAGTCTGTCGCATCCTGGCGAGTTGATGTTCGGCGTGTCCGCTTGCGCGACGGGGCAGAAGCATCCCCCAACCTCGCTACTCCGCTTGACCTAGCCTCATTACACGGGTGTAATCACAGTGCTGTTATTCGTTGCTGCAAGGGGGCGACGGTGACGGCGATGCAAGACCGCCAGCCTGGGGAGTGCGTGGAAGCAGAGGAGGCGGACGTGCGGTTGGAATCCGACGGAAGGGATTGGGGGAACGTCGTGGAGTGGCGAGAAGGCCCGGAGGTGGAGCTGGGCGAGCTCGTCGACCTCTTCGACAACGACGAGCCCCCCGAGTGGCAGGACCGCGCACTGTGCGCGCAGACCGATCCAGAGGCGTTCTTCCCGGAGAAGGGCGGCTCGACCCGTGAGGCGAAGCGGATTTGCCAGGGCTGCGAAGTGAAGGGCGAATGCCTGGAGTACGCGCTGGCCCACGACGAGCGCTTCGGCATCTGGGGTGGTCTGTCCGAACGGGAGCGTCGGAAGCTCAAAAAGCGGGCTGTGTAAGGGAATTTAACGCCTGCTTCACAACGAGGTGACAGGTCTCCGCGTGCTCGTGCGGGTGCGTGGAGTCACGGTCGGCTCAGCTAGGCTGGCGCGGCAAAGATCCTCACCGATCGCCGCCGCCCACTGGAGAAGCCTTGCCCGACAACGTGAACGTCCCGGACAGGACCTCGAAGGTGGCCAGGATCGCCCCGGTGGCGGGCGTTTTCGTGGTGCTCGCCGCGCTGGGGCTGTCGGTGAACGCGGGACGATTGGGGTTCGACCTCGCAGGCGGACGGCTCCTCGAAGCCGGTTCGCTGAGCGAGGTCTGGTCGGCTTACCTCGCGGGCTGGCACGCCGTGGACGGCGGCACCGCGAGCGCCGCGCCGGCCGCGCTGGCCGTGCTCGGCACCTTCGGTGCGGTGTTCACGCCGCACGGGTTCGTGTCGTTGTTGATGATCGCCGACGCTCCGCTCGCCGGGGTGTCGGCGTTCTTCGCTACGCGGCGGTTGCCGGTCCAGCCGTGGGTGCGGGCGGTGATCGCCGCCGCCTACGGGCTGCTGCCCGCCGCGACCGCGGCGGTGTCGCAGGGCCGGCTCGACGTCGTGGCCGCCCACATCCTGCTGCCGCCGGTGATCGCCGGCATCGCGGGCGTGCTCGCCGATCCGGGGCAGCGGTGGCTGCACTCGTCGTCGCTGTGCGCGCTCGGCCTGGCGTTGCTCGGCGCGTTCTCCCCGCTGGCGCACCTGCTCGCGCTGGCCGGGCTGGTCGTCGGGTTCGTCGTGCTGCCCTCGCCGGCGCCGCTGCTCAAGCGCGCCGCGTCGGTGGTCATCGTCGTGCTGGTGCCGTTGGCGTTGCTGATGCCGTGGCCGACCGTGCTGGTCAACCACCCGGCGCTGGTGCTGCACGGGCTGAGCGGGCCGGGCGATCCGGTGACCGCGGTCGACCTGGCCGGGCTGGACCCGGGCGGCGCCGGGGCGTGGCCTGCCGGGCTCGCGTTGCTGTTGGCGGCCGTGATCGCGTTCGCGGTGCGCCCGAGCCGGGCTGCCGGGGCCGGGCTCGCCGTGGTGGTGCTCGGCGTCGCCGGGCTGCTGGTCGTGCGGCTGGTGGAAGTGGCGCCGTTGCAGGGCGGGCCGGTGTCGCCGGGCTTCGCCGGGGTGCCGCTGCTGGTCATCGGCGCCGGGCTGTTGTGGATCGTGCTGTCCGCGTGCCTCGGCCCGGTCGGAAAGCCCTTTCTCGCCGGTGGCGCGGTGCTGCTGGTGGCGCTGGCCGTCGGGGTCGTCGTGGCGGGCAGCGGCGGGCCGCTGCACTCCGGCGGCGGGCCGGCGCTGGCGCAGGACCAGGCCGACGAGCTGGCCCGCACCGGGCGGTCGGTGCTGGTGCTGGACGCCGGGGACGCGCCCGCGCTGCAGACGGGCGGCCGGATGCCGCGGTTCGGGGACGAGCAGCTGGCGGTGAGCGCGGCGACGCCCGCCCGGCTGGCCGGGTGGCAGGACGCGCTGACCGACCCCGAGCCGGGCCGGACCAGGGCCGCGCTGTCCGGCGCCGCGGCGTCCGGGGCGTTGTTCGTGGTGCTTCCGGCGGGCGCCGATCCGCGGCCCATCGTCACGATGGCAGGCGACCTGGCGTCGTCGGTCGCGCCGACCTCCGACGGGCGGCCGGTGCTGCGGCTGCTGGAGGCGGGCGGGCAGGTCGTGCTGGTCCCGCCCGGGGTGGCGCGCCAGGCGGTGACCGCGCAGGCGCCGACGAGCACCCTCGGGGTGACGCCGGTGGACGCGCAGCTGCCGGACGTGCGGGTGCGGGTGTCGGAGGGCGTGCCGGGGCGGCTGCTGGTGCTGGCCGCCGAGCAGGAGGACGGTTGGCGGGCGCAGGTGGACGGCAAGCCGGTGCCGATCGTGCCGGCGTGGGGGCACCAGGTGGCGGTCGCGGTGCCGACCACCCAGGCCGAGGTGACACTCGAGCACCCGTCGACCCTGCGGGACGTGCTGTTGCTGGTCCAGATCGCGGCCGCGCTGTTCACCCTGCTGACCGCGGTGCCGACCCGGCTGCGCGAACCACGCCCGCTGGAGCCGACGGCGGAGCCGGCGCACTCCTGAGCGATCCAGCGGGCCGGCGCAGCTGCTGCGCCCACTCGAGAACCAACGGTCCGGAAACCACTCGTTCCGGGCACCGCCCCGGGAACTACTCGCCGCCCTCGATGATGTCCGGTTCGACGCCCAGGTAGCCCGCCACCTGCTCGACCAGCACGTCGTGCACGAGTTCGGCCAGTTCGCCGGGGTCCTTGGCCCGCGCCTCCAGCGGCCGCCGGTACAGCACGATCCGGGCGCGCGTCGGCAGGCCGGTGCGGTCCACACCCGCCGGGACCAGGCGGGACAGCGGCACCGCCCCGTCGTGGAGCACCCCGTCGTCCACCGGGCCGCCGGCGCCGCGGATCTCGGGCACGTCGTCGACCGCCACGTCGAGCTTGGTCAGCTGGTCCCGCCATCTGGCCTCGATCGGCTCGAGCGCGTCGAGCACGAGCTGGTCGAACTTCTCCGCGCGGCTGGCCGCGGCAGGCAGGGTCGCCGGGTACAGCGGCCCGCGCAGCCCGCGGCCATGCCGGTCCCGGCGGACACGCCGCCGATGCCGGGAACTTCGAGCCATAGACACATCCGGAAGGTTACGCGTTGGCCTCGGTCGGTGGCCTGCACCGGTGCGCCTGCGCGCACTTGTCAGGGGGAAGCGCTATCGTCCCTGATCGTGTCGAGCGTACGAAAGTGTTCGCGAACGGGGTGCCTGAACCCGGCCGTCGCCACGCTTACCTACGCCTACAGCGATTCGACCGCGGTGGTCGGTCCCCTCGCGACGGCGTCCGAGCCGCATTCCTACGACCTGTGCGAGGCGCACGCGCTCCGCCTGACCGCGCCCCGGGGGTGGGAGGTCGTCCGGCACGAGGGCGAGTTCGCCGCCCCGGACCGGTCCGACGACGAGCTCACGGCGCTCGCCGAGGCCGTCCGGGAGGCGGGCCGGTCCGACAGGCCCGCCCCGCCGCCGGAACCGGAGGGCCCCTCCGGCCGTCGCGGCCACCTGCGGGTGCTGCCCGACCCGATCTCGTAGGTCACGCCACATCTGCCCGGCGTTCCCCCGGTAGGCTCTCGGGTATCCGCAGCCCATGGACAACTCTCGGGGAGAGCGCGTGTCAGACCTGTCGGCCATCGTCAAGGCCTACGACATCCGGGGCGTCGTCGGCGAGCAGCTGGACGCCAGCCTCGTACGGGACTTCGGCGCCGCCTTCGCGCTGCTGATCAAGCCGGAATCGCCGTCGGTCGTGATCGGCCACGACATGCGCGAGTCGTCGCCCGGCCTGGCCGCCGCGTTCGCCGAGGGTGTCACCTCGCAGGGCCTGGACGTCGTGTCGATCGGCCTGTGCAGCACCGACCAGCTCTACTTCGCCTCCGGGTCGCTCAACATGCCGGGCGCGATGTTCACCGCGAGCCACAACCCGGCCAAGTACAACGGCATCAAGCTCTGCCGCGCGGGCGCCGCCCCGGTGGGGCAGGAGTCCGGGCTCGCCGAGATCCGCGACACCGTCGAGCAGGGCGTGCCGGAGTTCGCCGGCCAGCCCGGCAGCGTCACCGAGCGCGACGTCCTCCCCGACTACGCCGCGTACCTGCGCAAGCTGGTCGACCTGTCCGGCAGCCGCCCGCTGAAGATCGCCGTCGACGCGGGCAACGGCATGGGCGGCCACACCGTCCCGACCGTCTTCGAGGGCCTGCCCATCGAGATCGTGCCGATGTACTTCGAGCTCGACGGCAGCTTCCCCAACCACGAGGCCAACCCGCTCGACCCGAAGAACCTGGTCGACCTGCAGGCCAAGGTCCGCGAGGTCGGCGCCGACGCGGGCCTGGCCTTCGACGGCGACGCCGACCGCTGCTTCGTGGTCGACGAGAACGGTGACCCGGTGTCGCCGAGCGCGATCACCGCGCTGGTCGCCGTGCGCGAGCTGGCCAAGGACCCGGGCGGCACGATCATCCACAACCTGATCACGTCGCAGGCCGTGCCGGAGATCGTCGCCGAGCACGGCGGCAAGCCGGTGCGCACCCGGGTCGGGCACTCGTTCATCAAGCAGGAGATGGCCGCCACCGGCGCGATCTTCGGCGGCGAGCACTCCGCGCACTACTACTTCCGCGACTTCTGGCGCGCCGACACCGGCATGCTGGCCGCGCTGCACGTGCTGGCCGCGCTCGGCGAGCAGGACCGGCCGCTGTCCGAGCTGACCGCCGCGTACTCGCGCTACGCGGCGTCCGGCGAGATCAACTCGACGGTCGACGACCAGGTCGCGAAGCAGCTCGCGGTCAAGGACGCGTTCGCGAGCCGTCCCGGTGTCGAGATCGACGAGATGGACGGCCTGACGGTGAAGCTGCCGGGCAAGGCGTGGTTCAATCTGCGCCCGTCCAACACCGAGCCGCTGCTGCGGCTCAACGTCGAGGCCGCCGACGAGGACGCGGTCCGCGCGCTGACCGACGAAGTCCTCGCGATCGTTCGCAGCTAGGGAGGTTCCATGGCAGTCGCGCTCGATGCCCAGTTGCTGGAGATCCTGGCGTGCCCGTCCGACGACCACGCGCCGCTCCGCCCCGGAACGGCGAGCGATCCGGAGGCCGACGCGTTGACGTGCACGTCCTGTGGTCGCGAGTACCCGGTCCGGGACGGCATCCCGGTGCTGTTGCTCGACGAGGCCACGATCCCGGGTGAGTCCCGTGCCGACGGTGCTTGACGACACCCTCCTGGACGACCCCGCACGCCTGGCGGAGGCCGACACCGCAGGACTGCTGAGGGCGGCGGCGATGGCCGGTGCCCAGGTGCGCTCCACCGCCGAGGTCGCCGCGGACGCCGAGCTGGCCGACCGGCTCGACCTCGGCCGTCCGCGGGCGCTCGTGCTCATCGTCCGACCCGGGGTGAGCCGGAGCGTCGCGCGTCTGCTGTACGCGCTGCTGGCGCCGGCCTGCCCGGCGCCGGTCGTGGTCAGCGAGGCGGTGCCGCCGTGGATCGGGGCGCTCGACGTCGTCTTCGCGCACACCGACGACCCGTTCGACCGCGAGCTGGCCGCAGGCGTGGAGCGGGCCGCGCGGTACGGGGCGACGGTGGTGCTGTCCGCGCCGAACGAGGGCCCGGTCGCGGCGTCGCTGGCGGGCAAGGGTGTCCAGCTCGTCCCGCGGGTCCCGGTGCCGCCCGAGCTGACCTTCGCCCGCGGCCTCGCCGCCGGGCTGCTCACCGCCAACGCGCTCGGCCTGCTGGTCGCCGACGTGCAGTTGCTGGCCGACCAGCTCGACTCCGAGGCCGAGCGCGGCCACCTCGGCCGCGACTCCTTCGCCAACCCCGCCAAGGCGCTCGCCTTGCGCCTCGCCGACCGGATCCCGCTGCTGTGGGGGCTGGACCCGATCGCGGTCGCGGTCGCCCAGCACGCCGGCTACGCGCTGGGCTCGTTCGCCGGGGTCGTCGCCGACATCGCCGACTACCGGCAGGCGATGACCCGTCGCGCTCTGCGTCAGGCCGCGGCGAGCAGCTCCGGCGAGCGGGACATCTTCGCCGACCCCGATTTCGACACCGACCTGCCGAACTACCGGGTGCTGCTGCTCGCGGTGCACAGCGGCCCGGCGGCCGACGCGGCGCGCCACGACGCTTCGCATACGCTTCCCGGGGCCGGAGTGGTCGCCCCAGCGGACGAGATCGTCGGTGACGAGCCCGTGCGCGCCGGGGTCCTCGCGCTACGGTTCGAGCTGGCCGCGGTCTACCTCGGGCTGGCGACCGCCACCACGGGTGGTGGCGGGCACTACGAGCCCGCGTCCGCCTGACGCCGGTTTCGGGCCCGATCCCGCGGGAATCGGGCGAGGGGTTGGAAGAGCCAAGGAGTTGAGAAGACAGTGGAGCTGCTGCGCAATGCGGTGCGGCCCTACGCCTGGGGGTCCCGGACGACCATCCCCGAGCTGCTGGGACGCGAGGTGCCCGCGCCGCACCCGGAGGCGGAGCTGTGGATGGGCGCCCACCCCGGCGACCCGTCGCGCATCGTCGGCCCGGACGGCGACGAGCGCAGCCTGCTGGAACTCGTCGAGGCCGACCCGCTCGGCCAGCTGGGCCGGGAGTGCGCCGAGCACTGGGGCAACCGGCTGCCGTTCCTGCTGAAGATCCTCGCCGTCGAGGAGCCGCTGTCGATGCAGGCGCACCCGTCGGCCGAGCAGTCGGCCGAGGGCTACGCCCGCGAGGAGGCCGCCGGCATCCCGCGGGACGCGCCGAACCGGAACTACCCGGACCCGACCGCGAAGCCGGAACTGGTGTGCGCGCTGACCGAGTTCCACGCGCTGGCGGGCTTCCGCAAGCCGGAGCGCACGGTGGAGCTGCTGCGCGCCATCGAGACCCCCGGTCTGGCGAAGTACACCGAGCTGCTGGCCGCCCAGCCGGATTCCGACGGCCTGCGCGCGTTGTTCACCACGTGGATCACGCTGCCGCAGCCGGTGCTGGACGAGCTGCTGCCCGAGGTGCTCGACGCGTGCGTGCTGCACGTGAAGGACCACGGCGAGTTCGACGTCGAGTGCCGCACGATCCTCGAGCTGGGCGAGGCGCACCCGCGGGACGCCGGTGTGCTGGCCGCGCTGCTGCTGAACCGGCTGACGCTGAGCGCGGGCGAGGCGATCTACCTGCCTGCCGGGAACCTGCACCTGTACCTGCACGGCACGGCCGTGGAGATCCTGGCGAATTCGGACAACATCCTGCGCTGCGGGCTCACGCCGAAGCACGTGGACGTGCCCGAGCTGCTCCGCGTCGTCGACTTCACCTGCGCGGACATGCCGATCCTGCGCGGTGAGCCGTCCGCGTGCGGCGAGGTGTACACGACCGACGCGCCGGAGTTCGAGCTGTCGCGGTGCGAGTGGGACGCCGGCGAGACCGGTTCGCTGCGCGTCGACAACGGCAAGCCGCAGATCCTGCTGTGCACGCAGGGTTCGGTGCGGATCAAGGCGGAGAGCGGCCAGGAGATCGAGCTGCGCCGCGGGCAGTCGGTGTGGGTGCCGGCTTCGGACCCGGCGGTCGCCGTGCACCCCGCGGAGAGCGGCCGGACGCAGTTGTTCCGCGCCACCTCGGGCTGCCTGTAGCGATGATTCCGGCGCGCCGGAGCGGTCGTATGCGGCATGACCGGAAACCTGTGGCCACTGGTGCACGCCGAGCGGGCGGCACTCGCGGATGACCTCGCCGACCTGACCGACAAGCAGTGGGCGACGCCGTCGCTGTGCGCCGGCCTGTCGGTGCGCGAGGTGCTCGCCCACCTCACCGCGTCGGCGAGCCTGACGCCCATGCGGTGGCTGGCGGGGGTGATCCGCTGCCGTTTCGACTTCGACAAACAGGTGGCGGTGCGGCTGGCCGAGCACCTCGGCGACGCGCCGGCCGACACGCTCGCGCGCTTCCGCCGGGTCGTCGGCAGCACGACCAAGCCGCCGCTGCCGGTGATCGCCCTGCTCGGTGAAGCGGTGGTGCACGGCGAGGACATCCGGCGGCCGCTCGGACTGCGGCGGGACCACCCGGAACCGGTGCTGACCCGGCTGGCCGAGTACTACGCGGGCTCCGACCTCGTCGTCGTCGCGAAGAGCCGCGTGAGCGGGTTGCGGCTGGCGGCCACCGACGGACCGTTCGCGACCGGCTCCGGTCCGCTGGTCACCGGACCCACCCTGTCGCTGATCATGGCGATGACCGGTCGCACGGCGTACTGCGACGAGCTCGACGGCGACGGGGTGGCTCTGCTCCGCGACCGCTAGGCCGGGTCGATCACGCGGCTGCGGATGTGCTCGTAGACGACACTGGTCCGCACGTCGGCCACTTCCTTGCGCTGCGTGAGGCGGTCGATGACGAACGCGTACAGGGCGTCGTTGTCCGGCACCGCCACGTGCACGAGGAAGTCCTCGCCGCCGGAGACCACGAACACGCCCAGCGTCTCGGGCAGCAGGGTCACCCATTCCCGGAAGGCATCGATGACCGGCCGGGACGGCGGGCGCACCCGGACGGCGATGAGCGCCTGCACCGGGCGGCCGATCTCGGCCAGGTCGAGGTCGACGTTGTAGCCGCGGATCACGCCGCGTTCCCGCAGGGCCCGGACGCGCTCCAGCGAGGTGGACGGCGAAACCCCGGTCGCGGCGGCCAGCTCGCGGTTGGTGCGCCGTCCGTCGCGCTGCAGTTCCCGCAGCAACGCCTGATCAAGTTCGTCCAATCGCGCCAAAACGGGCCTCCCGTCGAATTAAGTTCGGACTTGCTGGCTGACTCGCACATCTTTGCCTAGCTTGTGCGCTCGTGACCACAGATCCTCAGGTTGAAGTCCAGCTCGACGCCACCACTCGCACCGCGAAGGTCAAGTGGGTGATCGTCGCCGACCCGTCGCTCGGGCCGGGTCTCGTCGCGAACGCGACCGCGTGCCTCGGCGCCGCGGTCGGCAAAGTCCTGCCCGCCCTGGTCGGCCCGCAGGTCGAGGACGCCTCCGCCCGCCCGCACGCGGGGCTGCCGTGGACCGGCTGCTCGATCCTGGCCGCCGACGCCGCGAAGCTGTTGCAGATCCGCACGAAGGCCGCCAACCGCGAGGGGATCTTCGTCGCCGACATGTCCAAGCACGCGCAGGCCAGCCGGTCCTACGTGGAGTACACCGAGGCCATGGCGGGTACCGACGAGGAGGCCTTCGAGTACTACGCCGTGAGCCTGGTGGGGCCGCGGAACAAGATCGACAAACTGGTCGGCGGGCTCCCTCTGCTGCGGTGAACCCGTTGGCCTTAGGCTCATCGCGACAAAACGGGTAAGACTCACAGGGGGTCAGCGTGTCGGCAAGTGGCGGAACGAAGGCGATCCTCGCGGCACTCGGCGCCAACGCCGGGATCGCGGTGGCGAAGTTCGTCGGGTTCCTGATCACGGGGTCGTCGTCGATGCTCGCCGAGTCCGTGCACTCGGTCGCCGACACGTCGAACCAAGGCCTGCTTCTGCTCGGCCAGCGCCAGGCGCGGCGGCGGGCCACCCGGGAGCACCCGTTCGGCTTCGGCCGGGAGCGGTACTTCTGGTCGTTCGTGGTCGCGCTGATGCTGTTCACGCTCGGCTCGGTGTTCGCGCTCTACGAGGGCATCCACAAGATCGAGCACCCGGAGCCGCTGACCAGCCCGCTGGTCGCGGTCGGCATCCTGGTCGTCGCGATCGGCCTGGAGACCTACTCGTTCGTCACGGCCATCGGGGAGTCGCGCAAGATCAAGGGCGACGCGACGTGGTGGCAGTTCATCCGCCAGTCGCGCACGCCGGAGCTGCCGGTCGTGCTGCTGGAGGACACCGGCGCGCTGCTCGGCCTGGTCTTCGCGCTGATCGGCGTCGGGCTGTCCGAGGTGACCGGCGAGCCGGTGTGGGACGGCATCGGCACCGTGATGATCGGTGTCCTGCTCGGCATCATCGCGATCATCCTGATCGTCGAGATGAAGAGCCTGCTGATCGGCGAGGGCGCCACCGACCGCGAGCTGGACAGCATCTGCGAGGCCCTGACCGGCGGCCGCGTCGACCGCGTCATCCACATCCGCACCCAGTACCTCGGCCCGGACGAGCTGCTGGTCGCCGCGAAGCTCGCGCTCGCCCCGCGCCTGGAGCTCTCCGAAGTGGCGGGCGAGATCG
This sequence comes from Amycolatopsis sp. 3B14, assembly GCF_050958625.1. Lineage (NCBI taxonomy): Bacteria > Bacillati > Actinomycetota > Actinomycetes > Pseudonocardiales > Pseudonocardiaceae > Amycolatopsis > Amycolatopsis sp. 3B14. The sequence goes on from NZ_JBHZEN010000028.1 coordinate 164,751, forward strand.
ACGCGGCCGAGGCCAGGGTGCGCGAGCGGGTGCCGTCCGCGCGGCTGATCTACCTGGAGCCGGACCTGGACCGTCAGCTCGTCTGACCTCCGATTCGCTCGCCTCACCCGTTCGCGTTAGGGTGACCAACCGGACCTGAGACCCAGGACACCGGGAGGAGACACCCTTGCCAGGTAACGGGCTGTGGCGCACGAAGTCGATCGAGCAGTCCATTAAGGACACCGACGAGCCGGACACCAGGTTGCGGCGCAACCTGTCGGCGTGGGACCTGACGGTGTTCGGGGTCGCGGTCGTGATCGGCGCCGGTATCTTCACGCTGACCGCACGCACGGCCGGCGACTACGCCGGACCGTCGGTGTCGCTGGCCTTCGTGTTCGCCGCGATCGCGTGCGGTCTCGCCGCGCTGTGCTACGCCGAGTTCGCCTCGACGGTGCCGGTCGCCGGGAGCGCGTACACGTTCTCGTACGCGACGTTCGGCGAGTTCATGGCCTGGATCATCGGCTGGGACCTGGTGCTGGAGCTCGCCGTCGGCGCGGCCGCGGTGTCCAAGGGCTGGTCGGTGTACCTGGAGACGGTGCTGGGCTACATCTTCGGCGACGGCGCTAAGACGACGTTCGACATCGGCGGCGTCACCGTCGACTGGGGCGCGTTGATCCTGGTGCTCGCGCTGGCACTGGTGCTGACGATCGGCACCAAGCTGTCGTCCCGGGTGTCCATGGTGATCACCGCGATCAAGGTCGGCATCGTGCTGTTCGTGATCGTGCTCGGCCTGTTCTACGTCAAGGGCGCCAACTACTCGCCCTACATCCCGCCGGGTGCGCCTGCGGCCAGCGGTGAGTCGGGCGTCGACCAGTCGCTGTTCTCGGTCATCGCGGGCGGGGCGAGCAGCTCGTTCGGCCTGTTCGGTCTGCTGGCAGGCGCCTCGCTGGTGTTCTTCGCGTTCATCGGGTTCGACATCGTGGCCACCACGGCGGAGGAGACGAAGAACCCGCAGCGCTCGGTGCCGCGCGGCATCTTCGGTTCGCTGGCGATCGTCACCGTGCTGTACGTGGCCGTGTCGCTCGTGGTCGTCGGCATGGTGCCCTACACCGACCTGGCCACCGACGCGGGCGACGGCAGCCACAAGACGCTGGCGACCGCGTTCGCCGCGAACGGCGTCAACTGGGCGGCGAACGTCATCTCGATCGGCGCGCTGGCCGGCCTGACCACCGTGGTGATGGTGCTGATGCTCGGCCAGGTCCGGGTGCTGTACGCGATGTCGCGCGACGGTCTGCTGCCGCGCTCGCTGGCCCGTACGAGCGAGCGGGGCACCCCGGCGCGCGCGACCATGCTGGTCGGCCTGCTGGTCGCGGTGGCGGCCACGTTCTTCCCGGCGGACAAGCTGGAGGAGATGGTCAACGTCGGCACGCTGTTCGCGTTCGTGCTCGTGTCGGCGGGCGTGCTGGTGCTGCGCCGGACGCGGCCGGACCTGCCGCGCGCGTTCCGGGTGCCGTGGGTGCCGGTGGTGCCGATCCTCGCGATCCTGGCGTGCCTGTGGCTGATGCTGAACCTGACGGTGCTGACCTGGCTGCGGTTCCTGGCCTGGATGGTGCTCGGCGTGGTCATCTACTTCGCCTACAGCCGCCGCCACTCCCTGCTCGGCAAGCGCGGCGCGACCGAGTCGCCGATGCCGGTGGAAGGCGCCGACCCGACGAAGCCTTAGGCCGCGACGAAAAGGCCCCCTCCGCGCGGAGGGGGCCTTTTCGTCGCGGTCAGCGAGCCAGGTTCAGGTGGAACCGGGGTAGGTCGGGGAACAGGGGAACCTGCTCGGCCTCCCCGCGCGCCGGTTTGCCCGGTGTCTCCAGGCCGGCCGCGATCGCCACCGCCTGGTCCCATTCCGGGTCCACCAGGTAGTCCGCGTGCCCGAGCACCCCGGCCGCCCAGCGGCGCGCGCCGGAGGGCGGATGGACCGGATCGGGCAGCCAGTGGTCCCCGCCAAGGACGAGCGCGCCGGTCGCGCCCGCCGCGGCCGGCGGCAGCGCGCCCCAGCCGCCGTCCGGCAGGTAGCCCTCGCCGGTCAGCTTGTCGCCGTCGACCTGGTGCCGCCAGGTGGTCACGCCGCCGCCGAAGATGTCCGTGCCGCGCGCCAGCCCGCGCCACCGCCCGTCCAGCGATCCGTACAGCGTGGCGAGCGCGGCGTGCGGCAGCACCGCCGGGAACGCCCGCTGGTACCCCCACTGCAGCGGTGACCCGGCGCTGAGCAGGCCCACCCGTTCCCGGTCCGCCGGGGACACCGTGTGCACGAGCCGCGCGGCCGCGATCACCGCCAGCACGCTGCCCAGCTTCTCCCCGCCCAGCACGACGCGTGTGTTCGGCTCGGCCAGGTGTTCCTTCGCGCGGGCCGCGAGGTCCGGCACCACCTTCAGCGCGTAGCACGGCGGGATCGCCGGGTGCGCCGCCCGCGGCCAGAAGCACACGAGGTCGGCCAGCGCGCCCAGGTGCCGGTTGCGTCCTGGCTTCGTGGCCGCGGTGTAGACCACCCGCAGCAACCCGACGGCCAGCACGCCCAGCCCGAACACCCCGGCCGCGGACAGCGGGTCGAGCCAGCCGGGGAACGTGCCGAAGCCGTACCAGGCGACCAGCAGTGCGGCCGCGCCGAGCGACAGTCCCGCGATCACGCCGAGCGCGAGGTGGTGCAGGTGCCGCCGTTCCCAGGCCGACCGGGCCCATGCGGCAGCGGCGGCCTGCTGGTCCGCCGGAGATTGCAGCATCCGCACGACTCCGGGAATCCCGCGCGACCGCCGCCGCAGCGGCACGGCCACCGCGAACCCGAGCACGCCCAGCACGATCGCCAGCACCAGGCCGCCGCCCCACAGCGCGGTCACCAGCCGGTAGCTGTCCGGCAGCCGCAGGTCGCTCGCGCCGGCCAGCCGCCGCAGCCCGGTCGCCAGGCCCGCGCCGAACCCGCCGCCGAGCAGCGCCGCGAGCGCCAGCGCCGGCGCGGCCGCCCAGCCACCCGCCCACGGCCGCAGCCGCTTCGGCAGGTCGCGCCAGGTCCTGCGGGCCAGCAGCGCCGCCGGGACCAGCAGCAACGCGAACACCAGCCACGCGCCGAGCAGCGCCGCGCCGACGCCTTCCACGGTCGCGTCCGACCCGGTGGGCACGGCGCCGCGCACCCCGACCGCGACCAGCAGCGCGACCGCCACCCACAGCAGCCCGCCGCGCGCCCACCGCGGCAGGTCCCGTACCCCGGACGCCGACGTGACCAGCGCGACCCCGGCGAGCACCAGGGACGCGGCCCACAGCAGCCGCCCGAAGACGTCGCCGGGCACCTGCAGCGGCCCGCCGACGGCGAGCAGCGCGACGGTGCTCAGCGCCGCCAGGGTGTGCACGCAGCGCAGCACGGGCGAGTCGGTGTCGCCGCGCAGCGCGTCACCGGGCAGCGTGTCCCCGGGCGGGGGCGGGGTGTGCGCCCGGACGGTCCAGTTCGTGCCGGACACCCGGAACAACACGAGGACCACGAGCGCGGCAGGCAGCAGCCCCGCGGTCAGGCGGACCTGCTCGACGTCGCGCAGCCATTCCGGCAGCCACGTCAGGCAGCGGCGGCCGGGCGCCAGGCACTGCGCGGCGAACAGGTCCAGCGTGATGACCGCGACCTGCGCGACGAGCAGCATCGTGAGCAGCAGCGCGGCGATCCGCAGCACACCCCGGCACAGCCCGCCCAGCGCGGCCGCCGCGCGGCTGCCGTCCGGCACCGGCGGCAGCATCCAGTGCGCCACGTTGGCCAGCGAGAACGGGAACAGCAGCGCCCACGCCGCCTTCGTGGCGCCCCCGGAGGTCATGCCGCTCCACAGGTAACCCTCGAGGGTGCGGGGGACCGAGCGGCCGAGCGCCTGCAGCACCGGACCGGGCGCCGGGCGCCGCAGCCGGTCCGACGGGCGGATCACCCGGCCCACACCGTCCCCGGCGACTTCCACCGTGCCGGCCGCGTCCAGCAGCTCTTCGCCGCTGGTGCCGGACAGGCCCGGCACGCGTAGTTCGACCACTCGGGTGTCGGGACCAGGAAGCGGCACGTCGGCTGTCTCCTTTTCCGGGTGTTCCGCGATGAACGGACAACGGTACTGTTCAGGTGGAGTCGATCGTTGGAGGAAATGCCGCTATGACCCCCGAAAGCGTTGCGAAGTGGCACGACACCCGCAACGGGGTGGAATTCGCCGTCGCGGATCTGGAGTTGGCCGAGTTCGGCCGCAAGGAGATCCGGCTGGCCGAGCACGAGATGCCGGGGCTGATGGCGCTGCGCCGTGAGTACGCGGAGGTGAACCCCCTGCGCGGTGCGCGGGTGTCGGGTTCGCTGCACATGACGGTGCAGACGGCGGTGCTGATCGAGACGCTGGTTTCGCTCGGCGCCGAAGTGCGCTGGGCGTCCTGCAACATCTTCTCCACGCAGGACCACGCGGCGGCCGCGGTCGTGGTGGGCCCGCACGGGACTCCGGAGGCGCCGCAGGGGGTGCCGGTGTTCGCCTGGAAGGGCGAGTCGCTGGAGGAGTACTGGTGGTGCACCGAGCGGATGCTGACCTGGGACGGCGAGGGTCCGAACATGATCCTCGACGACGGTGGCGACGCGACGCTGCTGGTGCACAAGGGCACCCAGTACGAGGCGGCCGGCGTCGTGCCGCAGCCCGACGACAACGACTCCGACGAGTGGAAGGTCGTGCTCGAGCTGCTGCGGGCGTCGCTCGCCGCGGACGGGCAGAAGTGGACCCGGATCGGCCAGGGCGTGCGCGGGGTGACCGAGGAGACCACCACCGGTGTGCTGCGGCTGTACCAGCTGGCGGCGGCGGGTGAGCTGCTGTTCCCGGCGATCAACGTCAACGACTCGGTGACCAAGTCGAAGTTCGACAACCGCTACGGCATCCGGCACTCGCTGATCGACGGCATCAACCGCGGCACCGACGTGCTGATCGGCGGCAAGGTCGCGGTGGTCTGCGGTTACGGCGACGTCGGCAAGGGCGCGGCGGAGTCGCTGTCCGGCCAGGGCGCACGGGTGATCGTGACCGAGATCGACCCGATCTGCGCGCTGCAGGCGGCGATGGACGGCTACCAGGTCAAGACGCTGGAGTCGGCGCTGCCCGAGGCCGACATCGTGATCACCACGACCGGCAACAAGGACGTGGTGATGGCCGAGCACATGGCCCGGATGAAGCACCAGACGATCGTGGGCAACATCGGCCACTTCGACAACGAGATCGACATGGCCGGGCTCGCCCGCTACCCCGGCATCCGCCGCATCAACATCAAGCCGCAGGTCGACGAGTGGGTCTTCCCGGACGGCCACAGCGTGCTGGTGCTGTCCGAGGGCCGGCTGCTGAACCTGGGCAACGCGACCGGGCACCCCAGCTTCGTGATGTCGAACTCCTTCTCCAACCAGGTCATCGCGCAGATCGAGCTGTTCACCAAGCACGAGGAGTACGACAAGGAGGTGTACCGCCTGCCGAAGAAGCTGGACGAGAAGGTGGCGCGCATCCACCTCCAGGCCCTCGGCGGCGAGCTGACCAAGCTGACGAAGGAGCAGGCCGAGTACATCGACGTCGACGTCGAGGGCCCGTTCAAGTCGGAGCACTACCGCTACTGACCGCACCCTGCCGCACTGGGGTGCTATCACAGGAGGCAGCCTGTGATAGCATCTCAGTATGCGGCAGATGATCACGCGTCTTGACGACGACTTGCACGCCAGGGTGAAGGCGAAAGCCGAGGCCGAGGGGCGCAGCGTCAACGAGTTCGTGACCGAAATCCTGAAGGCCGCGGTCGACCGGCCGGAGTCCCGCCGGGAACGCAAGCAGCGCCTGCTCGCCAACGGCAAGCTCGTCGCGTTCGCGCCCGACGGCCCGGTGCCCACCCGCGCGCAACTGGACGAGGCTCTCAGGGGTAGCGGGACCTCCGTCAGCGAGGCTCTCGACTGGACGCGGGGCGAGTGGTGACGGTCCTCTACGCCGACACGAGCGCGGTGGTCCGGGCGTTCCTCCCCGACGAGCCGGAGCACGAGCAGATGATCGACTTGCTCCTCGACAACGAAGACCTGGTGCTCACGAGCGAGCTGACCAGGGTCGAGTTCGCCAGTGCGATGGCGACCGCGTGGAACAACGGCCGGATCCGCGACGCCAAGCTCGCGCTCGCGCGCTTCGACGCCGAAGCCGGTGGTGACGGCGCGTTGAGCCTCGTGCCGCTCGTGCCCCAGGTGATCATGCCGGCTGCGTACCGGCTGGTGTCCGACCACCACTCGCTCCGCACGCTCGACGCGATCCATCTGGCCGTCGCGCTGCACGACACGGCTGGCCTGGCCGATGGGGAACCGGTCGTGATGGTCACCCGCGACCAGCGGCAGGCCGACGCCGCCAAGGCGCACGGCCTCGAAGTGCGCTGACCACCGCCGGATAGCCTGAGCCCCGTGGGAAAGCTGGTGGTCATCGAGGGGCTCGACGGTGCGGGCAAGCGCACCCTGACCGACGGTCTCACCAAGGCGCTGCACGACCAGGGCCGCACGGTCACCACACTCGCCTTCCCCCGCTACGGCCGCAGCGTGCACGCCGACCTCATCCACGAGGGCCTGCACCGCCGCCACGGCGACCTCACCGACTCCGTCTACGGCATGGGCCTGCTCTACGCCCTCGACCGCCGCGAAGCCGCGCCCGAGATCCGCGCCGGTCTCGACACCCACGACGTCGTCCTGCTCGACCGGTACGTCGCCTCCAACGCCGCCTACGGCGCGGCCCGCCTGCGGCAGCACGCCGACGGCGAGTTCGTCCGCTGGGTCCGCGAGATCGAGATCGACCGCTTCGGCCTGCCGCTGCCGGACGCGCAGATCCTGCTGCGCGTCCCGCCCGCCGTCGCCGCGCAGCGGGCCGAGCAACGCGCCTCGACCGACGCCGCCCGGGCCAAGGACGCGTTCGAGTCCGACGACGACCTCCAGTCCCGCTGCGCGGCCGTCTACGACGAGCTCGCCGCCGCGTCCTGGTTGTCCGGATGGCACGTCGTGGACGGCGCGGCGGGGGTCGACCACGCCGCCCTCGTCACCCGGCTGGTCCATCCGGGCTAACCGGTGTGCTCAGTTCGTGACGTCTTCGCAGGGTCGGACGTCACGAACGGTCTCCGTAGTGCGAATATGTGGTCATGAAGGCACGTGTGTTGGTCGTCGACGACGACCCCGCTCTCGCGGAGATGCTCACCATCGTGCTGCGCGGCGAGGGGTTCGACACCGCGGTGGTGGCGGACGGCTCCCGGGCGCTGCCCGCCCTGCGGGAGCTGAAGCCCGATCTCGTGCTGCTCGACCTGATGCTCCCCGGCATGAACGGCATCGACGTCTGCAAGGCGATCCGGGCCGAGTCGGGCGTGCCGATCGTCATGCTCACCGCGAAGAGCGACACGGTCGACATCGTGCTGGGCCTGGAGTCCGGCGCCGACGACTACGTGGTCAAGCCGTTCAAGCCGAAGGAGCTGGTCGCCCGCGTGCGCGCCCGGCTGCGGCGCACGGAGGCCGAGCCCGCCGAGACGCTCACGATCGGTGACCTGACCATCGACGTGCCCGGTCACGAGGTGACCCGGGAGGGCAAGGCCATCCCGCTCACCCCGCTGGAGTTCGACCTGTTGGTCGCCCTGGCCCGCAAGCCCCGCCAGGTGTTCACCCGCGAGGTCCTGCTCGAGCAGGTCTGGGGCTACCGGCACGCGGCCGACACCCGCCTGGTCAACGTGCACGTGCAGCGGCTGCGCTCGAAGGTCGAGAAGGACCCCGAGCACCCCGAGGTCGTCCTGACCGTGCGCGGCGTCGGGTACAAGGCGGGCCCGCCGTAACAGACACATGAAGCGAAGAGTCCTGGCCTTCGTCCGCGCGGTGCTGCGACTGGCCCCCCGCGCGGGCGCCTACGCCCGTGGCCGCGCGGTCGCGTTCGGCGTGCTGTGGCGGCGGTCGCTGCAGTTCAAGGTGACCGTGTCGACGCTCGCCCTGTCGTCGGCGGTCGGTCTCGTGCTGGGCATGGTGCTGCAGAACCAGATCACCCAGCGCCTCACCGACACCAAGCGGCAGGCCGCCGTCGCGCAGACCCTGCAGGTCGTGCGCACGGCGGAGAACGAGCTGGTCGGCATCAGCGACCAGGACGCGCTGGCCGACCGGCTGCAGAACGCGCTGAAGAAGATCACCAGCAGCTCGTCGGAGGACCAGGGCACCGCGGCGTCGGCGGCGGGCGCGTTCGAGCCGGTGCTGACCGCGGGCGGGGAGGACTCGACCGACTCGGCCGGGCCGATCACCAAGGTGCCGGACGGCCTGCAGCGGTTCGTCGAGAACAACCAGGTCGCCTGGCAGATCAACACCGACACCGACGCGGACGGCACCCGCACGACGCACCTGATCGTCGGCGCGCCGGTCACCAGCACCGGCCGCCCGATCCAGCTGTACCTGCTGTTCCCGATGACCGCGGAGCAGAACACCGTCCAGACGGTGCAGAACACGCTGCTGGTCGGTGGTCTCGTGCTGCTGGTGCTGCTGGCCGGCATCGCGAACCTGGTCACCCGGCAGGTCGTGCGCCCGGTCCGGCAGGCCGCGGCGGCCGCCGCCCGGTTCGCGGGTGGCGAGCTGGACGAACGTCTGCCGGTGACGGGTGAGGACGACCTGTCGAAGCTCGCCGTGTCCTACAACGAGATGGCGGCGAGCATCCAGCACCAGATCCGGCAGCTGGAGGAGTTCGGCACGCTGCAGCGCCGGTTCACCTCGGACGTGTCGCACGAGCTGCGGACCCCGTTGACGACGGTGCGGATGGCGGCGGACGTGCTGCACGCGTCGCGTGAGCAGTTCCCCGCCGGGCTGGCTCGGTCCACCGAGTTGCTGGTCGACGAGCTGGACCGGTTTGAGGCGCTGCTCGGCGACCTGCTGGAGATCAGCAGGCTGGACGCCGGTGTCGAGGAGCTGGCCGCGGAGTTCATCGACGTGTCGTCGATCGCGCGGCGCGCGGTGGAGCAGGTGCGGGTGATCGCGGGCAACGCGGAAACCGAGATCGAGCTGGAGCTGCCCGAGGAGGAGACGCTCGCCGAGATCGACGCGCGCCGCGTCGAGCGGATCCTGCGCAACCTGCTGGCCAACGCGGTCGACCACAGCGAGGGCAACCCGGTGCGGCTCACGCTGGCGGCGAACGAGCACGCGGTCGCGATCACGGTCCGGGACCACGGTGTCGGCCTGCGGCCGGGGGAGGCCGACCTGGTGTTCAACCGGTTCTGGCGCGCGGACCCGTCGCGCAACCGCCGCACCGGCGGCACCGGACTGGGGCTGGCGATCAGCCACGAGGACGCCCGCCTGCACGGCGGCCAGCTGGAGGCGTGGGGCGCGCCAGGGCACGGCGCGTGCTTCCGGCTGACGCTGCCGCGCAAGCAGGACGAGCCCTTCGAGGAGAGCCCGCTGCCCCTGGTCCCGGACGACGCCCCGGCGACCAACGGGCACCTGCAGATCGGCCTGCCGACCGAGTACACGATCACGATCGGCGAGATGCGCAAGGAGGACGCATGAGTGAGCTGCCCGCGACGCCGCTCAAGCGCCCCAGCCCGCGGTTCCGTCTGGTGCGCGGCGCCGGCCCCGTGAGCGCTGCTGTTCCGCTGCGTTTCGACCGGGCACGCGGCGGCCATTCCTTGGGCGCGGCCCGTCCCGGGGTGGGGCGGTCATTCGGCGTGGCCCTGCCGGGGGTGGGGTGGTCTGTGGGCGTGGCTCTGCCCGGGGTGGGGCGGTCATTCGGCGCGGCCCGGCCTGGGGTGGGGCGGTCTGTGGGTGCGGCCCTGCCCGGGGCACTTCGCTCCGTAGGCGCAGTTCTTCCCGGGGCGGCGGCTTCCTCCTGGAGTGCAGCTGGTCTTGAGGCGGGTCGGTCTTTGGGCGCAGCTGTTCCCGGGCGGCGCCGCTTCTCGAGCTCGGCTGCTCCCGGTATGCGTCGCTCCTTGAGCGCAGTCCTTCCCGAGGTGGGCCGTCTCTCTGCTGTTGCCGGGGCGGGTCGCTCCTTGAGCGCAGCCGTTCCCGGGGTGTGCCCCTCCTTCGGCGGAGCTGTTCTCGGGGCCGCTCGCTCGTTGAGCGCGGCCCTGCCCGGAGCGCAGCTCCCGCTGGCCGGCCGGGCGCGGCTGTCCACCCGGGAGGGCGTGTGAGGGTCCTGCCGCGCCTGTTCGCCTTGTTCGCCTGCCTTGTGCTCGCCGCGGGGTGTGCGAACGTGCCCGAGGAATCGCAGCCTGTCGCCGTTCCGCAGCAGGAGCTGGGGCAGCCGGTCAACCCGGACGTGCCCCAGCCGGCGAAGGACCTGGACGCGCTGACCGTCGTCCGCGACTTCGTCCGCGCGAGCGCCCAGCCGATCAGCAACAACGCCGCCGCGCGCATGTACCTCGACGAGGGCGCGGGCAAGGCGTGGACGCCCGGCAAGGTCATCACGATCATCGACGACGTGTTCGCCACCGTCCCGGCCACCGGCGCGGACACGACGGCGAACCCGAACGAGGTCAACGTCGTGCTGCGCGGCACCGGCCTGGGCACGCTGCGTGAGGACGGCGCGTTCATCTCGCTGCGCACGCCGGTCGAGCTGAAGCTGCTGGTGCGGCGCCAGTCCGACGGGCAGTGGCGGATCACGAACCCGCCGCCGAACCTCGTGATGCCCTACAGCGACTTCACCGCGAACTACGTGCGGGTCCAGGCGTTCTTCTTCGCGCAGGACTCGAACACGGTGGTCCCCGACCTGCGGTACGTGGCGGGCAAACCGCAGACCGGCCTTGCCGGGCGCGTGGTCGGGCTGCTGCTGGCCGGGCCGTCGACGAGCCTGGTCGGCGCGGTGCGGAACCTCCTTCCCGAGGATGCGAACACCGAAGGCAACGTGACGACCGCGCCGGACGGCGCGCTCGTCGTCCCGCTGACCGGCGTGGCCGACCAGACCGCGGACGTGCGGCGGCTGATCGCCGCGCAGATCGTGCTGTCGCTGCAGTCGGTGACCACGAACCGGGTGCGGCTGTTGTCCGACGGCGCCCCGCTGGTGGACGGGCACGAGGACTGGGTGCCGAGTGACCTGCCGTCCTACACGGCGCTGGCCTCGCCGAGCGCGGACCAGCCCGGGCTGGTGACCGTGAATGGGCGGGTGCGCTCGCTCGGCGACGGTTCACTGATCTCCGGCCCGGCCGGCCAGGGCAGCGGCTACCAGGTGGCGAGCGCGGCCCAGTCGATCGACGGGCGTCAGCTGGCGATCGTCGAGTACGCCGACGGGCGGCAGCGGTTGCGGGTCGGCCAGTTCGGCAAGGAAGCGGCCGCTGTCGACCTCGCGGGCGCGACGATGACCCGGCCGACCTGGCGGCCCACGGCCACCGCGGACGGTTCCGGTGAGGTGTGGACCGTCGTGGACGGGCAGACGGTGGTCCGCGCGCTGCGGACGCCGGACGGCAGCTGGGTGCCGCAGGTGGTGAACGCCGATGAGATCCTCCAGGTCGGTCCGATCAGTGTGCTGCGGTTGTCCCGCGACGGCGCGCGGGCCGCGGTGGTCGCCGGCGGGCAGTTGCTCGTGGCGTCGGTGGTGCGCGCCCAGGACTCGGTGACGCTGCGGGCGCCGCGGATCCTGCAGGGCGGCACCCTAGGCGGGGTCGTGGACGTCGACTGGCTCAGCCAGGACGCCCTGGTCGCCGCCACGACCATGCCGTCGCAGCCGGTGGTCAAGATCCCGATCGACGGGCTCCGGCTCGACCCGTTCAACATCTCGAACCTGACGCTCCCGGTCCACGCCATCACCGCCGCGCCCGGCCGGTCGATCGTCGTCGCCGACGACGGTGGCCTGTGGACGGCCTCGGACGTCGGCGAAGTGTGGCGCCCGCACCCGCACAGCTTCGGCGGCAACGCCTCGCCCTTCTACCCGGGCTGATCTTCGGGCGCGAGGCAACGCCCCTCGCTGTGGAGACTTCAGGGTCACGGCGCGGCGGTCAGCGCCAGTGTCGTGCTCGTCTGCCAGTCGCCGGTGGCGGGTGTCCGGGTGCAGGTGGTGATTGTCGCGTCGGTGGTGGCGTCTTGCAGGACGTCCGGGCGGTGGTGCGTGGCCGTTCGACTTGGGTTGATCTTCGGGCGTGCGGCAGCGAGCGGCGGGGTGTTCAGGTCACGGCGCGGCGGTCGGCGCCAGTGTCGTGCTCGTCTGCCAGCCAGCGGTGGCGGGTGTCCGGGTGCAGGTGGTGATCACCGCGGGTGGTGGCGTCTAGCAGGGCGACCGGGGTTGATCTTCGGGCGTGCGGCAGCGAGCGGCCGGGTTTTCAGGTCACCGGGGGACGGTCGGCGCCAGTGTCGTGCTCGTCTGCCAGCCGCCGGTGGCGGGTGTCCGGGTGCAGGTGGTGATCACCGCGGGTGGTGGCGTCTAGCAGGGCGACCGGGGTTGATCTTCGGGCGTGCGGCAGCGAGCGGCCGGGTTTTCAGGTCACCGGGGGACGGTCGGCGCCAGTGCCGCGCTTGCCTGCCAGCCGCCGGTGGCGGGTGCCCGCGTGCAGGTGGTGATCACCGCGCGTGGTGGCGTCTAGCAGAGCGACCGGCGATGATCTTCGGGCGTGCGGCAGCGAGCGGCGGAGGCCTCCAGCTCACCGAGCGGCGGTCAGCACCAGTGCCGCGCTCACCTCCCATCCTCCGGCGGCGAGTGTCCGGGTGCACGCCGCGATCGTCGCGCCGGTGGTGGTCACGTCGTCCAGCAGGACGACCGGGGCGCCGGGCGGTGGGTGGCCCCGCGGGTCGAGCCGGAGCCGGCCGGCGAGGTTTTCCGCGCGCTGGTCGCGGTCGAGCCCTACCGCGTCGCGGGCCCGGGACGACAACCACAGCGCCGGCGCGACGGCGGCCGCGTGCCCGGCGCGCGCCAGGTGCGCCGCGCACCGCCGGGCCAGGCGGAGCAGGTGCGCGCCACCCCGCTGCCGGGACGCCGACCGGCGCGACGGGGCCGGGACCAGCCACCAGGTCCCGTCCGGGGCCGCCCTGGCCTCGGGGAGATGGGGCACCGCGGCCGCCATCGCCCGCCCCAGCGGATCGGCCAGGTCCCGGCGGCCGCGTTCCTTGTAGGCCAGCACCAGTCGGCGTGCGGTGCCCTCGTAGGCGGCCAACGCGTAGACCGGCACCCCGGCCGAACCGCGTGGAGCCGGGTGCGGGCGGGCGAGGTCGAGCAGGCAGGCCGCACAGCAGGCGGCGCCGGCCACCCCGCAGCCGGCGCACAGGGCGGGGAGGAGCAGATCCAATGCGAGCTTCATGCGGAGAGTGTGCGGATGGGCACCGACAGTTTCGGGCATCCCGGCCACCACGGGCCGGCGATTAGATCAAATGGACCAACGAGCCCGGCCGTCGAGGAGCGCGCAAACCCGGCGCTTCGTCCAACCGCAACTGATCGACGTTCAAGAATCTTCCTTGTGTGACAAGGAATCTCGCGTCTGTCACCCACCCGGGCGCAACTCGCCGGGAACGCGCGGCGGTCCCCGGCCGTTGTCGGGACATGAGGCCCTGGAACGCCGGAGCGGCTCGCCCGCAAGCGTCCAGGGGAGTGCTGCGGCCGGAGCGCGGTTCCGTCACCCACGGGGCTGGACGCCGGAAAACGGCTCAATGTCAAGGTGAAAACCGGTCTCGCGTCCTGCTCCGAACGGAGCAGCAGGTCAGCGTGCCCGGACGGGTTCGGACGCGCACCGTCACCGGTTCCCGATCCGTGACATCCCCCGGCTCGGGGGGTTTTGTGATCCGCGTTACCGCGCTAGCGTGCTGCGCTATAGCAAGTCCCGCCGGCAGGGAGGTGAACAGCCGATGACCCTGGCGCCGACGGAAGATTGACCCCCGGTTCTGCCATCAGACCGGTCGGGCGGGAGCGGCGTCGGCGCCGATCCATCAGGAGAGCTCTCGAACTCATTCCGCAATGAGGGAGGTCGTGTATGGAAATCGTCGTCAAAGGCCGTAACGTCGAGGTGCCGGATCACTACCGCACACACGTCGGTGACAAGCTCGAGCGCCTGGAGCGCTACGACAAGAAGGTCTTCCGCTACGAGGTCGAGCTCTTCCACGAGCCCAACCGCAGGCAGCTGAAGAACTGCCAGCGGGTGGAGATCACCGGCCGGGGCAAGGGCCCGGTCGTCCGGGCCGAGGCCACCGCGGGTGACTTCTACGCCGCCCTCGACACCGCTCTCAACAAGCTCGAGAACCGCCTTCGCAAGATGCACGACCGCCGGCGCGTCCACTACGGGCGCCGCTGTCCGGAATCCGTCGCCGAAGCGACGTCGAGCGCCGTCGCCGCGGGAGCGACGCCGGCCACCGGCCGCGCGTCGACCGCAGTGCTCGAGGCGCCGGCTCCCGTGGCCGAAGAGGTCGGGACCGCTCTCCCCGAGGACATCGAGCTGCCCACCCAGCAGCGCTGGGACGACGAGGCCGCCGAACACCTCCCCGGCCGGATCGTCCGGGAGAAGCACCACTCCGCCAAGCCCATGACCATCGACCAGGCCCTCTCCGAGATGGAGCTGGTCGGACACGACTTCTACCTCTTCAACGACGTCGAGGCCGGCGTCCCCAGCGTCGTCTACCGGCGCAAGGGCTTCGCCTACGGCGTGATCCGCCTCGACCACTAGCGGCGTCCGGAACGGCCCGCGCGCGACCAGCGCGCGGGCCGTTTCGCGCATGTTCGCACGTTGCGTGCGCCGACGCGCGCACCTTCCCTACGATGGAGGGTGCGCACGACCCGCACCACGGGTCGGAGAGGTGTCGGACACGGCGCGGTCCAGGGACTGAGCCTGGGTGCGTCCCAACAGCTAGTGAGGTCGACCGGATGGTTCTCAACCGCCTGCTGCGTGCGGGCGAGGGCAAGATGATCAAGCGGCTGCGCAACATCGCCGAACACATCAACACCCTCGAAGACGAGGTGAAGGACCTCACCGACGACGAGCTGCGTGCGAAGACCGCCGAGTTCCGCGAGCGGCACGACGGCGGGGACGGCGAGTCGCTGGACGACCTGCTGCCCGAGGCGTTCGCGGTGGCCCGCGAGGCCGCCCTGCGGGTGCTCGGCCAGCGCCCCTACGACGTCCAGCTGATGGGTGGCGCGGCGCTGCACCTCGGCCAGGTCGCCGAGATGAAGACCGGTGAGGGCAAGACCCTGACCTCGGTCCTGCCGGTGTACCTGAACGCGATCTCCGGCAAGGGCGTCCACGTCGTCACCACCAACGACTACCTCGCCAAGCGCGACTCGGAGTGGATGGGCCGCGTCCACCGCTTCCTCGGTCTCGAGGTCGGCGCGATCCTCTCCGAGATGACGCCCGCGGAGCGCCGCAAGGCCTACCACGCCGACATCACCTACGGCACGAACAACGAGTTCGGCTTCGACTACCTGCGCGACAACATGGCGTGGAGCCTGGACGACTGCGTCCAGCGCGGCCACAACTTCGCCATCGTCGACGAGGTCGACTCGATCCTGATCGACGAGGCCAGGACGCCGCTGATCATCTCCGGCCCGGCCGAGCAGTCGGCCCGCTGGTACGTCGAGTTCGCCCGGATGGCGCCGCTGATGAAGCGCGACACCCACTATGAGGTCGACGAGCGCAAGCGGACCGTCGGTGTCACCGAGAAGGGCGTGGCCTTCATCGAGGACCAGCTCGGCATCGACAACCTGTACGAGTCGGCGAACACGCCGCTGGTCGGCTACCTGAACAACGCGCTCAAGGCCAAGGAGCTGTACAAGCGCGACAAGGACTACATCGTCCGCAACGGCGAGGTCCTGATCGTCGACGAGTTCACCGGTCGCATCCTGGCCGGCCGCCGCTACAACGAGGGCATGCACCAGGCGATCGAGGCCAAGGAAGGCGTCGAGATCAAGGCGGAGAACCAGACGCTCGCCACGATCACGCTGCAGAACTACTTCCGCCTCTACGACCGCCTCGCCGGCATGACCGGTACCGCCGAGACCGAGGCCGCGGAGTTCCACCAGACCTACAAGCTGGGTGTGGTGCCGATCCCGACCAACCGGCCGATGGTCCGCAAGGACCAGCCGGACCTGATCTACAAGACCGAGGAGGCGAAGTTCGAGGCGGTCGCCGAGGACATCGCCGAGCGGCACGCCAAGGGCCAGCCGGTGCTGGTCGGCACCACCAGCGTCGAGAAGTCCGAGTACCTGTCGAAGCTGCTGGTCAAGCTGAACGTGCCGCACGAGGTGCTGAACGCGAAGTACCACGACCGGGAAGCGCTGATCATCGCGCGCGCCGGCCGCAAGGGCGCCGTCACGGTCGCGACCAACATGGCCGGCCGCGGTACCGACATCGTGCTGGGCGGCAACCCGGACATCATCGCCGACGAGCGGCTGCGCGAGCGCGGCCTGGACCCGGTCGAGAACTCGGCCGAGTACGAGGCCCTGTGGCCGAAGGTGCTCGAAGAGGTCAAGGCCGAGGTCAAGGCCGAGGCCGAGGAGGTCCGCGAGGCAGGCGGGCTGTACGTGCTGGGCACCGAGCGGCACGAGTCGCGGCGCATCGACAACCAGCTGCGCGGCCGCTCCGGCCGTCAGGGCGATCCCGGTGAGTCGCGGTTCTACCTGTCGCTCGGTGACGAGCTGATGCGCCGGTTCAACGCGGTGATGGTCGAGCGCGTCATGACGACCATGCGGCTGCCCGACGACATGCCGATCGAGCACAAGATGGTCTCGCGGGCCATCAAGAGCGCTCAGACGCAGGTCGAGCAGCAGAACATGGAGATCCGCAAGAACGTCCTCAAGTACGACGAGGTCATGAACCAGCAGCGCAAGGTGATCTACGCCGAGCGCCGCCGTGTCCTCGAGGGCGAGGACCTCTCCGAGCAGATGCAGCACATGCTGGTCGACGTGCTCACCGCGTACGTCGACGGCGCCACGGCCGAGGGCTACGCCGAGGACTGGGACCACGAGAAGCTGTGGACCGCGCTCAAGCAGCTCTACCCGGTGTCGCTGAACTGGGAAGACCTGATGGAGGAGCACGAGGACCTCAGTGCCGAGGTGCTCCGGGACGCGCTCGTCGAGGACGCGAAGGCGGCCTACGCGCGGCGCGAGGCCGACATCGACGCGCGGGTCGGCGAGGGCGCGATGCGGCAGCTGGAGCGGCAGGTGCTGCTCTCGGTGCTGGACCGGAAGTGGCGTGAGCACCTCTACGAGATGGACTACCTCAAGGAGGGCATCGGCCTGCGGGCCATGGCGCAGCGCGACCCGCTGATCGAGTACCAGCGCGAGGGCTTCGACATGTTCAACGCCATGCTGGACTCGCTGAAGGAGGAGGCCGTCGGCTTCCTGTTCAACCTGCAGGTCGAGGCGGCGCAGCCGCAGGAGGCGGCGGCTCCGGCCGCGGCCGCGCCTGTGGCGGCGGCGGGCAACGGGCGCCACGCGCAGCCCGTGCCGCAGCAGCAGCCCGAGCCGCCGCGCTCCCCGGTGCCGAGCGCGCTGCGCGGCAAGGGGCTCGGCAACGAGAACCCGCAGCAGGGCCTGACCTTCTCCGGGCCGGCCGAGCAGGGCGGCGTGCAGTCCCGCGGGACGGCCACGGCGTCCTCCGACGGCCAGGGCGCGGCGGGCACGCGGCGGGAGCGTCGCGCGGCTGCCCGCACTCAGGCGAAGAAGACCAAGAAGCGTCGCTGAGCTGGGCGTTTCCGCGGGGGCGGCACCGGTGGTGCCGCCCCCGCGTTTTTTCGGTGGGCGGCTCTCGGGGCGGGCGTGGGTCCGCTGGTGGGTTGGCCTGGGGGTGGGTGAGTGGTGCCGCAGCCGCGTGCTTGGCGGTCGTTGCGGCACGCCTGGTGCCCGCTGGGCGCCCATGCAGGTGGGCGAGTGCCGCTGCGCCCAGAGGGCACCGCGCCTTGGCGCGTGGTACCCCACGCCTGTTGGGCGTGCGCCCGCTGGGCCTGCAGATTGGCGCACAGCGCACGCGCGGCAGGTGGGTGCGCGGCTCCGGCTCCTGGCAGGTCCGCCAGGAGCCGGAGCCTGCAGGTCAGCGGTGTCTCTGCGGCTGCACCACGGTGAAGAAGCCGCACCGCCAGCCGGCTTCGGAGTGTTCGAACCTCGCCATCACCGCGGTCGCCCGGCGGTCGGCGTGCGCGGTTCCGCAGATTTCGATCGTGCCGGGCGCGCTGTGGCTCGCCCGCACCGACTTCACCGTGTAGCGCGGGCCGGGCGATGGCGGCGCGCCTCGCAGGTGCTGGTACATCCGCGGCGTGACCACCGCCCGCAACTGGCCCGGCGCGCGCCGTCCGGAGCGGACTTCCAGGATTGCCGTCAGGACGGTCCTCGCGTGGCGCAGTTCGAGTGGTTCGCCCGGACGGCCGCGCCGCCACGTGCGGGCGGCCCCCGCCTGTTCCGGAATCGAATCCGGCGGCGCCGCGCCACGGTTCGGTTCGTACGGGTACAGCTTGCACAGTCCGGTCATCGGTCCCCCTCGGTCGAGTCATGCCGCTCCCTAGAGCGGCACTCCCGGTAGAACCGGACAGCCTTGGCCCGATGGTGTGAACGGGGCCGGTAGGGTCCGCACGTGCTGCGAGGACTGGTGCTCGACTACGCCGGTGTCCTGACCGATCCGGACGCCGCCGAACTGCTGGCCGCCGTTGATGCCCTGCGCCAACGCGGAATCCGGACCGCAGTGCTGTCCAATGCGGACGGTGGCGCCGGCCGCGGAGGTCTCGACGGTGGCGCCGGCCGCGGAGGTCTCGCCCGCCACTTCGACGCGTTCGTCTTCTCCGGCGAGGTCGGCATCGCCAAACCGGATCCGCGGGTCTTCCGGCTCACCGCCGAACGCCTCGGCCTCCCCGTCACCGGGTGCGTCATGGTCGACGACTCGCGGGTCAACGTCGACGGCGCCACCGCCGCCGGCATGGTCGGCGTGCACCACACCTCGGTGGCGGACACGCTCGCCGAACTCAGCGCGTTATTCCCCGCCTGACCAGTTCGAAGCACAGCACCGCCGCGGCCGCGGACACGTTCAGCGATTCGACCTCGCCCGGCATCGGGATCGACAGCCACCCGGTCACCAGCGACGCGACCTCGTCGCTCACCCCCGCCGTCTCCCCGCCGAGCACGAACGCCGCCCGCTCCGGCAACGGCGCCTCGAACAGCGACGACCCGCCCTGTGCACCAAGTGCATACAATCCGTATCCAGCCTCGGTCAGCATGGACGCGGCTTCGGCCGCCGTGGCGCAGCGGAGGACCGGCGCGCGGAACGCGACCCCCGCCGAGGCCTTCACGACCAGCGGATCCAGGGCCGCCACACCCCGCCGCGGCACGACGATCCCGCCGAGGCCGGCCGCCGTCGCCGTGCGCAGGATCATCCCGACGTTCGCCGGCGTGGTGATGCCGTCCAGCAGCAGCACCCGCGCCGGCGCGTCGGCCAGCGCCGCGCTCAGCGGCCGCATGCGGGGCGCGACCACGTCCGCCAGCACGCCCTGGTCCTGCTTGCCGTTGCCGGCCAGCACCTTCACCCGGTGCGCGCTCGCCCGTTGCACCGGCACGCCCGCCGCCTTCGCGGCACGCTGGATCTCCGCCGCGGCCGGACCGCGGGCGGTGTCGGCAAGGATGACCTTGTCCACCCGCAGCTCCGGGTCGTCCAGGGCTTCCAGCACCGGTTTGCGCCCGTAGACGGTCAGGAATCGGTCTTTCGGGGAGACGGTCGTTTCAGCCACGCCCCCAGTGAACCAGGATGTGTCAGGATCGCCTCATGCCCGACCGCCTTTCCGCCCTCGACGCGTCGTTCCTCTACCTGGAGGACGCGACGACGCCGATGCACGTGGGCGGCGTCGCGGTCTTCGAGCGGCCGCGCGACGGGTTCGACTACGAGCAGCTCCTGTGCCTGGTCGGTCAGCGCCTCGCGTTCCTGCCGCGCTACCGGCAGCGCGTGCTGAACGTGCCCGGTCACCTCGCCCGCCCGGTGTGGGTGGACGACGTCGACTTCGACCTCAACTACCACGTCCGCCGCTCGGCGCTGCCCGGCCCGGGCACCGACGACCAGCTGTACGACCTGGTCGCCCGCCTGATGGCCCGGCCGATGGACCACGAGCGCCCGCTGTGGGAGGCCTACTTCATCGAGGGGCTCGCGGGCGACCGGGTCGCGCTGGTCACCAAGACCCACCAGTCCGTCGTGGACGGCGCCGGCACCGTCGAGCTGGGACAGCTGATCCTGGACACGATGCCGCAGGCCTGTGAGCCGTACGAGGACACCTGGACGCCCCGCCGCCTGCCCAGCCCCGCCCAGCTGGTGCTCGACGCGGTCAGCGAGGCGGTCCGCCGTCCGGGTGAACTCGTCGAGAACGTGCGTGACGTGGTGAGCGACCTGTCCGCCACGGCGGGCAAGGTCACCGACGCGGTCGGCGGGGTCGCCGCCGCGGTCCACCGCGTCCTGCAGCCGGCGCCGTCCGGGCCGCTCAATCGGCACGTCTCCGGCGGCCGCGTGTTCGACGTGGTGCGCACGCGGCTGGAGGACTACCGCAAGATCCGCGCCGAGCACGGCGTCACGGTCAACGACATCGTCCTCGCCGCCATCACCGGCGCGCTGCGCGAGTGGCTGCTCTCCCGCGGCGAGGGCGTCTCGGAGGCGACCACGGTCCGCGCGCTGGTCCCGCTGGCCGTGCTCGAACCGGACACCGTCGAGTTCTCCCCGGCCGGGCTGGTCAACAACGAGGTCGAGCCGTACCTGGTGGACCTGCCCGTTGGCGAGCCCAGCCCGGTCCTGCGGCTCCAGCACATCAGCCACACGCTGCGGGCGCACGCCGACTCGGGCCGTTCGGTGGCCGCCCGCGCGATGCTCAAGGTGGGCGGGTTCGCCCCGGCGACGATGCACGCGCTCGCCGCCCGCGCGGCGGGCTCGTTCTCCGGGCGCATCTTCAACCTGGTGGTCATCAACTCGCCGGGGCCGCAGGTGCCGCTGTACGCGGGGCAGGCGAGGATGACCGAGATGTTCCCGGTGATCCCGCTGGCGCGCAACCAGGCGCTGGCCATCGGGGTCACGTCCTACCACGGTGGCGTCTACTTCGGACTCAACGGCGACCGCAAGGCGCTGTCCGATGTGGACGTCCTCGCGGGGATGATCGAGGATTCGCTGGAAGAGCTGAAGGGTGCGAGCTGGTGAGGGTCTACCTTCCGGGCACGATCGGAATGCTGCGCAGGCTGGTGGCGGACGGCAGGCTGCAGCCGCCCGGCGGGACGGGCTTCGCCCTGACCCCGGCGCTGCGCGAGTCCTACCTCAGCGGGGACACCGAGGAGCTGGAGTACGTCGCGCTGCTGGACGCCGCTCGCGCGTCGCTGCGGCTGATCGGGGCAGCCGAGGAGGACGCCAAGGAGCTCCCGCGCCGGGTGGTGATCTCGGTCGACGTCGAGAACGCGACGCCGCGGCCGGACCTGGACGCGCCGGTGGTGAAGCTGTCCGGGCCGATCAGCTACGAGGACGTCGCGGCCGTGCACGTCGACGCGGAGGAGGCCGAGGAGGCCGTGCGCGCGGCCGCTCAGGTCGTCGACGCCGCGGACCTCGGCGACCCGGACGCGGAGTTCGTCCTCGGCGAGGCGGAGGACCACGAACTGGCCTGGTACGCGCCTCAGGAGCTGCCGTTCCTCCTCGACCTGCTCTAGCGTTTACAGCAGCCGTCGAGGAGGTAGGCATGGACGCCATCACGAACGTGCCCGTCCCGGTCAACGAGCCTGTCCGGACCTACGCGCCGGGCAGTCCCGAGCGGGAGTCCCTGCAACGCCGGATCGCCGAGCTGGAGGGCGACAAGCACGAGCTGCCGCAGACCATCGGCGGCAGGCGGCGGATGGCGGGCGGGGACACCTTCGACGTCGTCCAGCCGCACGACCACGCGCACGTGCTGGGCACGTCGGCGCAGGCCACCCGCGAGGACGTCGCGGACGCCGTGGCCGCCGCGAAGGAGGCCGCTCCCGCCTGGCGGGAGATGCCGTTCGACGAGCGCGCGGCGGTGTTCCTGCGCGCCGCGGACCTGATGGCCGGCCGGCACCGCGACACGCTCAACGCCGCGACGATCCTCGGCCAGTCGAAGTCGGTGCAGCAGGCCGAGATCGACGCCGCCTGCGAACTGATCGACTTCCTGCGGTTCAACGTGCACTACGCGCGCCGGATCCTCGCCGAGCAGCCGAACTCGGTGCCGGGCGCGTGGAACCGCATGGACTACCGGCCGCTGGACGGGTTCGTCGTGGCGATCACCCCGTTCAACTTCACCGCGATCGCAGGCAACCTGCCCAGCGCACCCGCGTTGATGGGCAACACGGTCGTCTGGAAGCCGACGCCGACCCAGCAGCTCGCCGCGCACTACACGATGCAGGTGTTCGAGGAGGCCGGCCTGCCGCCGGGCGTGATCAACCTGGTGACCGGTGACGGGCACGCGGTCAGCGAGGTCGCGCTCGCCGACCCCGGCTTCGCCGGCCTGCACTTCACCGGTTCGACGGCCACGTTCAAGTTCCTGTGGCGGCGGATCGCGGAGAACCTCGACACCTACGCCAGCTACCCGCGCATCGTCGGCGAGACCGGCGGCAAGGACTTCGTCGTCGCGCACGCCTCGGCGAACCGCGAGAAGCTGGTGGCCGGGCTCGTCCGGGGCGCGTTCGAGTACCAGGGGCAGAAGTGCTCGGCGGCCTCGCGTGCGTACATCCCGCGGTCGCTGTGGGACAGCGGGCTGCGGGACGAGCTGGCGGACCTGACGCGGACCGTGAAGTACGGCGACGTCGCGGACCTGTCGGTGTTCGGCGGAGCGGTGATCGACGCGCGGGCGTTCGCGAAGCACCAGCGGCTGCTGGACAGTGTGGACGCGGACAACGACCTCGACGTGCTGGTCGGCGGCCACTGCGACGACTCGATCGGGTACTTCGTCGAGCCGACCGTGCTGGTGTCCGACGATCCGGCGCACACCGCGTTCGCCACCGAGTACTTCGGCCCGATCCTCGCGGTGCACGTCTACGACGACGGCTCGTACGGCGAGATCCTCGAACTGGTCGACCGCACCTCGCCGTACGCGCTGACCGGCGCGGTGTTCGCCGACGACCGGGCCGCCGTGCAGCAGGCGCACCAGACGCTGCGGTTCGCGGCGGGCAACTTCTACGTCAACGACAAGCCGACCGGGTCGATCGTGAGCCAGCAGCCCTTCGGCGGTTCCCGCGGCTCCGGCACGAACGACAAGGCCGGGTCGATGTTCAACCTGCTCCGGTGGACGAGCCCGCGGTCGGTGAAGGAGACGTTCGACGCGCCCACCGCGATCGGCTACCCGCACATGGGTTAGCCGGCGGGCAGCTCGGCGACCTGGTCGGCAGGCGGGGCGGCGATGTCGACCGGTTCGCCCCAGCCGGTGTAGCGCATGGTCATCGGGCCCATCTGCGGGTCGCCCGCGGACGTGAGCCCGCTGAAGTCGAACAGCATCTGGGCGGGGAGCTGGTCGGCGTCGAGCCACAACTCCATCGGCGCCGTCCGGCCTGCCATCTCCGGCAGCCCGGAGGTCTTCCCCAGGTCGACGGTGATCCAGTAGTGGCTGACCTGCTGCCCGTCGAGCGTGGTCTGCTCGCTGCGGTCGATGGTGCCGCCCTTGCGGACGTCGTCGAGCACCTGGGCGGGATCGCTCTGGCCGGACTCGCGCATCATGGCGCCGAGTTCCTTGCCCTTCGCGCTGTCCGCCGGGTAGCGGCCCCACGGCTTGCCTCCGGTGAGCCCGCGGGCCTGTTCCGGGATCGACACGTACTGCGCGCCGTCCACCACGCGCGTCTCGGATGTGACGCCGTCGGCTGTGTGCGTGATCTTCATGGCCCAGCCGGGCTCGGTGAACCGCATCTCGCCGGTGGCGGTGGTCTCGCGGCCGGCCACGGTCATCGCGACGGAGAACCGCACCGTCTGGGCCTTGCCCGTCTGCTCGGTCGCGGCGCGCACCAGAGTCTGCGCGTCGCCGAAGAGGGCGGGCCCGGCGGCTGGGCTCGCGCCGCAGGCGCTGACCAGCAGCGCGAGGACGAGGACCAGAGCTGACTTTTTCACGCGGGTTCCCCCCGGTCGGATCACCTCTGCCGGGTGAACTACCGGACATATGTCGCGAAGGGACACTCGCGTTACCGAAAACGGCGCGGTCCCGGCGAACCGAGACCGCGCCGCAACAACGGGTGTCAGCCGCCGATCTTGAGCTCGCCCACCTGGTCGGCGGGCGGGGCGGTGACGTCGACCGGGGCGCCCCAGTCGCTGTACTTCATCGTGATCTTCGCCTGCTGCGCCTCGGCGGGCGCGCCCACGGCCTGCATCACCGGGCCGAGGTCCTGCGTGATCTGCACCGGCAGCTGGTCGCTGTTCAGCCACAGCTCCATCGGGTAGGTCACGTTCATCGACTTCAGCTGTTCCAGCGTCTCCGCGGGCAGGCCGGACGAGGCCAGCTCGTCGGACGCCTTCGCCACGTCGATCGTGACCCAGTAGTGGCTGACCTGCTGCCCGTCGAGCGTGGTCTGCTCGCTGCGGGTGATCGTGCCTGCCTTTTCGATCTGCTCCAGCGTCTTCGACGGGTCGTTCGACTCGGCCTGCTCGAGGCTCGCGCCCAGCGTCTTCGCGGCCTCGCTGCCCTCCGGGAACGTCGCCCACGGCTTGCCGCCGGTCGCGGCCTGCGCCTGCTCCGGCAGCTTGAGGTAGAGGACCTTGTCGACGATGCGCATCTCCTGGCTCTGCCCGGCGACGGTCATCGTCATGGCGATCGCGCTGTCGGCGCCGTTGAAGCGGCCCTCGCCGGAGCCGGTCATCTGCTGGCCGGCGATCGAGCCGGAGATGCTGAATTTCGCCGACTGCGCCTGACCGGTCTTCGCCGACGCCGCCCGGACGAGCTCCTGCGCATTGCCGAACAGCGTCGGCCCCGCGGTCCCGCCGCTGGAGCCGGACTCCCCGCCACCACACGCGGTGAGCCCGAGCACCAGCGCCAGGATCCCGGACGCGAGAGCGGTTTTCTTCATGTGGAACATTCCCCTTTGGTCGGGGCCACCCGTCTTCGGGTGGCTAACGGGGATATGTCCCAAGAGGACTCCGGCGTTACTTCCGTCAGCTCGCGGTCTTCAGCTCGCCGACCTGATCGGCGGGCGGGGCCGTGACGTCGACCGGCGCGCCCCAGTCGCGGTACTTCATCGTCATCGTGGCGTTCTGCGAACCGGCCGGCGCGCCCGCCGCCTGCATCACCTGCGTCAGGTCCTGTGTCACCTGCACGGGCAGCTGGTCGGAGTCGAGCCAGATCTCGACCGGGATGACGGCGCCGGAGTTCTTCAGCTTGTCCAGCACCTCCGGTGGCAGTTCACCGGTGTTGAGCGTGTCGGTGGCCTTCGCCACGTCCAGGTTGACCCAGTAGTGGCTCACCGGCTGCCCGTCGAGGGTGGTCTGCTCGCTGCGGGTGATCGTGCCGGCCTGCTGGATCTGCTCCAGGATCTGCGTCGGGTCGCCCTGGGCGGCCTGGTCCATGCTCGCGCCGATGGCCTTGCCGACCTCGCTGTCCTCCGGGACCTTCGCCCACGGCTTGCCGCCCTCGACCGCTCGCGCCGCCTGTTCCGGCGGCAGCTTCAGGTAGAGGACCTCGTCCACGACCCGCATCTCCTGGCTCTGCCCGGCGACGGTCATGGTCATGCTCATCGCGGGCGAGGGCCCGGCGAAGCGCCCTTCGCCGCCGGCGTCCAGGGTCTGGCCTGCCACCGAACCGGTGAGCGTGAACTTCGCCGTCTGCGCCTGGCCGGTCTTGCCGGACGAGGCCAGCACCAGTTCCTGGGCGTTGCCGAACAGCGCGGGCGTCTCGCCCGCCTGCCCGGACTCGGCGGTCGAACCACAGGCGGTGGTGCCGGCGACCAGCGCCAGCGCACCCGCCAGGAGAGCGATTTTGCGCATGACAAGAATCCCTCAGTCGAATGTCCCCCATGTGGGTTGTCACCGACTGGGATGGGCAAACCGGGCGAAGATCAAACCTCCATGCCCGCCCGCGACGCGAGCAGGCGGCGCAGCGATGGCAGGCGGCGCTTGTCCTCGACCTCGTCGAGCATGCAGTCCGGGTCCTCCGGCGGTCCGAGGTGCCCGCACCCCGGCGGGCACTCCTCGGCGGCCTCGGCGAACTCGTCGAAGGAGGCCACGATGTCGTTCGCGGTCACGTGCGCCAGGCCGAACGACCGCACACCGGGCGTGTCGATCACCCAGCCGCCGTCGGGCAGCGGCAGCGCGACGGCCGCGACGGAGGTGTGCCGCCCCTTGCCGACCGCGCTGACCTCACCGGTGGCCAGCTCGGCGTCCGGCACCAGCCGGTTCACCAGTGTCGACTTGCCGACGCCGGAGTGGCCGACGAGCGCGGACACCCGGCCGCGCACGGTTTCGGCCAGCGGTAGCGAATCCTCGTCGAAGCGGGTCACCACCGCGGGCACGTCCAGCTCGGCGTAGCGGGACAGCAGCTCGTCCGGGCTCGCCAGGTCGGCCTTCGTCAGGCACAGGACCGGCTGCAGCCCACCGGCGTAGCAGGCCACCAGGCAGCGGTCGATAAACCCGGGCCGCGGCGGCGGATCGGCCAGCGCGGTGACGATGAGCAGCTGCTCGGCGTTGGCGACGACCACCCGCTCGAACGGGTCCGTGTCGTCGGCCGTGCGGCGCAGCAGGCTGGTGCGCTCGTCGACCCGGACGATGCGGGCCAGCGTGCCCGGTTCGCCGCTGGTGTCGCCGACCAGGCCGACCTGATCGCCCACGACGACCGGGGTCCGGCCCAGCTCACGCGCGCGCATGGCGGTGACCAGGCGGCCGGGGTCGCTGTCGATCGCGCAGGTCCAACGGCCGCGGTCGACCGCGATCACCATCGCCTGGGTGGCGTCGGAGTGGGTCGGCCTGCGCTTGCTGCGTGGGCGCGAACCCTTTCCCGGGCGCACGCGGACATCGCTTTCGTCCAGATCGCGCCAGTCCCTGCGTGCCAAGCCCCGAGCCTCCTTCCGAGCACAGATGATCCCCCATCCCGCTCGCCAGTGGTGCGCCACCCGTGTCACGATGGGTTATCCGCAGCCGGTCCGAAGGAGTTGGGCGAGATGTGCGGCCGCTACGCGGCGAAGAAGAACCCGGCCGATCTGGCCCAGGAGTTCGACGCCGTGGACGAGACCGACGGCAAGGCGCGCGAGGCCGACTACAACGTCGCGCCGACCAAGAACGTGGTCACCGTGGTGCAGCGGCACCCGCGGGATGCCGACGGGCAGGTCCTGGAGGACGAGCCAGCCGTGCGCAGCCTGCGGGTCATGCGCTGGGGGCTGGTTCCGTTCTGGGCCAAGGACGTGTCCGTCGGCAACCGGATGATCAACACCCGCGCCGAGACGGCGGCCGAGAAGCCGGCCTTCAAGAAGTCGCTCGCGCAGCGGCGCTGCCTGGTGCCCGCCGACGGCTGGTACGAGTGGCGGCGCACGGGAAAGCAGAAGGAACCGTTCTACATGACCCGGCCGGACGGCCACTCGCTGTCCTTCGCCGGGATCTGGGACACCTGGCGTGACCCGAAGGCCCCGGATGCCCCGCAGCTGATCACCTTTTCCATCATCACGACCGACGCGGCCGGGCGGCTGACCGACGTGCACGACCGGATGCCGCTGGTCATCCACGAGCGGAACTGGGCGGACTGGCTCGACCCGGACCGCACCGAGGTCGGCGAGCTGCTGGCGCCGCCGATGGACCTGATGGAGACCATCGAGCTGCGGCCGGTGTCCGACCGGGTCGGCAACGTGCGCAACAACGGCCCGGAGCTGATCGAGCGGGTCGAGCCGGCCACCGACCTGGACGCCGCCGAAGCCCTGTTCGACCTGCCGAACCCATGACCCGGATCGAGATCCCGACACCGCACGGCCCGGCCATGGCGGAGCTGCATTGCGCGCCCGACGGCGAGGCGGTGCTGATGCTCGGCCACGGCGCCGGCGGCGGGATCGAGGCGAAGGACCTGGTCGCGGCCACGCGCGCGGGACAGGCGGCCGGGGTGCACGTCGCGCTGGTCGAGCAGCCCTACCGGGTGGCAGGCCGCCGGGCGCCCGCGCCTGCGAAGCAGCTGGACACGGCGTGGCTCGCGGTGGCCGAGGAGCTGTGCGACCGCTTCGACGACCTGCCGATGGTGTTCGGCGGCCGCTCGTCGGGGGCGCGGGTGGCGTGCCGGACCGCGGCGGCCGGGCAGGCGGTGGCGGTGCTGTGCCTGGCGTTCCCGGAGCACCCGCCGGGCAGGCCGGAGAAGAGCAGGCAGGCCGAGCTGGACGCCGTGGAGGTCCCGACGCTGGTCGTGCAGGGCGAGACCGACCCGTTCGGCTGCCCGAAGCCGGGGCCGCACCACGAGGTCGTCGTGGTGCGCGGGACGCACGCGCTGGACGCCGACCTGGAAGCGGTGTACCGCACGGTGCACGAGTGGCTCGCGAAGGTGCTGCGGCCACTGACGTAGGCGGCAGGCGTCGGCTGGGCGGCGTCGCGCCCGAGGCACGGTGCTCGCCGCGGCGCCGGTCAGCGCGGTGGTGGCTGGGTGCCGCCAGCCGGGTCAGGCGCGGATGGGCGCCACGGTGGCGGAGGTCAGTCGCACCAGGTCAGCGGGCACCAGTTCTACCTCCAGGCCGCGGCGGCAGGCGTCGGCTGGGCGGCGTCGCGCCCGAGGTACGCTGCCTGTGTCGGCGCGATCGTGGCCGGGTGCCGCCAGCCGGGTCAGGCGCGGATGGGCGCCACCGTGGCGGAGGTCAGGCGCACCAGGTCAGCGGGCACCAGCTCCACCTCCAGGCCGCGACGGCCTGCCGAGCAGTAGATCGTCTCGAACTTCTCCGCCGTCTCGTCGATCACCACGGGCAGCCGCGAGCGCTGGCCCAGCGGCGAGATGCCGCCGAGTACGTAACCGGTCGCGCGCTGGGCGGCCGCCGCGTCCGCCATCTTCGCCCGCTTGCCGCCGACCGCCGCGGCCAGCGCCTTCAGGTCCAGCTGTCCGGTGACCGGCACCACGCCCACCGTCAGCTTTCCGTCCACATCGGCCACCAGCGTCTTGAACACGCGGTCCGGTTCGAGCCCAAGCACCTCGGCCGCTTCCAGGCCGTAGGACTCGTGCTTCGGATCGTGGTCGTAGGCGTGCAGCTTGTGTGCGACTTTCTGCTTCGCGAGCAGGGCGGTCGCCGGCGTTCCCTTCCCGGCCATGGGGTGCACGTTAGCCGGGAGGCGCAAGTCCTTTTCCCGCGGCGGGGAATGTGCCCGGATCGTGCGGTGTTGACAGGGACGTGCCGTCAAAGCTTGCTGATCGACGAGCCCGTGTGCAGGCCGTCACCCGGCCGGCCGGTGTACCCGGCCCGGCCAAGCCCGTCCGCGTATCCTCGAAGCTGTCGTATGCGCACCCGGCCACGGGTGTGGACCGCTTCGACGCGGATGGGAAAGGGAACGGTTTGCCGAGCACGCAGAACTCCGCGGTGCCCGAATCCGGCTCCGAGCAGGAGCCGGTCGAAGAGCGCGCCGAGCGCTTCGAGCGCGACGCGATGCCGCTGCTGGACCAGCTGTACTCGGCCGCTCTGCGCATGACGAGGAACCCGGCGGACGCCGAGGACCTCGTGCAGGAGACCTACCTCAAGGCCTACGGCGCGTTCGCCTCCTTCAAGGAGGGCACGAACCTCAAGGCCTGGATGTACCGCATCCTCACCAACACCTACATCAACGGGTACCGGAAGCGTCAGCGTCAGCCGGTGCAGCAGCCGACCGAGGAGATCACCGACTGGCAGATCGCCCAGGCGGAGAGCCACACCTCGAGCGGTCTGCGGTCGGCCGAGGTCGAGGCGATGGACCGGCTGCCCGACAGCGACGTCAAGGACGCGCTGCAGCAGCTGCCGGAGGAGTTCCGGCTCGCCGTGTACCTCGCCGACGTCGAGGGCTTCGCCTACAAGGAAATCGCCGAGATCATGGACACGCCGATCGGGACCGTGATGTCCCGCCTGCACCGTGGCCGCGCCCAGCTGCGCAACCTGCTCGCCGACGTCGCGCGCGAGCGCGGCTTCATCCGCGGCGCCAAGCAGGAGGTAGCGCGATGACCACCGGTCGTGAGCCGCACAAGGACGACGTCCGCTGTTCCGAGGCGCTCGCCGAGATCTTCCTGTTGCTGGATCGCGAGTGCAGCCCGGAGCGGGACGCGCAGCTGCGCAAGCACATCGAGGACTGCCCGCCGTGCCTCGAGGAGTACGGCATCGACGAGCAGCTCAAGCAGCTCCTGCACCGCAAGTGCGGCGGCGACACCGCACCGGACGAGTTCAAGCAGAAGCTGCGGGCGTCGATCTACCAGACGGTCGAGCGGCGCGGTGACTTGACGATCGAGCGGACCGAGGTCCGGCTCGAGCAGAACGCCGAGTAGTACCCCGGACACGACGAAGGCCCCGGTGCATGACACCGGGGCCTTTCTCGTTGCCCGAACTCAGCTGTTGGGCTTCTTGCCGTGGTTGGCGCCGTTCTTCCGGCGGTCGCGGCGCTTGCGGGCTCGCTTCGACATGCCTGCTCCTTCCCTGGTCGCGATCTGCCCACCAGTGTCTCAGGTTCGCCCCGACGGGTGCTGGGAAGGTCCCGCTCTGGTTCACTTGAGCTGCCCCGAGGAGGAGTACCAGCGTGACGACACTTTCCGACCTGCTGGCCGAGAACACCGGCCTGTCCGGCGAGGCGGCGGACCACCTCCAGGCCGTGGTGGCCGAGTGGCAGCTGCTCGCCGACCTGTCCTTCGCCGACTTCCTGCTGTGGGTGCCGGTGTCGCCGGAGCACAACGAGCAGGGCGGCGACTTCGTGTGCGTCGCGCAGGCCCGCCCCACCACGGCGCCCACCGCGCACCCCGAGGACGTGGTCGGCGCGCGGTTCACGGTGGCGGACCACCCGCAGCTCGCGCGGGCGATCCGGGAGGTCCGGATCTGCCGCGAGGAGGACCCGCACTGGTACCGCGATCTGCCGATGCGCCGGGAGGCGATCCCGGTCACGTTCGGTTCGAACGTGATCGCGGTGCTGTCCCGTGAGACGAACCTGGCCGCGCCGCGCGTGCCGAGCCCGCTCGAGGTGGCTTACCTGGGTAGTGCGGGCGATCTGTGCCAGATGATCGTCGACGGCACGTTCCCGCACGTGGACAGCCAGACGGACGTGCACACGAGCCCGCGGGTGGGGGACGGGCTGATCCGACTGGACGCGGCCGGCAACGTGGTGTTCGCGAGCCCCAACGGTCTGTCGGCGTACCACCGGATGGGCCACGAGTCGGACCTGGTGGGGACGCGGTTGGCGCCGTTGACGCGGTCGCTGATCCGGGACCCGTTCGACGCGACGGAGGTCGCGCACCGGATCCTGGACGCCCTGGACGGGAAGCCGGGCAGCCGCACGGAGGCCGAGTCGCGGCGGGGTGCGGTCGTGTTGTTCCGGGCGTTGCCGCTGCGGCCGCACGGGCAGCCGGCGGGGGCGCTGGTGCTGTGCCGGGACGTGACCGAGGTGAAGCGGCGGGACCGGGCGCTGCTGTCGAAGGACGCGACGATCCGGGAGATCCACCACCGGGTCAAGAACAACCTGCAGACGGTGGCCGCGTTGCTGCGCTTGCAGTCGCGGCGCACCTCGAATGCCGAGGCGAGACAGGCGCTGACGGAGTCCGTGCGGCGGGTCGCGTCGATCGCGATGGTGCACGAGGCGCTGTCGGTGTCGGTCGACGAGCGGGTCGACCTGGACAAGCTGCTGGACAACGTGCTGCCGATGGTCGGCGAGGTGGCGACCGCGGAGTCGCGGGTGAGCATCAGCCGGTCCGGCTCGTTCGGGGTGGTGGTCGCGGAGATCGCGACGCCGCTCGTGATGGTGCTGGCGGAGCTGGTGCAGAACGCGGTGGAGCACGCCTTCCCGGATGGGCGGCCGGGCAAGGTGGAGATCGTGGTGAGCCGCTCGGCGCGCTGGCTGGATGTTCTGATCCGCGACAACGGCCGGGGGTTGCCGTCCGGGTTCTCGCTGGAGCGGGCTGACGGGCTGGGGCTGCAGATCGTGCGCACCCTGGTCGAGTCCGAGCTGCGGGGCTCGCTGTCGTTGCGAAAGCTGCGGGACGGTGCGGCGCGCGGTACGGAGGCCGCGTTGAGGCTTCCCCTGGGGCGGCGGCCGTAGTTTTTTTTGGGCCCGCTGGGGTGGGCGGGTTGTGTTGGCGAGTCGCGCCCGTGCGAGGTTGCCGCTGCACCTGCTTGAGGGGGCCAGTCCTGGCTGCGTGAGGTGGCCGGTCGGGGCTGCGTGAGGTGGCCGGTCGGGGCTGCGTGAGGTGGCCGGTCGGGACTGCGTGAGGTGGCCGGTCGGGGCGCGGGTGAGTGGATCAGTCGCGCCCGTGCGCGGTGGCCGCTGGTGGCTGCGTGAGGTGGCCGGTCGTGTGGCCCGCGGTGAGGTGGCCAGTCGTGCTTGCATGGGGTGGCCACCGGTGCGTGTGTGAGGTGGCCGGTCGTGTGCTTCCCACGAGTGGGTCAGTCGCGCCTGCCCGAGGTTGCCGCTGGCACCCGCGTGAGGTGGCCAGTCGGGACTGCGTGAGGTGGCCGCTGGCACCCGCGTGAGGTGGCCAATCGGGACTGCCCGAGGTTGCCGCTGGCACCCGCGTGAGGTGGCCAGTCGGGACTGCGTGAGGTGGCCGGTCGGGGCGCGGGTGAGTGGGCCAGTCGCGCCCGCGCGAGGTGGCCGCTGGTGGCTGCGTGAGGTGGCCAGTCGCGCCCGCGTGAGGTGGCCAGTCGCGCCCGCGCGAGGTGGCCAGTCGTGTCCGGTGAGGTGGCCAACCGTGCCCGCGTGGGTAGGCCAGTGGTGCGTGGAGCGCGAAAGGGCCGGCGAGAGGCCGGAGAGGGCCAGCGAGAGAGCCAGCCAATGGTGCCTAGGCGAGAGGGCCAACAGTGCCCGTGTGAGTGGGCGTCTCGCGCGGATGGGAGGCGCTCAGACAGGGCGACGGCCGGTGCCGGTGACGAAACGGGAGCAGCCGCCAGGCAGGAGCGGCAGCTGGAGTTGGTCGGAGCAGGAGCCGACGCCGGACGAAAGCAGGAGCCCAGGAGTCGGGTGGACCGTCACCGGGCATGTGCGGAACCCACTCGGGCGAGAGCAGCCGAAAGCCAAAATCCCTGCTCAGGACGTTCAAAAGCCCGGCACCCGCGGGAGGTGGGTGCCGGGCCTTCGAACGTTAAGTGGGGGCGTGTGAGCCCCTGCGTCAGGTCCCGCGTACTCTCGTAAGAGACGCGTTAAGCGACGCCGCAGCGCGTGGAGAGGTCAGGCGGTGCGCATGCCGATGTGAGCACGACGGCGCTTCAGGGCACGGCGCTCGTCTTCGCTCATCCCGCCCCAGACACCGGAGTCCTGGCCGCTGGCCAGGGCCCAGGCCAGGCACTCGGACGCTGCCGGGCAGCGGTGGCATACGGCTTTCGCCTCGGCGATCTGCAGCAGCGCGGGACCGCTGTTCCCGACAGGGAAGAACAGCTCGGGGTCCTCGTCGCGGCAGGCAGCGTCGTGGCGCCAGTCCATTTCTGTGAGCTCCTTCTCGGGGCGCAGAGCGTGCTGCGCCACAGGTCGTCATGGCGGATCGTTTCTTGGGGTGCTTGTGAATGCTTTCACGAAGCACCGCTTTCGACAAGTGTTTTCGCAACATCGGTGAGTCAGCTCACCTGGTCAGGCGACCCCGCTGACCTGCGGTTTCTCTCCGAAACGGCCTTCGCGGGGGAAGGACGATGCGGTGAGTGGACCGTGTGCGTCGACGAACGGCAAGTTGCAGATCGCCGGACCGATCACTCACGCCAGCACGGTCAGCACGTCGGGCACGCTGGTGAAGTCCACCTGCGTCCGACGGCCGATCAGGTCGCCGTCGACCTGGAAGTTTACCGGCTCCTCCGCGGTCACGCTGAGTTTCGCCAGGTCGTCGTACTTCACGAGCGCCTTGCCGCGGTGCTCGGCCTCCGCCCGCAGCGCCTGGCGGACGTGCCGGAACACCAGCGGCAGCGACAGCTTGCGCAGCGCGAACAGCCCGAGACCCCGCTCGAAGGAGCTGCCGGTGTTGAGGTGAACGGGCCGCTCGCCGAGGTAGCTCCACGGATCCGTGTTGGACACGAACGCCATCCGCACCTCGGCCGGCTCCTCGCCGGGTACGTGCACGGTGAGCGGCAACCGGGGGGACCGCGGGCGGAAGTAGCACGTCACCGCCGCCCGCATGTACAGCTGCGCGTTGGTCTGTTTCCCGCGCCGGTCGGCGACCGTGGCGACCACGTCGGCGTCCCAGCCGAGGCCCGCGTTGAAGGTGAACCACCGCCCGTCCGCCAGGCCCAGCCCGACGCGGCGGCTGCGGCCCGACTCGATGGCCGACAGCAGCTGGTGCGTGGCCTCCACCGGATCCCGGGAAACACCGAGGGCGCGCGCGAACACGTTGGCCGACCCGCCGGGCACGACGCCGAGCGCGGGCACCGGCGCGCCAGGCCCGTCGGCGAGCAGGCCGTTGACGACCTCGTTCACCGTGCCGTCACCGCCATGGGCGACCACCAGGTCGACCCCGTCCCGTGCGGCGTCCCTGGCCACCGCCAGCGCGTGGCCGCGGTAGTCGGTCTCCACGACCTCCAGCTTCACCTGGCTGGCCAACGCGTGCGCGAGCACGTCCCGCCCGCCTGCCGTCGTGGACGTGGCCTGCGGGTTGACCACCAGAATCGCGCGCATGCTCGCAGGGTAGGCCAATCGGGCGCATCCCAAGCGTCAGCGCGAACCTCATCACTGCGAAAAGACTGCCGGTTGACCTCCCGTCGTTCGGCACGGTCCGTTCGTCGTGACAAGTGCACCCCGGGCGTCCGCCGGCTCATCGACGACACCCAGATCTTGGCGCGGTTGGCCGCGGTTCGAAAACGGCCGACCGGGTGGCTTAGTATCGATGGCGTTCACGCACGGTCACCCGTGCCGCTCAGCCGCTGGTGGAAGGCCCTTCGCGATGGCGCTCGCCGACAAGATTTCACCCGCTCCGCGCGAGGTCAGGGTGGCCGGCGCGCTGACCGTCCTGCCGGGGATCGGCCTGCTGGTGTTCGGCGCGCTGCTGTTCGCCTCGCCCGGTGACTCCATGCCGCTGACCAGCGTGCTCGCCGAGGGTGCCTTCTACGTGCTGTTCGGGCTCGCCGTCGTCGGCTGCGCGATCGGGCTGCTGTTCGGCCACACCTGGGCCCGCTCGCCGGGGCTGGTGATGGCGCTCATCACCGCGGGCGTCGGCTGGTACATGGCCGGGCCGTCCGGGCGGCCGGCGTTCGGGGTGCCGATCATCGTCCTCGGCGTGGCGATCATCGTGCTGCTGTTCCGCCAGCCCGCGCGGGCGTGGGCGCTCGGGCAGCACGAGGACGAGACGGAGGAGGAAGCCGCCGAGCGCGGCGGGATGGCCGGCCGCCGCCGGGAGCGCGGCGAGGAGGACTAGGCGAGCTTCGCGAGCTTGTCCAGCGCGGTGTCGGTGAGGCGGTAGACGGTCCACTCGTCCATCGGGGTCGCGCCGAGGGACTTGTAGAACCCGGTCGCCGGGTTCCAGTCCAGCACCGACCACTCCAGCCGCGCGAAGCCGCGGTCAACGCACTCCTTCGCGAGCGTCGCCAGCAGCGCCTTGCCCAGGCCGGAGCCGCGCAGCTCGGACTTGACGAACAGGTCCTCCAGGTAGATGCCGTGCACGCCGCGCCACGTGGAGAAGTTCAGGAACCACAGCGCGAAGCCGACGATCTCGCCGTCCTGCTCGGCGACGTGCCCGAACACCGCCGGGTTGTCGCCGAACAGCGCCACCCGCAGGCGGTCGGCCGTCAGGTGGCAGTCCTGCGGCGCCTTCTCGTAGGCGGCCAGTTCGTGCACCAGCTGCGCGACTTCGTCCACATCGGACTCGCGGATCCGGCGGATGCGGCTGTCGGGCATGGGGACTCCCAGGATTCGGCGGGTGAGCTGCACCCGATCCTGCCAGACTCAGACCCCGCCCCAGACCCGCTGCGCCACCGTAACCGTCAGGTCCAGCTTCCGGCGCTGATCGTCCCAAGTCAGCGGGTTTCCCCGCACCTCGGATGCGAACCCGCACTGTGGGCTGACCGCCAGATCCGCCAGCGGGACGATCCGCGCGGCCTCGTCCACCCGCCGGGCGAGCTCGTCGGCGTCCTCCAGCTCACCGGTCTTCGTCGTGACCAGGCCCAGCACGACCCGCACCCCGTCCGGCACGTGCTGGAGCGGCTCGAAGGTGCCGGCACGTTCGGTGTCGTACTCCAGCAGCCAGTGGTCCACCGGGATGCCGCCGAACACGTCCGCCGCGATGTCGTCGTAGAAACCCTCGTTGAACCACTGGCCGCGGTAGTTGCCGCGGCAGATGTGCATGCCCACCACGACGCCGCGGTCGCGCAGCAGCCGGACGACGGCCGCGTCGGCTTCGATGCAGCGGCGCAGCAGATCCCGCGCGTCGATGCCCTCCGACTCGAGGAGCCCGAGGATGCGCGGATTGGCGAAGGCGATGAAGCACGGCGCGTCGATCTGGACTTGCCGGACGCCGTCCTCGGCGAGCGCGGCGGCCTCCTGCAGCAGGACGGCCGCCAGGTCGTCGACGATGTCGGCGCGGCTGGGGTAGTGCGGGCCGCTGACCCGCGGGTCCCAGTTGGCCACCACGAAGTTCGTGACCTCCGGGATGGCGATCTTGAACGGGCCGGGCGCGTGTGCGGCGAGGAAGGCGGCCTCGCGGTCGGTGAACCGTTCGCGGTAGGCGAGCTTGCCCCCGATGAGCCGGAGGATGTCGCTGTCCTCCTCGGCGTGGTCGCCGGACCGCCATTCCAGCGACGGCGCCTGCGCGGCGAAACCGTCCACGTGCTCGGTGAGCCTGCTCATGAAATCCGTTCGCAGGTACTCGCCGTCGGTGTAGACGCCGATGCCGCTGTCCTGCTGCGCCGAAAGCGCCACCAGGATCGACTCCTGCTCGACACGCCGCAGCCCGGCGTCGTCGAGCCGGCCAGCGGCGTGGTCGGCCCGTGCCTTCAGCAGTCGCGGGGGACGGAGGAGGCTGCCGACGTGGGTGGCCCGAGCGAAGGAGTGCACGGCTCGACGCTAGGCGAGCTGGATGGCGCCGGCCTGTCCTCGTTGACCTCGATTCAAGCGAGCTGACCGCGTCGGTGGTACGGGATCGCTACGGTCAGGACGGCGGGATGTTCAGGTGCTCGATCTTCGGCTCGCCGCGCTCGTCGCCGAGGACCGTCACCCCGGCCGGGTCCAGTCCGAAGTGGACACCGGCGGTGGCGGGCAGCCCGATCCAGCGTGCGATCAGCACCCGGCTGAAGTGGCCGTGGCCGACGAGGATCACCTCGGTGTCGGCCAGCGCCGCGCGCACCCGCTCCAGCAGGGCGTCCGCGCGGGCAGTCACCTGCTCGACGGTCTCGCCGCCGGGCATCTCGTGCGTCCAGACGGTCCAGCCGGGCACGGTCTTGCGGATCTCCGGCGTGGTGACGCCCTCGTAGTCGCCGTAGTCCCACTCCGCGAGGTCCTCGGTCTGCTCGTCGATCCGCAGCCCGGCCAGCTCGGCCGTGCGCACCGCGCGCTGCCGCGGGCTGGTCAGCACCAGCGCGGGGCCCTTGCGGAGCGTCTGCAGGGTCAGGCCGGCGGCGCGCGCCTGGTTCTCCCCGGCGGGGGTCAGCGGGATGTCGGTGCGACCGGTGTGCTTGCCGTTCACCGACCACTCGGTCTGACCGTGGCGGAAGAGGAAGAGCTCGTGGTCCACGTTTGCGAATATAGCCACCGGTCTGCTTTGCTACCGGTCGGTAACATTGGAGGAGCCGGTGGTTTCGACCTACTCGTTGTGGCAGCGGCTGAGCGCGCTGCCCGGCGGCAAACGACTGTTCTCGACCGCGATTTGCCTGCGTGTGCCCTATTTCGGTTCGGTGCTGCCGACCGTGGAGGAGCTGCGTCCCGGCTACTGCGCGGTGCGCGCGCCGAAGTGGTGGGGTGTTCACAACCACATCGGCACGTTTCACGCGATCGCGGCGTGCAACCTCGCGGAGATCGCGATGGGGATGCTCGCCGAGTCGACCCTGCCCGCCACGCACCGGTGGCTGCCCAAGGGCATGACGGTGCGGTACGTGGCGAAGGCGGAGACGGGCCTCCGTGCGGTCGCCGAGCTGCCGGAGATCCCGGAGTTCGGCGCCGATGGCGTGGAACTGCCGGTGCCCGTCGTCATCTCCGACCGGGCGGGCAAACCCGTCGTCACCGCCACCATCACGATCTGGGTGACGCCCAAACGTCAGTAGTCGCGCAGGCGGACCGTCGTGGTCTGGGCGTAGGAGTTCGTCCCGGACGCGGCGGGCAGGCCGAGCCGGTGGTCGACCACCCGGCCGAGCGGGCCGCAGTTCTCCGTCGCCGGCACGGCCAGTTCGTGGTCGTAGGTGGCGAACTTCAGGGTCAGCGGATCGGTCGAGACGACCTCGGTCGGCCCGTCCGCCCGCAGGACGGAGTGGATGACGCCGGTCGCGCAGTCGCGCGGCAGGTAGGGCGCGTCGAACTCGGCGACCAGGTCGATCTCGCCCTTGCGTTCGTCGTTGGACTGGAAGTCGGAGTGGCCGCCGTAGCCGAACCGCACCGTGGCGCGCGGCAGTCCGGGCACCGCGACCGGCTCGGATCTCAGCGCGCCGAACACCTGCGCGTACCGGCCGTCCAGTTGCCCCTCGGCGAAGGTCAGGCGCATCGGGCCCAGCGGGAGGTCCCGGACGTCGCCGAAGGACATGGTGGCGGTCGAGTCGAGCACCTCGCAGCGCCACTGGCTCGGGTCGGCGCCGGCGGGCAGGGCGGGGCAGTCCGCGAACGTGTCCTCCGCGGCGCGGGCGGGGAGAGCGCTGGTGACCGTCAGGGCGAGTGCGGCGACGGCGGCCGCTGCGAGCGCGATCTTCATGATCCAAATCCTGTCCGACCTGCGCAAACGGCACCATCGGGGAAAGCCCGGAGCCGACCCTGGCATCGCCCCACTAGGGATTAACACCGTTTACAAAGCGCGGCTGATCCGAATATGGTTCGCGTTATGTCCTTCTCTCGACGCCGGTTCCTCGGCCTGACCGCGCTCAGCTCCGCCGCCACGCTCGGGCTGACCACGATCTCGACCCGGACCTCCGCCTCGGCGGCCACCGACTACTCGCCGGCCGTCGTCGTCGGCACCGGCTACGGCGCCGCCGTCACGGCGCTGCGCCTCGGTGCGGCCGGCGTCCCGACGCTGATGCTCGAAATGGGCCAGCTGTGGAACACGCCGGGCGAGGACGGCAAGATCTTCTCGGACATGCTCAGCCCGGACCGCCGGTCGTCGTGGTTCAAGAACCGCACGGAGGCGCCGCTGGCCTCGTTCCTGTGGCTCGACCTGGCCAACCGCGACATCGACCCGTACGCCGGTGTGCTGGACCGGGTGCACTTCGGCGACATGTCGGTCTACGTCGGCCGCGGTGTCGGCGGCGGCTCCCTGGTCAACGGCGCGATGGCCGTGACGCCGAAGCGCTGGTACTTCGAGGAAATCCTGCCCGAGGTCGACGCCGACGAGATGTACGGCAGGTACTACCCGCTCGCGAACTCCATGCTGGGCGTGAACAACATCGACCCGGACTGGTTCGAGACCTGCGACTCCTACCAGTTCGCGCGTGTCTCACGGAAGCACGCGCAGAAGACCGGGCTGAAGACCACGTTCGTGCCCAGCGTCTACGACTTCGACTACATGCGCCGCGAAGAGGCAGGCGAGGTGCCCCGCTCCGCGCTGGCCTCGGAGGTCATCTACGGCAACAACCACGGCAAGCGCTCGCTGGACAAGAGCTACCTGGCCGCCGCGCTGGGCACCGGCAACGTCACCATCCAGACGCTCACCGAGGTCCGCGACATCGCCCAGCAGCAGGACGGCACGTACACGTTGACGGTGCGGCAGATCGACGCCGATGGCAACGTGCTCGGCGTGCGTCAGCTGGGGACGAAGTACCTGTTCCTCGGCGCGGGCAGCCTCGGCTCGACCGAGTTGCTGGTGCGGGCGCGCGACACCGGCAAGCTGCCGGACCTCGGCGAGGACATCGGCCAGGGCTGGGGCACCAACGGCAACGTCATGCTGGGCCGGGCCAACCACGTGTGGGACCCGGTCGGCGCCGTCGAGTCGGGCATGCCCGCGCTCGGCATCGACGCGTGGGAGGACCCGGTCAATCCGGTGTTCGCCGAGATCGCGCCGGTGCCCGCCGGGCTGGAGACGTGGGCGAGCCTGTACCTGGCGATCACGAAGAACCCCGAGCGCGGGTGGTTCAAGTACGACCCGGGTGCCGACAAGGCCGTTCTGCAGTGGGACGTGGCGCAGGGGCAGCCGTCGATCGACGCGGCGAAGAGCCTGTTCGACCGGATCAACTCGGCGAACGGGACGATCTACCGCTACGACCTGTTCGGCGACACCCGCGCGTTCGAGAACCGGTTCACCTACCACCCGCTGGGCGGCTTGGTGCTGGGCAAGGCGACCGACCTGTACGGGCGCGTGAAGGGCTACCGCAACCTCTACGTCACGGACGGCTCGCTGATCCCGGGTAGCACGGGCGTGAACCCGTTCGTCACGATCACCGCGCTGGCCGAGCGCAACATCGCGCGGGTGCTGGCGGAGGACTTTTAGCCCGTCTCAGCCGACGGGTGAACGAGACGTCCGAAATCCGCCAGCACGCTCGCGGCCGGTCGGCCGAGAATCCGGTCGTGATCGTGCGAGCGCGGGGAATCCGCATCCGGCACCGCGGGTGTGAACCGCAGGTCCACCCCACCGCCTTGCGTCTACGTAGCGACCGCGGCGACGGTCCTGCAGCGCGCGCGGTTGGGGGCCGGCTCGGTCGTCGCTGTCGGCGCGCTCGTCCATGCGCGCACCGTTCT
Source organism: Amycolatopsis sp. 3B14 (assembly GCF_050958625.1). Classification (NCBI taxonomy): domain Bacteria; kingdom Bacillati; phylum Actinomycetota; class Actinomycetes; order Pseudonocardiales; family Pseudonocardiaceae; genus Amycolatopsis; species Amycolatopsis sp. 3B14. Next base: position 205,542 of record NZ_JBHZEN010000028.1, read on the forward strand.
GCCGGACGAGTACTTCGTGCCGCCGCACACCGTGGCGCTCGACGCGCCGGTGCGGCTGCTGGCCCCTGGAGATCCGGGCCTGGCCGAGGCCGTCCGGCGGGTGGGCTTCGCGCAGGCGGCGTTCGGCGTCGACGCGGAGTGGACCGACCGGATCAGCCGGTACGAGCGCATCGCGGAGGTGCGCGTCGCCGAGTTCGGCGCGCACGCGGACGATGAGCGTGTGAACGTCGTCGGATGAGGCTCTAGCCCGCGCGGAGTTTTTCGTAGTGGGCGACGCAGTCGGCGTAGACCGGCAGCAGTCCGGCGGCGGCGGCCTCGGCGAGAGCCGGGGCCGCTTCGTCCTTTTCGGACAGGATCGGCGCGAGGTCCGACGGCCAGGGGAGGCTCAGTTCCGGGTCCAGCGGGGTGATCCCGTGTTCGCCCGATGGGTTGTACCCGGTGGAGCAGAGGTAGGCCATCACGGTGTCGTCCTCCAGTGCGACGAACGCGTGCCCGAGGCCTTCCGCGATGTAGACCGCGCGGTAGTCCACCGAATCGAGCCGCACCGCGTCCCAGGTGCCGAACGTGGGCGAGCCGATCCGCAGGTCCACCACGACGTCGAGCAGCGCGCCGCGCGGGCAGTAGACGTACTTCGCCTGGCCGGGCGGCGTGTCGGCGAAATGCACTCCCCGGATCGTCCCTCGCCGGGACACGCTGTGGTTCGTCTGCGCCACGTGCAGCGGGTGCCCGATCGCCTCGACGAGCGCCGCCTCCTGGAACGGCGCGACGAAAAGGCCGCGGTGGTCCGGGAACGAACGCGGCGTGAACTCGTAGGCGTCGGGGACGGCGAGCTGGCGGACCTCCATACACCGAACCTTAGCGGGGCACTCCCAAGCCGGACGGACGTCTTGCTAGAACCCCGTTGACCTCCCCTTTTTGTGACATCAACCGCACCTCGGCATCACAACCGGTGCGGAGCCTGCAACACTGGGGGGACCGCCGCGTCCGCGGCCGTCGCCTCACCAAGGGCTCCGCACGGCCGAGACGGACGCCGAGCCGGCTGCCGGCGCCACCGCGCCCGGGCTACCGAGCTGCGAGATCAACCACGCCACTGGGGGATGGGGCAGTGTCCCCGCACACGGTCCCGGGAGGGATTCATTTCCATGACCTACGCTCAGACCTCTGATACGAGGGCAGGGACATCGATGAACGACGAGGTCAGCAAGAGCACGGCGGCCGAGGCAGTGCCGCCGACGGGTACCGACTACTCGCCGGTGACCGACGACGAGATCTTCCGCGGTCACGAGGGCGGCAAGCTCTCGGTGGCGGCCACGCGCCCGATCTCGCAGCCGCGCGACCTCTCGATCGCCTACACGCCGGGGGTGGCCAAGGCGAGCCGCGCCATCGCCGAGAACGCCGAGCTGGCCCAGCGCTACACGTGGGCGCACCGGCTGGTGGTCGTCGTCAGCGACGGCACCGCGGTGCTGGGGCTTGGCGATATCGGCGCGAGCGCGTCGCTGCCCGTCATGGAGGGCAAGTCGGTGCTCTTCAAGACCTTCGGCGGCCTGGACTCGATCCCGCTGGTGCTGGACACCAAGGACGTCGACGAGATCGTCGAGACGCTGGTGCGGCTGCGCCCGTCCTACGGTGCCGTCAACCTGGAGGACATCTCCGCGCCGCGCTGCTTCGAGCTGGAGGACAAGCTCAAGGAGGCGCTGGACTGCCCGGTCATGCACGACGACCAGCACGGCACGGCGATCGTGACGCTGGCCGCGCTGCGTGGCGCGAACCTGGTGCTCGACCGGGACATCAAGCAGCAGCGGGTGGTCGTCTCCGGCGCGGGCGCCGCGGGTGTCGCGTGCGCGAAGATCCTGCAGGAGGCCGGTGTCGCCGACGTCACGGTGCTGGACTCGCGCGGCATCATCCACTCCGGCCGGGACGGGCTGAACCCGGTCAAGGAAAAGCTGGCCCAGACCACCAACAAGGCCGGTCTGCGTGGCGGCCTGGCCGAGGCGCTGCGTGGGGCGGACGTGTACCTGGGGCTGTCCGGGTCCACGATCGAGCCGGAGTTGCTGGCCGACATGGCCGATGACCCGATCGTGTTCGCGTTGTCCAACCCGGACCCGGAGGTCCACCCGCACGAGGCCGCCAAGTACGCGGCGATCGTGGCGACCGGGCGCAGCGACTTCCCGAACCAGATCAACAACGTGCTCGCCTTCCCCGGCGTGTTCCGGGGCGCGCTGGACGCGGGCGCGCGGGCGATCACCGAGAACATGAAGCTGGCGGCCGCCGAGGCGATCGTCGCCGTCGCGCAGGACGACCTTGGGCCGGACCGCATCGTGCCGAGCCCGCTCGACCCGCGCGTCGCCCCCGAGGTCGCCGCCGCCGTGGCGAAGGCGGCGATCGAGGACGGCGTCACCGGCTAAGCTGGACCTTCCCGGAGGCGCTGGGCGCGTCTCCGGGAAGGCTTTCGCTGGGAGGGCGTGTTGATCGAGTTCGACGGCGTGACCAAGCGCTACCCGGACGGCACGCTCGCCGTCGACGATCTGAGCCTGACGGTCGAGGACGGCACCATCACGGTGTTCGTCGGGCCGTCGGGCTGCGGGAAGACGACGTCACTGCGGATGATCAACCGCATGGTCGAGCCGACCTCGGGACGGGTGCTGCTCGACGGCAAGGACATCCGCGAGCAGGACCCGCCGGTGCTGCGGCGCGGCATCGGGTACGTGATCCAGAACGCCGGGCTGTTCCCGCACCGGACGGTGCTGGACAACGTCGCCACCGTGCCCGTGTTGTCCGGGTGGGGCAAGCGGAAGGCGCGCGACCGCGCGGCAGAGCTGCTGGAGATCGTCGGTCTGCCCGCGGAGCTGGGGAAGCGTTATCCGGCGCAGCTGTCCGGTGGTCAGCGTCAGCGGGTCGGGGTCGCCAGGGCACTGGCCGCGGACGCGCCGGTGCTGCTGATGGACGAGCCGTTCTCGGCCGTCGACCCGATCGTGCGGGAGGGCCTGCAGGACGAGTTGCTGCGGCTGCAGTCGCAGCTGGGCAAGACGATCGTGTTCGTCACCCACGACATCGACGAGGCCGTGCGGCTTGGCGACAAGGTGGCCGTGATGCGCGTCGGCGGTCGGCTGGCGCAGTACGGCACGCCGGCCGACGTGCTGCGGCACCCGGTGGACGACTTCGTGGCGTCCTTCGTGGGCCGCGACCGTGGTTACCGTGGACTGTCTTTTGTGGACTCCACTGGTGTGGAAGTACGTTCGGTGGCGACGGTTCCATTGGGCGACAACGTCTCCGGTCCGACGGAGGAGTGGCTGCTCGCGGTGAACGATTCCGGGCAGCCGCGTGGCTGGCTGGCTCCCGGGTCCAGTGTGGACGGCGGGCTGGCCGAGTCGGACCTGGTCGCCGGTGGTTCGCTCTACCGGCGCGGCACGTCGGTGCGGGGCGCGCTGGACGCGGCGTTGTCGTCGCCGGCCGGGCTGGGGGTCGTGGTGGACGAGACGGGCAAGGCCGTGGGGGCGGTGACGGCGCGGCAGGTGCTGGACGTGATCGAGGGCGTCACGGCAGCGGACTGATCCAGACCGGGCGGCTGGTCCGCCCTACTTTCGCCGGGAGCCACCCGGGTGCCAGTCCTTCCGCGGGGCGGTAGCGCGGTCCTACCGTGAAAAAGTCTCACCCCTTGCGGCGCGGTGAGCGATTCCCCAGCTCATCGCGCCGGCCCTGCCAAGGAGGACTCATGTCCAAGTCCCTGCTCAGCAAGGCCAGATCAGCCGGTGTGGCGCTCGCGGCCGCGGCGGTCGCGACCGTCGGGTTCACCGCCCCGGCTTCCGCCCAGGAGGGGTCGATCGTCGGCGCGGATGCGCCCGGCGCGATCTCCGGCAGCTACATCGTGGTGTTCAAGGAATCGTCGTCACCGGTGTCTTCGCTGGTCAGCGAGGTAACCGGCAAACTCGGCGGCAACGTGCGGCAGACGTTCTCGCGTGCGCTGCACGGCTATTCGGCGTCGATGAGCGAGTCGCAGGCGAAGCGGGTCGCGGCCGATCCGTCGGTGGCGTTCGTGGAGCAGAACCGGCGCGTCACGATCACCGCCACGCAGGCGAATCCGCCGTCGTGGGGCCTGGACCGCGTCGACCAGCGCAACCTGCCGCTGAACCAGGCGTACAACTACTCGACCACCGCGTCGAACGTGCACGCCTACATCATCGACACCGGCATCAACCTGAGCCACAGCGACTTCGGCGGCCGCGCGACGTCCGGCTACGACTTCGTCGACGGCGACTCGAACGCCAGCGACTGCAACGGCCACGGCACGCACGTCGCCGGAACTGTCGGTGGTTCGGCGTACGGTCTGGCGAAGGGGGTGCAGTTGACCGCCGTGCGGGTGCTCGACTGCGAGGGTTCGGGCACCTACGACCAGGTGATCGCCGGCATCGAGTGGGTCACCCAGAACGCGGTGAAGCCGGCGGTGGCGAACATGAGCCTCGGCGGCGGTGTGTCGACGGCCGTGGACAACGCGGTGAAGGCCTCGATCGCGGCGGGCGTGACGTACGCGGTCGCGGCGGGCAACAGCAACACGAACGCCTGCAGCTCGTCCCCATCCCGCGTCCCGGCGGCGATCACCGTCGGAGCCACGACGAGCACGGACGCACGGGCGAGCTACTCGAACTACGGCAGCTGCCTGGACATCTTCGCGCCCGGCAGCAGCATCAAGTCGGACTGGATCGGCAGCACGAGCGCGACGAACACCATCAGCGGCACCTCGATGGCAACGCCCCACGTCGCCGGAGCCGCAGCGCTCTACCTGGCAACCCACACCTCCGCGACGCCCCAGCAGGTGCGAGACGCACTGGTGGCAGCAGCCACGACGGGCAAGGTGACCAGCGCAGGAACAAACAGCCCCAACGTCCTGCTGTACACGGGCGCGTAGCGCCAGGGCTTTGAACCCAAGGTAGCTGGGTGGTCATCCCGTCGCCTGACACGCAACGATCACCTTGAGCCAGGGCCGCAACCCGCGCTGGGTCCGGCGGCCGAAAACCCAAAGCTTGGGGCCCTGGCTCAAGGTGATATGCA